>DUCD01000524.1:49631-50791 GCA_012959985.1 Verrucomicrobiales bacterium | reverse complement strand
CCTTGTCCTCAGGAATGGGGGAACCATCCTCCATGATGACTTTCCCGGTCACACGCACTTTGGGATAGTTTTCCATGTCCCCGGGAATGAGGGGAGTGGGAGCATCTTTCTGAAGGGTTTGGATAGCGGCCACCCTTTCCTTGTCAGTCAGAAATTTTGCTGCGAATGCCACCGCCTGATCCGATCCTTTGTGGAGCCCGAACAACAGCAATCCGACGACAGGAAGGGTTGTTAACAGTCCTGAAAGGCGCAATCCCAGTCGTGGTTGATATTGCGGATCCAGGAGTCTTTTGAATCGATCGATCAAACCGGAAGGTTTCGCGTTTCCGCTGAATGCAGGGAGAGCGTCGGCAGGAAGATTTGAGTTGTTCAGAAATTGCGTCACGGAAATTAACGTCTCGGCATAGGATTCTCTCTCACCGGTAAGTTTGACCGCCACAGCATCGCAGCAGGCTTCTCGTTCATTACGAATTTGTCGGTTAATCAACCAGACAAAGGGGTTGAAATAGAAGAGGGACTCAATTACTCGCTGCACCAGGTTGACCAGGTAATCATTCCGGCGGATATGGGCCAGTTCGTGGGCCAGTATGGCCTTCATCTGCTCGGTGGGGAGATGATTCAACATGCTGGCAGGGAAAAGGATGACCGGTTTCAGAATCCCCATGACGGCGGGGCTTAGAATTTCCTGGGAGAGTTGGATCGTTACCGGTCGGGCAATTCTCAATGCTTGTCGGAATTCATCATTGATGAGGTCTAATGTGCGATCGCATAGGGAAACCGCTTCGTTTCGAATTCGGGAAACGACCAGAGTCGTCCGGAAAGTATGGATCAGCATCAGTATCGCTCCGATGGCCCAGAATGGAGTGATCCAGACTGCCCACGGTTTTAAGATTACCAGATTTTCGGAAAGTAACGAGGATGTGGGCAAGCTTGTTTCTCGGGCAGTCGGTAATGGCCGATTACTTGAGCCTTCCGAAAGTCCCCCGGAGCTAGCGTCTTGTGCCGTTGCAAAGACCGTATTGCTTTTACGATCAGGATCTGCCGGCAATTCTGGTTCCATGCCAAGCCAGGACCAGGTCATCAGGATGCTCGTCAGGAATCCAACCAAGGCGGCAAATCCCAAATTGTAGCGCAGGACTGTTTTTCTTGACGGAATTATT
>DUCD01000524.1:49172-49578 GCA_012959985.1 Verrucomicrobiales bacterium | reverse complement strand
GCCTGCCAAAGAGAGTGGATCAAGGTCAGTCCTGTTCTTTCCAGGATATCAGTCGAATTCAGTAAAGATTCCATTTTATTTCCCCTTGTCGGACGGTTTGTTCTTCTTGTAATGGCGTAGAAGTCGTCCCATTTCCTTCAGATCATCCTCTCCGACTTCCGTCTCCGTCAGCAGGCTTTGCATGACAGCTGATGGATTTCCTCCAAAGACATTCTTTACCATCGTCTGCATTAAATTCCCTATTACTTTATTACGGACTGCCACGGCACGATATCGATTGGCCTTGGCCTCGGTCTTGTGATCAACAAGTTCTTTTCGTTCCATGGACTGCAAAACTGACAAAATTGAGGTATAAGCCCGCTTTTTGCCGTCAGGCATGGCGTCCATGACTTCCCGGGCTGTCATG
>DUCD01000524.1:38701-49149 GCA_012959985.1 Verrucomicrobiales bacterium | reverse complement strand
AGTAGGGATAGAATGACTGTTTCCTGGTTGGATGGTTTGGGATTGTTTGGCATGTCAATTGTTCGGCTACTGTAAATACAGTAGTTAATCTACTGTGAATACAGTAGGTGTCAAGCCCCGGATTGGGTTTTTCTTATCCCTCTTCAGATCCAAAACGGCGACCCGGATCAGTAATTAAAAATGCGGGGAGATTACGGGATAACACCTTGAACTGTAGCGTGCGCTGTCCTCAGCGCATTTTCAGTGAACCAGCGGTATTTTCGGCTGAGGACAGCCGACGCTACAGCAAATCATTATAGGTAATTCAGAAATCAACGGCGTATTTCACTGCTTCGCTGATTTGTGCTGGAGTCATTGATTTGGCCAACCGTTTTATGGCATCTCCGCGTTCTGCCAATATATAGAATTTGTAGGCTTCGACGACATTCCATTTCACCTCACGCCCCTCTTCATGGATTCGTCCCAGGTAGAACAGAGCCATGTGGTTTCCTTTGCGTCCGGCTTTATGGAACCATCTCATGGCTTCTTTTACATCGGGTTCAGTGCCGCTTCCATTGAGGTGCATTTTTCCCAACAGGAATTCCCCTTGAGGAGAATTCTGAGCCGCTGCCTTTTGGAACCATTTGAATGCTGCCTTCGAGTTCTGGGCAACACCATTGCCTTCCAAATAGATGTAACCAAGGGTGACCTGTGATTTCAAATGGTTTTGATCAGCTGCTTTATGGAACCATTTCATCGCCACTTCTTCGTCCGGTCCGACGTCATTACCGGTTCGGTAATTCCAGCCGAGTCGATATTGATCGGCAGCGTTGCCTTGTTTCGCCCCGGTCTTGATGGCCTTGAATTCGGGCCGTTCGCTACAACCTTGGAGGATCAGAGATAGTGCCAGGAGGCATAGGGAAAATCTGTTTGTTCTCATGATTTCAATGAAATCGTAACAGAACATGACCGCTTTTAGTAATATGAATTTTTGAAATTTCCTACATTCAAAAGACAGGAGAGAGGTCTGTATTTTACTGTTTTATTTGTCGTGAAAATCCCTATTCTATTCTTCGGCTCCATCGGGCTATGTTTATGACTGTGGCACCCTCGATTTTTCTCCAACTTGTTAAAGTCGGAAAATTCCCTTTATTGATTTGTTTGTTTTGCATCATTGATACAGGAAAGCTAATTACGACGGCATCCGGTGACTCCGGATCTTGGGTGTTGGGTGTTGGGTTCGTCGGGTCTGACGCACATTCGTTCTGATGGAAATCGCTTCATTAATGGATCGACGCACTTTCTTGAAACGGTTCCCCGGGATATCAAGCTGAAGGGTGCTCCGGCATGGTTGGTCGGGATCCCGTGGAAGGATGCTGTTGTATGGGCAGTTGTTTTGGAGAATGGAACGGTTCAGGGCTTTCAGGTAAGCGGGTCCTCAATTCAGGAGATCTCGATTTCTCCGTCGGTTCTTCCTGTGGGTATGCCTCCAATGCTGTATCTGTCCGATGAGGGTCCACGGCTTCTGTCACCTCTTGAAGATTCGAGTCCCTGGTCTCATCCGGTTCTATTGAATCAAGAAGGGAAATTTGGCTACATCGGGAGAGAGGGTTCTCTGGTGATAGGAAAAGGCTCTGAAACCGTTTCCCTGGAAATCGATGCGTTACCGGATGCCAAAATCCTGGTGGATGAAAAAGAGAGACTTCTTTTTCTGGCATCGCCAACCTCAGTTTATCCTCATGGAGTGTTGGGAGATTCTCTGGAAGCGTCTCGAATCGTATTAGTGAATGCTTCCTCGGAGCCTCGTATTGTTTCCAACATCGAGGTGAATACACCATTCGTCATCGAGGGGATTGCTCCCCTCTGGGTGGATTTCGATCAAGACGGAAAAAGGGAAATTGTGGTTACTGTTTCGGATTCGCTTGAAGGGGCAAAACTGGTCGTCTATTCCGAAGAAGGAAATCTGATTGCAGAAAGCGCTCCTATTGGAAGAGGATTTCGATGGCGAAACCAGATGCCGGTTGCTGCGCTGGGTCCGGAGGGTGAGATGGAATTGGTGGATATTCTAACGCCTCACGTCGGTGGGACCTTACAGTTTTTTCAACTCAGGAACCAGGAATTGGTAAGGTCTGTCTTCCTCAAGGGTTTCACATCGCACCGGATTGGATCACGCAACCTTGATCTGGGCATGACGGGAGACTTCACTCGAAGCGGTCGGGCTGCGGTACTGGTTCCGAATGATGCCCGAAATTCTCTGGGGATAATTCGTCATGATAGGGATGGAGCAAAGCTGATTTATTCTCTTCCCATCGGTGGCAGTCTTTCCGGTAACCCGATGGTTGTAAATACTTCGGATGGAGGGTTGGCTCTGGCGGTCGGGCGTTCCGATGGCCATCTGCGGATTTGGCAATCACCTGATCGAAGTGCGCTTTTTTCGATTCGACGAGTTGAAGGCGTTAACAAGCGGTTTTCGCTCGAGCTATCCGGATCGTCGGGACAGGATTATGTTTTAGAATCCACTCCAGATTTAGGTGTCTGGGATGCACTCGTCCTTTTTGAAAAGTTCGATGCCAATAATCAATCGGCCCTGACCGTTTCCGCTGATGAACCGGCATTGTTTTACCGATCTCGTGACATCTCAACCGATCGTTTTGCTACGGTTCTTTCTGCGGATGCGGCCGGGAATTCCGGTGCCTACACTGTCGAAGTGGAAGTATCCAGTCCAGATCTAGGATGTGACCAATACGCGGATTGGTGGAAAATTCTGAGCGAATCCGGTGAATTGCTTTATCGCCGGATCCTGGCCCACAGTCATGTTGCCGAACAACCTTTTGTTCGGCGAGGAGGTCCCGTGCCGATTGCCCCGAACCAGATCGTTTGGATCCGTGCACATATGAATTCGCATGGATATGGCCGCAGTGCCTTGCGAGGATCTGTGGAGGATGGATTTATACGGCTACACTTAAGCCCGCGATTCGCCAGTGAAGTTGAATTCACTGGGCCCCTACCGGCATCCTGTCTTTTTTAAGCGTTCGCTCTCCCCTAGGATTGATGTCACTGACTTAAGCTGAAACAGGGTATCCGTTGGAGTTCACGCTTCAGCGTGTCTGGAACTGATTTGAAAACACGCTGAAGCGTGAACTCCAACCTTTAGGTGAATCGACGCCGATCCATTCATTTTAGAATCTCCAATTTTTGGTTTTCCGTAAATGCCTTAAGTCAGTGACATTGCCCCTGGGCTTAATCCGGGTGCTGATTGCTTCAGGCAATAATCTCTGTGGCAACCTGTCCGTAGACATCGGTCAATCTGAAATCGCGGCCGGCATGCCGGTAGGTGAGGTTCTTGTGGTTTAGCCCCATGAGATGAAGAATGGTTGCATGCAGGTCGTGCATGTGAATTTTATTCTCCGTGGCCATGTAACCGTACTCGTCTGTCGAACCGTAAGCTATACCGGGTTTGACGCCGCCGCCGGCTAACCAAACGGTGAAACCGTTGGAGTTGTGGTCGCGACCGTCCTTGTTTTGAGAAAACGGCGTGCGTCCGAATTCGCCACCCCACCAAACGAGGGTGTTTTCGAGTAGGCCGCGTGATTTTAGATCCGCCAGGAGTCCTGCGATCGGCTTATCGACAGCCCTGGCGTGCGTCTCATGAAGGGGCATGTTTGAATGTTGGTCCCAGCGAGGATTTCCGCCGTCATTGTCGCTGTAATTGACTTGCACGAAGCGGACGCCGGACTCGGTTAATCGACGAGCCATCAGACACTGTTTTCCGAAATCATTCGTGGGTTTCTCGCCGATCCCGTAAAGACGTTTGGTTGATTCCGATTCACCGGAAAGTTCCAACAGACCGGGTGCTTTGAGCTGCATCCGGTAGGCGAGTTCGAATGAATTGACGGCGGCTTCCAGTTCGCTTTCGTTGGGCGATTTCTTGAACTGCGCTCGGTTCAGGTCCTGTAGAAACCGAAACTGTCGCGCTTGTGCGGAAGCCGAGAGGTTCGGGTTGGCAATGTTTTTGATTCGAGCCTCGGAGGCCGGCATGTTCGCTCTGCCGATTGAGGTGCCCTGGTGGACCGCCGGCAGAAATGCATTGCCGTAATTCTGGGGACCTCCCATCCGTTCGGTCGGCATCAAGGTCACGAAGGAGGGCATGTTCTCGTTTACCGTGCCGAGTCCGTAGCTGATCCAACTGCCCATCGAGGGGCGGATCTGGTTGATGGATCCGGTATGGAGAAACAGTGTTGCCGGACCGTGGGCCACGCCTTCGGTATGCATACCGTGAAGAAAGCACAGGTCGTCCACGTGGCGTGCCACATTCGGGAAAAGATCGGACACATATCGACCGCATTGTCCATACTGCTTAAAATCCCACAGTGGCTTCATCATGGTCCGTTGGGTCATGGTGCGGAAATCGTTGAAGCGATAGCCCATAATAGGAACTTCCTTTTCATGGTCCTCAATCAACTTCGGCTTGAAGTCAAAGGTATCGACATGGCTTGGCCCCCCCTGCATGAAGATGAAGATGATGCGCTCAGCTTTGGGAGTGAGATGTGGTGGTATAGGTGATAATGGGTTTACGGGCTTCGGTCGATTTGTCGCGATAGCTGTGTCGGCGGATATTCCTGCCAACGCCAGCGAGCCGAATCCGCAGGCAGTTCGTCTCAACATCTCGCGGCGTGACAGGTCACCGGAGTCGAAAGCCAAATGAGTGTTTGATGGGGACATAGTTTTCCTGGCTTAGTTCAAGTATCGGAAATCCAAGGATGCAAAAAGTGAATGGATCAGGTTAGGCCAGACTTCACGTCGTGCCTCTTCGGAGTCTGCGGTCCTTCCGGTCTCAAGATAGTCCAAGGCCAACCGGGATTCGACGGCGAGCGGCGGGCGGCCGAGAATCCGCTGGAATGCCGCTTCGAGAGTATCGTGAGGATTTTCATGATCCTCGGAAAGCAAGCTCTGTGCTGTGTCCCTGGCGTACTGCATGACCCAGAGACTGTTCATGAGAAAGAGCGCCTGCGCCGGAAGCGTGCTTACGTGGCGTTTACCGGAAGTAAAACCAGGATTGGCGAAGTCGAATACCTCAAAAAATCCGTTCAGTCCCTCTTCACGGAAAACAGGGAGGTAAACGCTTCGTACCGGAGCGTTGTTGATTTCGTCGATTGAAAACTTCGCCTTGTTGAGTGCTGTGTCCTTCAACGCAGCCGGCGGAAGAGGGCAGTCTACGGCCTTTTTATGCAGATTGCCACTGACCGCCAGTAGAGTGTCACGGATTTCTTCGGCTGAAAGGCGGCGACGGTTCATGCGCCAACGAAACTGCGCTTCGGGGTCAATTTTGGAATTGTTCTCATCGAATTGCGAACTGAGACGATAGGTCCTCGAAAGCACGATGCGGCGGATCAACTGTTTCGTGGACCATCCGTCGTTCATGAACCGCCTCGCGAGAAAGTCGAGCAGTTCAGGGTGCGTAGGCCGGCGGCCCTGCCTTCCGAAATTGTCGACTGTGGCGACAAGTCCTAGACCGAACAGATGATGCCAGACTCGGTTGACGAATACGCGGGCCGTCAGAGGTTGTGCGGGGTCCGTGAGCCAATCAGCGAGTTCGCGTCGACCGCTTTCGCCTTCCCGGATCTCGGGAGCGGAGGCGCCGACAGGAAGGCTGACTTGCAGGAAACCACGGCGAACTTTAGGTCCTGGTTGATGAACGTTTCCCCGGATGCACAGATTGTAATCTCCCACGTCCTCCTCGTCGCTTACGGCAATGGCTTTGGGCAATGGTAGGGGCGCTGATGATTCCAGCTCTTTCAGTTCTTTTTTAAGTTCTGCCAATGCGGTGTTCGAATCGCTGGTTTTGCTTTTTAAGGAATTGGCCTTCTTAATTCGGCTTGTCAGTTTTTTTTTCAATTCCTGGTAATTGTCATGCTCTTGTTGCCGTTCGTTGGAAACCGGTAGGGTCGTTTCCGTTAGTCGGGAAATGTTGTCTCTCACCAGGCATAGAGTACTTCGAAAAATCCCGGCCAGCGCATAATAATCTGTTGCAGGGATCGGGTCGAATTTGTGATCATGGCAACGGGCGCAGGCGATGGTCATACCCAGAACAACTTGCCCTACCGTATCGATCTGCTCATCGACTGTGTTCATGCGAAGGAGCTCCTTGTCCTGTAAGTCGAGGTTTTTTGGGCCGAGTGAGAGGAATCCGGTGGCGATCAGTTGTGCGCTTCGTTGCTCTTCAGAGTCATAAGTCATCAGATCACCCGCGATCTGCTCGCGGATAAATCGATTGAAGGGCTTGTCATGGTTGAACGAATCAATCACGTAGTTTCGGTAGCGCCAGGCATTGGGGAGGATCGCACTGCGTCCGCCTCCGGTGGAATCGGAATACCGCGCAAGGTCCAGCCAATGGCGCCCCCACTTTTCACCGAATCGATTGGAATTCAGCAGGCGGTCAATCAGCCGGCTGTAGCGGTGAGGGGAATGATCGATCAGGTATTCATTCATCGCTTCCAAGGTTGGAGGCAGGCCGGTCAAGTCGTAGTAAACGCGCCGTAACAGAACACGGTCCCCAGCGTCATCGACCGGGTTTAGTCCCTCGGTTTCGAGACGTTTGAGAATAAAATGATCAAGTGGCTTTGTCGGCCAATCTTTCCGATTCACTAGGGGAATATCTGGATCGGCAATCGGGAGGAACGACCAAAACCGTCGACCTTCCTCAATATCCAACTTCTGTCCAACCTTTCTCGAAGATCCGGTTCGCGGATCAGGAGCGCCGAGTTCGACCCATTTCTTGAAGATTCCCAGTTCCTCTTCTGTCAATTTGCTCTTTGGAGGCATCTGAAGATCCGGATCCTGGTAGCTGATGGCTCGAATTAAGAGGCTTTTTGATGGATCTCCGGGCGTAATCGCGGGTCCTGAGTCCCCTCCGGTTGCCCATCCGTCCCGGCTGTCGAGATACAGGCCGCCTTTTCTCTTGCCGGCTTCGATTGAATGACACTTGTAACAACGCGCATGAAGCAGGGGTCTGACCTGATTTTCGAAGTAATCGTGGTTCTCCTGTTCGACAGTGGAGTCAGTCGATCCAAGGCAGGTCTTTCCGGCGAGGAACAGCATGAGCAGGGTATATACAGACCAGGAGGTTGATCGCCGGGTAGGATTCATCGATCGTCGTTGGAATTTTCCTTCATCGCTTTACTCTATAAAAGTCCAAATTCTTTATTTTCGGACATTAAAAAAATGTTTGAAGTTGTAAGTTGTTTGTGTGGAATGTAATACCATTAAATTTAGACGCTGTTTCAAAAATAGTGTGTCCAATTTTGGGTCGAAATATACTAACATAGCTGTAATCCCAAACGCAAAGTCTATGCCTGAACATGATCGAACGGAAGAATTCATCTGTTTGCTCGCTCGATATGAGCGTCAGGTATCGACCTATGTCATGGTAATGGTTCCGCACGTTGCGGACGCGGAAGATATTATCCAGGAGGCAAAGCTCGTGATGTGGCGTCATTTCTCAAAATTCAAGGCGGGCACGAGCTTCCTGGCGTGGGCGCGGAAAATCGCATTTCACCAGGTTTTGGCGTTTCGAAAACGAAAGCAAAGAGATCGGCTCCAGTTCAGCGAGGAATTTCTGACCGTGATCGCTGAAGAAGCCGAGAATGCATCGGATTACCTTGAAAAACGTCGACGGACGCTGACGGATTGTATCGAGAAACTACAGGGGCAGCATCGGGAGATTATCCAGCTTAGGTATCACCAGGGTTTGGGGGTTGAAGCGATCGCTGATCGTGTTGATCGGACGGAAGGGGCCCTTTACCGGGTTTTGAGCCGTATTCGTCAAATGCTGCATTCGTGTGTCAGTAGACAGTTGATGAGATCGTGAAATCACTGCCGAAACATATTGAAGAAGCGTATGGTCTATTTGCGAAAGTAGTGGATGAGCAATTGACGAAAATCGAGGCGAAACGCCTTGAGGATTTGGTGACGGGAGATGTGGAGATTCGGAAGCTTTATGTCGAATACATGCACACTCACTCCTGCATCCATTGGGAGCAGACGAACGCTGTGGCTCCTTCGATAAAGGATCTCGTGGACGCAACGGAAGAGGGTTCTAACCAGCGGGTTTCCTGGAATTCTGAAAAGAGAATTTCCGTTGGATCGGCAGTTTCGGCTTTCAATTGGAAAGACGTATTCCGTTTGCTGGTTGGCTCGTTTGCAGTCCTCGCTGTGGGTGCCTGGATGGGATCCAGATGGGAGTTGACACCTGAGTTACCGGTCTCCGGAAGCACGGGCGGGCTGAGAAACGTGGTTGCGGTATTGACCCAGACGGTGGGGTGTCGTTGGCAGGGAAGCCGGCTTCCAACACTATCCGGATCACAACTCGAGCCCGGCAATCTTCGGTTGACCGGCGGCCTTGCGACCATCACCTTCCGATCGGGCGCCGAAATCGTGCTGGAAGGCCCTGCCGAGATCGACCTGATCACCCCGATGCGTTGTTTTCTTCGAAGTGGAAAACTGGTTGCAAAAGTTCCCCCCGAAGCGAAAGGATTTACCGTGGTCACCGAACATGCGGATCTCATTGACCAGGGGACCGAGTTCGGAGTGAGCGTTTCTCCTTCAGGTGCATTGGGGATGTCAGTCATCGATGGGCTGGTGGAAGTAAGGCACCAGCGAAGCGGCGTGCTCAAGCAGATTCGAGATGGAGAGAGTTCAGTAATCAGTGAGGCGGGAGTTGCGACCGACGGTGTTGTGCTGTTTGAAGGGTGGGGAACGGAAGTCATGCCTGACCTGCGGAGGGACGACACCCAGACCGTCACAGTTTCCACCGCATTCGGTAGGGGCAGGGATGCCTATATCCAGTCGGGAAACCCGGAAAAATATCTTGAGGCCGAACGCCACAATTCGGAGTCACTTTTGCTGGTGAAAAACTCACTTGATGAAGATTGGACCCGAAAAGCCTATCTCGGTTTCGATCTCTCTCCTTTGTCCGATTATCATGTCGTTGAGGCCGTTTTGAACCTGACGATAGAATCGTCGGGTTTCGGCTATGCTTCGCTGGTGCCGGATGCCACTTTCGGGGTATACGGTCTGACCGAAGAAACATTGGATGAATGGCTTGAATCAGAGCTGGATTGGGACAGCGCTCCCTCCAATCTTCCCGGTGGCGCTGAAGTCGACTTAAACCGAACGGTTCGAATAGGAGAATTCATTGTCATTCAGGGCGAGTTGGCCGGATCTTGTGAAGTCAGCGGCAGGCAATTAATTGATTTTTTAAATGAAGATACCAATCAATTGGCAACTTTCATTATCGTCAGAGAGACCCTGGAATCTAAAGTTGGTAGCATTGTGCATGCATTTGCAGGAAAGGATCACCTAACTTCTGCTGCCCCGACGCTTCGCATGACTGTAGAACCCATCGTTCCAAAGTAGGCAAAAAAACAGATTATAGAGAGGAAGATATAATGAAGTTCGGGCTGAGGACATTGAGAAAGGAAAGAGGATTCACCTTGATTGAACTGCTGGTTGTCATCGCCATCATTGCCATTTTAGCCGGCATGCTTCTTCCTGCGCTGAGCCAAGCCAAGGAACGGGCAAAGCGATCCTCCTGTATCAACAACATACGCCAATGGACCACCGCTCTGATCATGTATTCCGATGATCACAAAAGCAATTTCCCCCGGGCCGGGCACAACGCTCCTTATTGGGTGGAGACTCAGTTTCGCGATGTGATGCTGAAAAGCTATTCCATCAAAAGAAATCAGTTTTACTGCCCCTCCAATAACACCTGGAATAAAGACAATTTTTGGAACTGGCCATCCTCAGACCATACCGTTATGGGGTACTTTTATTTTGCCGGGGAACCGTTCTACAATAACCCCAGGAATATCGGCGCTCGACGTCTCGACAAGGAGCCCATCTTTGCCATCAAGAATACCGACAAACCGAATTATGAAGTCATCTGGTCCGACCTCAATCGAAAGTGGCAGAATTCCTGGGGGCGTCCGGGAGATCCAAATCCGTTGACCCGTGGGGTCAATCACTACAACCGGGGAGGGGATGCCCCCGAAGGAGCCAACGAAGGATTTCTTGACGGACATGTCGAATGGGTTCCCGGCTTTAAATTTACCCGATTCCCCAAAATGATCCTCGGCGGAACCCACATTCATTTTTAATCAAAATTTTTTTAACTACAATCGATCCGAAATCAACAATGCAAAGAAACATGAAACAAAAGTTGACATACAATCAGTGGTTTCGTCGTGGTTTAACGACGATGATGGTCATTACTCTTCACTTGTTTACGGCGGGGACCTTAGTTGGCCAGACCGGTCTGCGGGAGGGAATTGTGGCGGAGTGGAACTTTAGTGAAGCCTCCGGGTTGACTGCCTCGGATTCCAGCGGGGCGAACGTAGGCGTTCTGATTGATTTTCCGGATGACAGTTCACATTGGGTTTCGGGAGTCCACGGGGGAGGCATCGAGTTCA
>DUCD01000524.1:24223-38691 GCA_012959985.1 Verrucomicrobiales bacterium | reverse complement strand
TGATCAGGTTCATCTGCGAGGCGTCGAGGGCGCGCAGCCGGATGCCGCTGAGATCGGCGCCGATCTGGTGAATGGATTCACGATTGCCGCTTGGTTTCGTTCCAATGTTGACCTCGATGCCGGGGGCGCCGGTAATCGCATGCTCGAAAAAGGAAATGCTTATTTCTTTCTTCAAGGTGTTCAAAGCGGGGGGATGAACTTCCTCGTCAAGCAGAATGGCAGTAACAAAACGGCCAATATCGGTGAAAGTCTATCCGCCAATGTCTGGTACCATATAACAGGGGTGTTCGACGGCAGCGATGCCCATGTGTACATTGATGGTGAGTTAAAAGAGTCACAGGCGGTTGGAGGGCCCGTAGACGATGCAAACCTGCCCCTTCGGATCGGTTCTGACGACTCGGGGAACTTCTTCAATGGAGCGATGGACCAGGTCGTCATTTGGAATCGCCCGCTGAACAGCGAAGAGGTCATTGCTGTCGTTAACAACGAGTTCGATGCGGTTGCCACCGATCCGCCGGTCATTGTCGTAGACCCGGTATCGCAGTCGCTCTACGAAAGCAGTACCATTGTGCTCAGTGTCGATGCCTCGGGACCTCGCCCATTTCGTTATCTTTGGAGCAAGGACGGCGAAGCCATTCGTTCCGCCACTGAGAGCACGCTCAGCATTGGTGATGTTACCGTCGCGGATGCCGGCAGTTACACAGTGCGGGTGAGTAACGCCTCAGGTGATGCGGTCAGCAATGCCGCCGTTGTTGAAATCCTCCCGGTAACCAGTATCGATTCCGGGCGGCTGGCCTACTGGAGTTTTGACGCCTCATCCGGGACGACCGCCGCGGACGGTTCGGGTAACGGCAATGACGGGAATCTCTCCAATTTCGGAGGCAGCCAGTGGGTTGCGGGACAGGTCAACAATGCTTTGGAGTTCGATAGCTTTTCGACCGTGGTAACCGTCGATGACAGTGCTTCCATCAATGAGATCGGACCGGACGCTACCATTGCATTCTGGATGAACCTCAATACTTATGGTCTCGAACAGGATGTCGGCAATTACACGCGCAGCGCCACCTATGTTATCAGAAAAGGAGATCACCTCAGCGTGAGAGTGATGAATGATCCCGGTACGATCACACGAACGATCGCAGTGCGGGGAGGCGTCGGTGGCGACGGAGGTGGCGTCGCCCGCAATGGGTGGGAGGTCAATGCAACCCAAGGCACAACGGAACTGAATGTGTGGCAGCATTGGACGATTGTCTATAAAGGCGGGCTTATTTCATTTTATCTGAACGGCATTCCGGTGGGAGAACCCGTCGAAGGTTCACTTGGTGAAGTGGAGTTCGAGCCTCTGTTCATAGGCGCATTCGACGATCAGGCCACTGCTGAGCGCAATTTGGACGGTCTCTTGGATGAATTGTCGATTTGGGATCGCCCGATACGGGAGGCGGAGATACTGGAACTTGCCGGCAAGGATATCGTCGGCGCTCCTGCCATTGAACTCCAACCCGCAGGGGCAAAGAAACTCGAAGGAACTTCTGTCTCCTTTCAAGTGGTGGCGACCGGTAAACGTCCGGTGACCTATCAATGGATGCGGAATGGTGCGGCGATTGAAGGAGCGAACGGCCGAATTCTTACTTTAAAGGGCTTAAAAGGGTCTAATGCCGGTAATTACACGGTGACGATTAACAACGAATTGGGTGAAACGACCAGTGAATCGGCCGAACTGCTTGTTGAGGCCCTTGGGGCCATTACCAGTGGGCTGGTTGCCTACTTCTCGTTTGACGATGAATCCGGTGATACGATCGCCGATTCCAGTGGAAACGACCTCAATGGCACCCGTGTCAATTTTGATGGATTAGGGCATCAGCCAGGCGTGATCGGAGGTTCCCTTTGGTTTGATGGGGTTGATGACTTTGCTGAAATTGCCCACGATCCCTTGCTGAATCTCACGACCGAAGCAACGATTTCGGTGTGGCTGAATCCGGTCCTGTTTTCGGGAGGTTCGGATTTTGATCGAGTGATTCGTAAAGATGTGACTTATGACTTTGTATTGATCAATGGAGGCGTGGCTCGAGTACACGGCATCAACAAGACTCCATACAGTTCTCCGGGCGGAACCGTTGAGGCTGAAATCTGGCAGCACTTCGCTTATGTGGTCCGTAACAATACCATCCAATGGTATAAGAATGGCGTCGAAGTCGGCGGGGCGGTTACAGGTCAACTCGGTGGATTGAATACGATGCCGCTGGTTTTAGGGAATTATGAGATCCAGGATGATAACTGGATCAATCGTCCTTATCAGGGCGGTATGGATGATCTGGGCATCTGGCAGCGGGCATTGACACCGACCGAACTCGATGGCATTTATCAGAACGGCCTACAAGGCAAACCATTGACCGAGGAGTTCGAGCCGTTGAACATCCGTTCCGTGGAAGCCGACGGCGATATAATCACTCTGACTTACTACAATCCGTTTCCGAGTCGCGAAGTCATTGTCCAGTCTAATACGGCTTTAGTCACGGGCTCGTGGACGGACCAGTCGAATGTGACGACCCAGGATCTCGGTGACAGTCTTTTCACCGCCACAATAACTGTCAATGGATCACCGTTTTTCTACCGAGTGGGCGCTGTTCCACCTCCGCCGATTTACTTCGACGATTTCGAAACCGGCGGATCGGGGTGGACGCATAGCGGTAATGGCGACAACTGGGAGCTAGGCTCTCCGACGACCGGCCCTGGTCAGGCGTTCAGCGGCACAAATGTCTATGCGACTGGCTTAAGTTCCAACTTCGCCACGTTCGCGGATACCTTCTTGATTTCTCCGGTGATCGATTTGACTGATTTCAATCAGGCTAGTCTGGCGTTCTGGGAATTCAGGAATATGGATCCACCGGCGGGTGATCTCTTCTTTCATGGTGCCGAGGTGAGTGTTCTTGATGCGGATACCATGGGTGTGCTTCAAATTCTGTCCACAGAGGGAGGGACGACAAACGGTTGGGAACAACGGACGAATCGCCTTGGAATCGACAGCTTAGGTCGGCGCATCAGACTCCAGTTTCATTTCTTCGCGGATGATTTCAATCTGAGTGAAGGATGGTTCATTGACGACGTTGCCATTGTCGCTGAATAAATCGTTTCCTTAAGAATTATAACCACCCGCTTCGCTAAGATCACGAAGACAAGGAAGAAAAAGCTTTAAAGGAGCAAAAAATCTTCGTGTCTTTCGTGATCTTAGCCAGTAGAGGAAAATGTGAATTATCCTATTTCGAAGGGTCCGGAACCCAACCAGCTTAATAGCCGAACGGCGGTAGGGCGTGCTGTCCCCAGCGCGCCGTTGGACAGAAACCATCGGCTGATTGGCGGTGCGCTGAGACAGCGCGCCCTAGCTTTTAGCGTCCGCTAATTTAAAAACGCGCTTATCTCCTTCCTTAGTGTGCACACTGAGGAATTGTCATCCACCTGCCGAAATGCTAAAACCGAAAGCATGGCAAAGAGATCAAAAAAGACGACGCGACCTAAGCTGAGCCGGTAAAGGGTCAGCCTTATTTTATAAGTAATATCGGGGAGAGTCTTTCCGACAATGTCTGGTACCATATAACAGGGGTGTTCTGCAGGATTTGCCCACGGAAGGGGGCGCGACAAACGGCTGGGAACAACGGACCAACCGTCTTGGAATCGACAGCTTGGGTCGGCGCATCAGGCTTCAGTTCCATTTCTTCGCGGATGATTTCAATCTGAGTGAAGGATGGTTCATTGACGACGTTGCCATTATCGCTGAATAGAGATCTGGTTTTTACAAGCAGCTGAAAATTTATACCCGACTCCCTTCCATCGGATTGGGGTCGGGTAATATTTTTCATAATGCCTTAACTTGGCCCTTTGCTGAAGAAGCGGATGAAGCAGGCACATGGGGAATTGAAACAGGTCATCCGAACGTCTTTATCTGCGGGCCAGGCACCAGGCGCGGCGGTGCTGTCAGGGGCATCCCCGGTCACAATGCCGCAATGGAATCCGGTTAAAACCGGTACCTTGCCCCTATTTTGAGAGCTATTTCCGAGTTCATGACCCGCAATGAAGAATTCTCTCTTTTATAGCCCTGGTTCACCACAAAGAATAATCTGGAGCCCGGAAGATACTCCCACTGAAGGCGGCTATTCAGACCGACGGAATCCGATAGGTTGTCGAACTGTAGAAAATGCGACCAGAACAGGTCCGGTGTAAAATTCCAAATCATTCGAAAGGATGCAATGTGGGTATGGAATTCATCTTCCGGTAGATCAATATGATTGTATTCATAATCAAGAATGAAGTTGAGGTGTTTCCAGGGGAGGAATTGAAATGATGAACGAAACTGTTGTCGGTCGCCGTCGTAAAAATCTCCTGCGGATACTTCCATGCGCCCGCTGATCATTCGATAGGCCGCCAAGTCCAATCCGATGCCGTAATCGGTCCACCAGTAATCGCCATTGCGAATGACGACGTCGTCGATTATTTCAAAATCATCGTTGGGGCTGTCATGACTGCGCCGGATTCGAAAGAATAATTCATCGGATGATTCAAATTCCACCCGAAACGGATAAAAATCATGTTGTTGTGAATCAATTTCATTGGAAAGTTCGGTGTAAACCTGGTTGCTGTAAGTGAATTGAAATTGGCGGGCCCAATCAATGGATTCCGGTCTGGGCCGATAACTCCAGAGACTCCCGTAAGCGCGAATTCCTTTCCGCCGAACATACCCCAATGAGGGATTGAAATCATCGTCGATCTCCATGAATTCCAGTTGAGCCCTCACCAGATCATTGGGATAGGAAATGTTTCCGCCGTAGGCCTGGGCCAGTTCGGTGTCTGCGTTTTCAGTATAGGATCCCAGCGCAAACGCATTGGCTTCCAGAATACGGTTCCCCATGAATTTGGTAGTCCGGAATTGGAAGTCGGGACCGATCAGGAAATTGTCGTCATTGGAATTCGGATCTCCGAAGGTGGAAATGATCCCGACCGAAGATTGCTCCAGAACATTTCTGGATACTCGACCTGAAAACACATTTTGAGCACGGAGATCACCATTTTCTTCCAGAAGGGCATCTGTGAATCCTATATTGTATTTGCCAACCCTTCCCGCCAGTTTGCCGGCAGTGAGAATGGGAACGATTTTTCCCTCGTCGGATAAACCAATCCGCCGGGTGAAGTATGGAATCAATGGATTTCGGAAGACACTACGCGAGCGTAAACTGATGCCGGACTCCAATCCGCCGAATTCATAAATCCCGCTGTCTTCGAGAAAGAACGCCCGTTTTTCAGGAAAGAACAAGGGAAACCTCGTCAGGTTGATCTGACGTTGATCCACTTCGGTTTCAGCAAAGTCGGTGTTATAACTGAGAGTGGCCGAAAGATTAGGCGTGATTCGGTAACGGAGATCCGCTCCAAATTCCCCGCTGCGGTCCCGATCGGACGGCTCCCTGGATTTGGTGTAACGGCCCGTCGTATAAGGGGTGAATTCAATGCCGACACCCTGCTGCATACCTTTCAATCCAGTGATGTCTCCTGCTTCGGAAACATTGGATGAACGGATTTCAGGACGCGCTCCTGTCCATCGACCCCGTTCTGTAATCCGGCTGATGCTTCGTGTGATATTAAATCCCCATGTTGAATTGTTTGGGTTGAAACTGAGGGTCTTGAAGGGGATCGCCATTTCGACCTTCCAGCCTTCCTGATCCACTCTGCAGCGCGCCTGCCACACTCCATCCCAGTTGACGTTGCGCTTCACATTATTGCTGATCAGTTCATCGCGTCGGGCTCCATTGGGATTTACCATGAAAATATAGCCGTTCCGAAGATCATGAAAGGTATCAATGACGACTTGAATGGTATCATCCGAAAAGGCTGAAAAGTCTTCCTCCATGAGTCGGGCGGTAATTCTATCGGGTTTAGCGTCATAACACCAAACTCCGACGTAAAGATGATCGTCATCATAAACGACACGGAATTCTGTCCTCTCGGTCATGGGGATTCCCGATTTCGGTATATATTGGTCGAAGGAGCCGCCGATGGGCGCCTGAAGCCAGACATCATCATTCAAGCGACCGTCAATTTTCGGCGCTTGATCCACTCGAACAGCCGGCAGAGAGGGTTTCCCGTTCAGTGAAGCGCTTTGCTTCAATGTCGAGTGAGTGACACCTCGAAAGCTTTGGGGCGGTACATCTACAGGATGGCGGTCTTCAGGATTCGAAGCCGAAGCAGTAATGGAAATGCAGATGATGATAACAATACTTACCCATTTTCCGAATCTTCCCGAATAGGAGATTGAAGCTGAGTCGGTGAGAACATTCGTTGGTTTCATCAATGAATCGATTGGTTCGTGTGAATCTACCAAACACCCATTGACGTCACCATAAAAAACCTGACTGATTAACCATCTGCCGGACACGCTGTCGCAATGAAAGTCCTGGAACTGTGGTGATCTTCTATCTGGAAGCAAAGAGACGAATGAGATGGAGAATTCCCCATCATTGGCGGTAGGCTTCCGGTTTCTTAGGGACGACTTTGAGTTTTTCGTAATTGAAACCGCTTTCCAGCGGTTGGTAGTCCCCGATAATGTCAACGCTGCTCGCGGCGTCGATCTGTTTTTCCATGGAAAGACACCAATAAGCGGCATTGATGGTCATGCGGCGCAGTCCTGGATTCTGATAGTCTTTTGCGCTTCCCATAGTCACATGAAAAACACGGGCGGATTTTCCGTTGCTGCAGGTCCAGTGCTTGAACCAAGCGACGGGGAGGGGTTCCTTTTTAGGGTTGATACCGTCAGTCGGACTACGGCCAAGCAATGGTTGACCCAACACCAGAG
This sequence comes from Verrucomicrobiales bacterium, assembly GCA_012959985.1. GTDB lineage: Bacteria > Verrucomicrobiota > Verrucomicrobiia > Limisphaerales > DUCD01 > DUCD01. The sequence continues at coordinate 31,856 of DUCD01000524.1, read as the reverse complement.
CTAGGCAATCGTCAGGCAATGATTCGCCTTCTTTGTAAGTGCGATAGACGTCCGACGGTCCCCAGATGTCCTTGACGCCCATCAGGATGGCATGGTCTTTCATTTCGTCGACGATGATTCCCCGAGTGGAATCGGCGTGCCAGTTGCCATGATGTCCGCGAAAGGAACCTCCCAGGACATCTTCGCCAAAGCGAACTTTTCTGCCGTTTTTCAGATAGGGAAAGTTTTCCAGAAAACCATGATTCGCCGTACGGATACCGATAATCGGTTTTCCGGAATCGATGTAGGTCACCAGGTGTTGGATCTGTTCATCAGGCAACGTGATCAGTCGGCTGAAGAGGATCAGCAGATCGGCAGAAGTCAAGTGTTCCAAGCCGGGAACGTTGTGTGTCACGGTCTTGTCCTGCCAGCGTATTTTTTGAGTCGGATCGACTTCGTTTTTGTCATTGAGTGCAAACAGCACTGTGCAATCGAAACCATGTTTTTCAGAGAGGATTTTCGCCAACATGGGCAACGACTGCTCGCTGCGGTACTCTTGTTCCGCGGAGACGAAAACGATGTGTTTGCCTCGACCCGGGCCCGTCACTCCGTGGTAGGTCAACCAGAGCGGACTTGCCGGAACAGGGTGTGATGGCTTGGTAATCGTTGGCGATTCAATTTGTTGCTTGTCATCCTGAGCCATTACTTCGATGGGTTCTTGGCAGAGCAGCAGAACTGCAATCGTAACGAAAAAGAAGTGGGATTGTGTTTTCATTAGTTTCTGTTGGCCCATTTAGATTGAATTGAAATTATTTTTGACACAAGACTTAAACTAATTACACAGGCACTCCCGATCAAGAAAACAGCCTGGAATGTTGCCGTGATTTTCTTGGGGTTTCCTGACCGTAGACCTCCTCGCCTCACTGCTGTTCGGTTAAGGAAGAGGCAAGTAATGCAATCATCCCTGAAGTCCGGCGCGCTGAGCCGGAATCGTTGAAATCTGCCTGCATTCTATCCATGATCCGGCCTCTGCGGCCGGATTTAGGAAAGAGATCTGCCTCCTCCAGCCCCAATCCTCCGACGGACCCGTCGCTTGGAAAACCACATGACTTAATGCAAATGGATTCAAAAAATTGTGTCGCTGCAAAAAATGTTTCAATTTTCAGGTATTGGCCATTGAGTGATTTGATGGTTTGCATCAAGTTGCTCTCTCAATTTCTTGTAAGGCACTTCCCGGGCAGTGATATCATCATGGATTGCAATGGATGCTGCCGTTTCGGCGCTTTGAGCATAAGCCTTACGGTTCTTGAAATAATTCAAGAATAGGGCAGGTTGTTTTTTAAAGTGTCGGGCCGGAATGCGTCGAAGAGGGAGGGGTTGCCTTGTGTACCGCCTAATCGAGCGGTCCGTCTGAATCAGACTCATCCGCCGGTTTTCTGACTCCGGAGGAGATTCATGATTTACAATAAGGGTTTAAACAACGCAGATTGGGTGGCCAGTAAAAGCATAATATATCCATTTCTGTGCTGTATTCAGGAGACGATGAGTAAAAAGATTGATTTTAGATATTTCATGGCGGTCGCTTTATGGTTGGTATTGCCTTCAGCTGTGAGTGCCGTTGAAAAAGTCGACTTCAACCGGGACATACGACCGTTACTGTCCGACCGGTGCGCTAAATGTCATGGGCCTGATGGCGGCGCATTCGGAGAGAAATGGAAAGGCGGATTGAGGCTGGATACCGAAGAGGGCGCCAGGGCTGATCTCTCTGCTGTTGTGAGGCGGGTTAAAAACGCCAAACGAAAAGCCCAGGGAAAAGAAGCGCTGACGGAAAAAAAAGAAGCCCGCTTTGCTTTTGTGCCCTACAGGCCGGAGGCGTCTCGACTGGTGAAACGGATTTTCTCAAGCGATGAAAATTTTATGATGCCACCGCCGGATTCCAAACTCTCCCTATCCTCTGAGGAGAAGAATGTTCTCAGGCAATGGGTTGCGGAAGGTGCCAAATGGAAGAAACATTGGTCGTTTGAAGTTCCGTTTAAATCAAAACTGCCTTTTGTCAAGCAATCCGACTGGCCCCAAAACGAGATCGATTATTTTGTTCTCGCGCGATTAGAAAAACAATTGATGGCGCCATCTCCGGAGGCTGACAGAACGACGTGGTTGAGAAGAGTCTATCTCGATTTAATCGGGATGTCGCCGACGCCGGAAGCGGTGGATGCTTTTCTGGCAGACACTTCGGTCGGTGCCCGGAGCAGACAAGTCGATAGCATCTTAAATACCGATGCCTACGCGGAGCGCATGGCATCCATCTGGCTGGACAATGCCCGTTACGCTGATTCAAACGGATTTCAATATGATTTAGCCCGCACGATGTGGCCTTGGCGTGACTGGGTTATCAAGTCCTTTAGGCAAAATATGCCTTATGATCAATTCACCACCGAGCAGTTGGCCGGAGACCTTTTGCCTGAGCCCAGTTATGATCAGATAATAGCCACCGGGTTTAATCGCAATCATGGTTATACAATCGAAGGGGGTGTGATCGACGAAGAATACCGAGTGCAATATGTTAAGGATCGGGTGACGACCTTCGGGACGGTATTCCTGGGGCTGACGCTGGACTGCACCAGTTGCCATGATCATAAATACGACCCGCTGACTCAGAAAGACTATTATCAGCTCTATTCATTTTTTAACAACATACCTGAAAGAGGCAAATATGGATTAGGCGCGCCCGACAGCAACATCCGGCATTATGCGCCGGAGGTAAGAGGGAAACTGAAGATGCTTCAATCAGGGGTTGAAGCATTGAAAAAGGAATCCAACAAAAAGTTGAGTGGCGAAGAACTTGAGAGTTTTTTAAATTGGAAAGCATTTTCCGTAAAAAATTACCTTACTCCGGACGCAAGCCGGGTCAGCACTCAGGAAGGAAGCACCGTGAAGGAGCTGGAAGATAAATCCTGGCTTTTTTCGGGGACATTGCCTGATTACGATGTTTATACCTATGACTATGACAGAATTGGAAAATCAAAATTCCGCACCTTTATAATAGAAGCCTTAAGCGATCCGTTTTTGCCGAAGTTGGGTCCTGGGCGCAGAGAAAATGGCAATGCCGTTTTGACGGGGGTTGAGCTGACAGCAACATCATTGGTGGATGAAACTAAGGTGCAGAAAGTTACCTGGGCAAAAGCCAAGGCAGATTTTTCTCAAAAAAAATTGCCCATACAAAATGTAATCAATCCGGATAAGAAAGGGTGGGGTATGTCTCCCCGGCATGATAGCAGGTTAGCCGTGCTGGAAGCCACGACGGATTTCGGTTTTGATCACGACTATCGAATTGAAGTTAAATTGCGATTTCAGTCACCTTACGCCAAGCACATGTTCGGCCGTGTGCGGTTATCTTTCGGAACGGGACTGATTGATGATACCTATACAAGCGCCTTGATCGACAGGATGCCGGAAGATGAAAAACAGAAGTATTTCAAAAAGAACATTTGGCATCAGGGCGGTTTGGGGAAGGAACTGCTGACGGCGGAGAAAGATTTGAAAACGCTTCAGGATTCGAGCCAAGTCTATGTCATGGTGATGAAAGAGGCTGCTCGCAGGAAGGCTTATATTTTAGAACGCGGTGCCTATGACAAATACGGACGGGAAGTGTTTGAAGATACGCCGGCCTCACTTCCAGATCTTGACAAGGATTTGCCCCGTAACCGTCTCGGATTGGCTCAATGGCTGACACATGAAAATCATCCCTTAATGTCACGCGTTACGGTGAATCGTTTCTGGCAAATGTTGTTTGGGCGGGGATTAGTCAAGACGACGGAAGATTTCGGAGCTCAGGGAGAATTACCGACCCATCCACAGTTGTTGGACTGGTTGGCTGTGGATTTCATTGAGAACAAATGGGATGTGCACCACCTATTGAAAAAAATCGTTCTGTCATCCACTTATCGACAGATTTCGAAAATAAGACAAGATCCGGAGGATCCTGAAAATAAACTTCTGGCCCGCGGTTCGCGGTTTCGATTGGAGGCTGAAATAATACGTGACCAGGCTTTGGCGGTTTCAGGCTTGCTGGCGCCCGCCGTAGGAGGTCCGAGTGTCTATCCCTATTTGCCTGGTAATCTATGGGGCGAGCTGACGAATCGGGCATTGCCGCTGAGGCTGGATTACACTCCCAGTCATGGCGGGGCGCTTTACCGGAAAAGTATGTACACTTTCGTGCGCCGCGCTCAACCCAATCCGGGCATGGAAACTTTTGACGCGCCTTCCCGTGATGTCTGTGTGGTCAAGCGCTCACGCACCAATACGCCTTTACAAGCCTTGAATTTGCTTCATGCCCCGATTTATACTGAGGCTTCCCGTGCGTTGGCAGAGGATATCATTTTGATTTGCGCAGCAAAGTCGCTGACGGAGAAGATTAGGTATGCCTTCAGGCGGGTTGTGGTACGTTCACCCGGTGATGATGAGTTGTTTCTGCTGTTGAAATTGTATCAATCAGAACTTCTTCTGCTGGAGAGCAAACCGGAATTGATTGAATCCAAGCTTGCGATAGGCGAATCAAAAAGTAGTGAAACGATCGATCGCAAGGAGTTGGCAGCCATGACGACCATTTGTCTGACCCTATTTAACTTAAGTGAAACGATAACGAGGAATTGAATGGCGCTTGTCAGGTCTGAAATAATGGATGGTTGGGAGGAAAGGATGAAATTGGGGAAAGGACAATTCTTACGAAGTTAAAGCGTCCTGTATCATAATGAATGATCATATTATAAACCATAGTCGGCGTCAGTTTTTGATGAATACGGGTGTCGGGCTGGGAGCGGTTGCATTGAACCGGTTATTACCGGCTCGGGCCGCTGCTGAAAACTTGGGGAGTCAACTTTCTCATTTTGCTCCCAAAGCCAAACGAGTCATCTTCTTGTTTATGTCGGGCGGACCTTCCCAACACGATCTTTTTGATTATAAGCCTAAACTCAGAGATCTTTACGGCCAGGATTTGAAAAAGCATATGGTTATTCCCCGGCTGTCGGGAATGACATCCGGCAAAGCTACTTTTGACATCGCTCCCAGTATGTTTGATTTTAAGCAGCACGGAAGTAGTGGGGCCTGGGTCAGCTCACTTTTGCCTCACACCGCTAAGATTGTGGATGATCTCTGTTTTGTGAAATCCATGACTTCGACCCATGTTAACCATGATCCGGCGGTGACGTTTCTACAGGCCGGGTATCAATTTCCGGGGCGTCCATCCATTGGATCGTGGGTCAGTTACGGCATGGGCCATGCCAATGAAAACCTGCCTGCTTATATGGTGTTGACTTCGGTCGGCAATTATAAGGCGGCCCAACCTTTGCTCTCCCGCTTGTGGGGCAGCGGGTTTCTGCCATCGAAATTTCAGGGTATTAAACTGCGTTCCGGTAAGAATCCAATTTTATATTTGAAAGACCCCGGAGGACGCACGATGGACGAGGAAAAAATGATGCTGGATGTGGTCAGACAGTTGAATGAGCATCGTTACCAGGTGGTGGGGGATCCTGAAATTCAGACACGCATCACCCAATATGAAATGGCGGCCCGCATGCAGATGTCGGTGCCTAACCTGACAGATTATTCAGATGAGTCGGACAGCGTTTTCGAACTCTACGGTGAAGATGCCCGCAAGCCGGGAACCTTTGCATCAAACTGTCTGCTGGCCCGCCGAATGATCGAAAGAGATGTGCGGTTTGTGCAATTGTTTCATACCGGTTGGGATCATCATGATGATGTCGCAAAATACCACCCGGTGCTGTGTAAGGAAACCGACCAATCTGCGGCCGCTCTGGTGACGGATTTAAAACAGCGCGGTTTGCTCGATAGCACTCTAGTGGTATGGGGGGGGGAGTTTGGTCGCACGGTATTCAGCCAGGGCGGCCTGCAGCCAAAGAGATACGGGCGCGACCATCATCCTTATAACTTTACCTACTGGCTGGCCGGCGGTGGGATCAAGGGAGGCGTCACTTACGGGGAAACCGACGATTTCTCATGCACTGTGACCAAAGACCCGGTAGAGGTGCATGACCTTCATGCCACCATCCTGCATTTGCTGGGATTTGATCACGAGCAGTTGACTTATAAATTTCAGGGCCGCCACTTTCGTTTAACCGATATTCATGGTACCATTGTAAAAGGTATATTGAGTTAGGGGAAGTGCGAAGCGGGGGGGGCTAACTATCCAATATATCATGAATCACATTTCCCGAGACATCGGTCAAACGAAAATCTCTGCCGGCATATCGGTAGGTCAATTTTTCATGATCAAATCCCATCAAGTGAAGTAGAGTTGCGTGTAGGTCGTGCACATGGACTGGATTCTCTTCGGCCCTGTATCCAAAATCGTCGGTGGCACCGTAGACGGTGCCCCCCTTGATTCCTCCACCTGCCAACCAGACCGTAAAGCCCCAGTGGTTGTGATCCCGTCCCATACCCTTGGTTCCGGTTCCGGGTTGGGGAAGTTCCACCGAAGGCGTTCTGCCGAATTCTCCACCACATAAAACCACGGTTTCATCAAAAAGTCCGCGTTGTTTCAGATCGGTCAGCAAAGCGGCGATACCCTGATCGCATTGAGCCGCCAGTTTTCCGTGGTTCTCCTTAATTTTGTCATGGCTGTCCCAGGGTTGTACATCACCATGATACAACTGAACGACGCGAACGCCCCGTTCTATTAATCGACGGGCCATCAAAAGTTGCCTTGCCTGGATTCCTTCGCCGTACATTTTGCGAATGGATTCCGGTTCTCTGGAAAGATCAAATGCTTCTGTGGCCGCACTCTGCATTCTGAATGCCAGTTCGAAGGATTGGATCCTCGCGTTCAACAAGGTGTCTTCCTCACGGTTTATCTGATGTCTTTCATTCAGTTGATTCAGAAAATCGATCTGACGTCTTTGTGAGCCTGGGCTCAGATTTTTGTTCTGAATATTTTCAATGAGTTCATCGATCCTTTCCTTTTTTGTATTGATATAAGTTCCCTGGTAGATTCCTGGAAGGAATGCAGATCTCCAGTTGGAAACATCGGAAACCGGTAGACCTGGACACATTGAGATGAATCCAGGCAGATTGCGATTCTCGGAACCCATGCCATACATCAACCAGGAGCCGTAACTGGGACGTGACAGACGTTCGTCTCCGCAATTCATCAAACGCATGGACTGTTCATGATTCGGAGTATTGGCATGCATGGAGCGAATGAAACACAGATCGTCCACATGCGCCGCGGTCTTCTCAAACAGTTCACTTATCTCAATACCGCTCTGTCCCCTGGCTTTGAATTCGAAAGGAGAGGGCAGGGCGGCACCGGTCGGTCGTTCGGTTGTCAGGTTTCCATTGGGGATCACTTTGCCTGCATATTTTTTCAGTAAGGGTTTTGGGTCAAATGTGTCGACCTGTGAAGGCCCTCCGTTGAGATAGATGTGAATGATGCTTTTCGCCTTCGGTTGGAACAGACTGGGCTTTGAATCCAGTGGGTTGGAAGATGTCAATAGGGACGCTGAAGCTTTTGTTAGGCAACCATGGTCACCTAGCACCCCGGCCAGTCCCAGTAGACCAAGGCCGGTTCCGGTCTGGCGTAGCATCTGTCGTCGATCGATAGTTTGATCAGGCATAATTATTCGATTTCACTGCAGGT
>DUCD01000524.1:20432-24177 GCA_012959985.1 Verrucomicrobiales bacterium | reverse complement strand
CGTTGGCGCGCTGAGACAGCGATCCCTACTGCCATTAGGTTAAAGAATCAGGCACACCTGAAGCTGGGGGCGTCGACTCCGGATCATTGAAATGGGCATTCATTTCTTCCATATTCCGGCCTCGGCGCGGCCAGCTTCAGGGATGACGGTATTAAAACAACTGCGGTAAATCCTTAACCTAAGTGCCATGCAGTTGCGCCCTACCATTTATCCATTCTCTTCATAAACCAGAAAATCAGAATTTTTATAAATTCTGCGATTTGTCTTAATCCACAAACATGAATTCATTGCTTTGCAACAAGGCCTGAGCCAGTTGCTCGGTCGGATTTAATTTATCATCTTCATGACGATTCAACTCTGACTGTTCCATGAACTGCATAGCTGTATGAATTTCATCTGAACTCGGTTTTCGGAGAAGGAGGTTTTCGTAGAGCTTCAATACCTTGGTTTCAGGATTGCCAATTTGGCTGATTGCCAAAACAGCTTGTCGGGCCAGTTTATTCATGAAACTTGAGTTCATGGCAAATAGCGCTTGCTGGGGAACAGTGGTTGTGGGTCGCTTCGCCGCAGATTGGCTTGGGTCGGCAAAATCGAACGTTCGGAACAAGCCAGGAACATCCTGACGATCCACCAGTCCGTAAACAGTCCTTCTATGGTTTTCCGGGTCTCCGGCGACATCGGTGGATCGCCCCCCCATGGATAGATCCACTGTGCCTGTCGCGTATAGCAGACGGTCGCGCATGGTTTCCAGATCAAGGCGTCTTCGGTTCATTTTCCAGTAAAGGCCGTTTTCCGGATCCGACTTTGCTGCTTCCGGACGGTGTCGACTGGATTGACGATAGGTGTTTGAGAGCAGAATGATCCGATGAAGTTGTTTGATGGATCCGTTCTTTTCATTAAAATAACTGGTGAGCCAGTCCAGAAGATCCGGGTGAGTGGGTGGATTACTTTGGAACCCGAAATCATTTGGAGTATCAACAAGTGGTGTTCCAAAATGATGCATCCAGACACGATTGACCAGCACCCTTGACGTCAACGGATTGTCCATGGATGCGATTTCTTTTGCCAGTTCAAGGCGTCCACTTCCCTGGCTGAATGGTTTGCGTTGTTTTTTGGATAGAACTTTCAGGAATCTTCTCGGCACGATTTGTCCGGGATGGTTCGGGTTGCCTCGGACAAACACCCTTGGGCTGGGGTAATCTGTTCGATCTTCGAGGATCATGGCACGGGCAGGGGCATGGTTGGAATGCACCGCCAGTTTGTCCATGCCTTGTAACAGCCCGCTGTAGTGACCTCGGGGTACCCGTGACATATAGAGATAGGTTTGGGTCTTGGGGAAATAAAAAGGGCTGTCGAGGCCGCTCATCAATGAGGTCAATTGTTCCCGCACAGGGGAATTACCTGAATCGGCATTGTTTTTTTCAGAACCAAGTTTTGATTTTTGGTAGACGGATTTGATTAGATTTCCATAAATTTCGGCAGCCTTCATCAGGGTCGTTGGCCGTTTTTCCATGAAGGCTTTTTTTACCAACGGATTGATCTGTCCCTGAAGGGTTCCCTCCGGAAGTGAAACCAGCTTTTGATAAGCAAGCGTCGTTGCCTCTTCAAAACCCTCAGTAGGGAAACTCTTCAGTCGATTCCAGATTCCAAAGACCGCATCCTCCACCCCTCCTCCGGATTTCAGACGTTGCCGCCAACGGGAAAGGAATTGAGGCCGGAGATCGTCCGGGGACAGGGAAAGAAAAAACACAGCCGATTCCAGCGGATCCTTTTTTTCAGCGGCGATCTTCATCAGGTAATCACCCACCCGTTCCCTCGCTGTTTTGTAGATTTCTGAATACTGAGAATCGATGTGCTCCTGTAACTCCTTTTTTTTCTCCGAAAGTTGTTTTTCAAAATCTTCACCACCCGGCACGGATTTAGGATCCTGAAGCAAGGGTAGGTCGATCGGTTTTTGACTTGCAGAAAAGATCCCGTAAAGAGAGTAGTAATCTTCTGTCGGGATGGCGTCGTATTTATGGTCGTGGCATCGGGCACAGGAGACCGTCAGCCCCAGAAATCCGCGAGTGACGGTGTCGATCTGATCATCGTAGATATCCGGGAGATTATTGTCGAACAGGCGACCCAGAGTGAGGAAGCCCATGGCGGCGAGACGCCATTTCTGGCGGCCGAGGTTCTGCTGATCCGCCGCCAGTTGATCGATGACGAATTCCGGGTAGGATAGATCTTCATTAAAAGCACGGATTACATAATCGCGGTAAGTATAGGCATAGGGCCGGATCCGATCTTTGCCGTAAAGCAGTACCAAATCCTTGGTGTCCGAGTAGCGCGCGACATCCAGCCAATGCCGGCCCCAACGTTCACCATAACGGGGAGAGCTCAGGAGTCGATCCACCAGTCGGGGATAAGCATCTGGCCGCTTGTCATGCACGATATTCTGAACATCCTGGAAGGAAGGCGGAATTCCCAAAAGATCGAAATATAGTCGTCGAATCAAATTCTGGGAATCTGCCTGATCCGAGGGGGGTAGATTTTTCGAATCCAGTTGCTTCAGAATGAATGCATCCAGTGGAGTGCGGACCCAATCGGGATTTGAGACTTCAGGAAGAGGGGGGCGTTGAACGGGTTGGAACGCCCAATGTGTTTCACTATCTTTGGAAGAAGCCTGAACGGAAGCCACCGTGGCCAATAGCCCGTAAAAAATACAAACCAAGATGGAAGTCCAGAATCTCATCAGTTAAATCAGGTGCCATCCTATCGCATGAATCAAGATGGGTCAACGAGATGAGAAACAGGGAGCGCTGTCCTCAGCGCACCGCGCACCATTCGATATTTCCTGATAAAGAGGCGCGCTGAGACAGCGAGCCCTACCTATTCAAGAGACGCGTCCATGTGAAGAAGAATACTTGGGATTATCAGCTGGTCCGGATAGTGTTCAGGAAGATATTGGCCCATTCAGGATGGAACGGCCGGTATATTTGAGAATAGCGATTCGGTTATTACAATCCGTTTCAATAAGGATTAATATTTCCGTTCTACATGACAAAAAAGCCTTCCATTCTGGTAACGGGAGCTGCCGGCCGCATTGGCTCAGCCGTCGTTGCGGCATTGTCCAAATGGACGGACCAGGTCTATAGCTTTGATCGGATGGAAAAAGAACCGTCTCCTTTCTTTGTTAGGGGAGACTTGAGAGATGCTTCGGCAATCAATAATGCTGTCCGAGGAAAGGATATCGTCATTCATCTTGGGGCGACCCCTGATGATGCGGATTTCATGACAGAGCTGCTCCCTAACAACATCATCGGTGCCTACAATGTGCTGGAAGCTTGTCGTCAGAATGGAGTCCGTCGTCTGATTCTGGCCAGTTCCGGTCAGGTAAACGCCGTTCGAGTGCGCGGAGAGGGACCCTGGCCGGTTCGTGTTGATGAACCGTTACAGCCCTATTATCTTTATGCCGCAACCAAGATCTTTGCTGAGTCGGTTGGGCAAGTTTTTTCAAATCGACATGGTTTCGATGTGCTGGTGGTGAGACTGGGTTGGTGCCCTCGTTCTGCCGAACATTTGGCAGAATGGAAATCCGAACCTTTCCTGAGGGATGTTTACTTCAGTCAGGCTGACATCGGACGATTTTTCACCAAAACAGTTCAGAAACCGGAATCCTTCGGATTCAAAGTGGTTTTTGCCTGCAGTCGTCCATTTAATACCGAACGTTACGATCTGAAACCAGCCGAAGAACTATTAGGAT
>DUCD01000524.1:19359-20305 GCA_012959985.1 Verrucomicrobiales bacterium | reverse complement strand
ATCACTACCATTGGGTTAACAAAAGGACGAAATGAATACGGTCATCCCTGAAGCCCGGTGCGCTGAGCCGGGATCGTTGAAATCTGGATACAGTCTTTCCATTTTCCGGCCTCGGCGCGGCCAGCTTCAGGAATGTCGGCCTTAATACATGTGGGGGAAATGCATTGCCGAATGGAAGTGACGCAGTTCTTATGAATCCGTTTCTCTCATCCCGTAGCGGAAAATGGAAATTTTCTGACAGCATGTAGGTTCAAATTCAATGACAATAATGTTCAATTTGTTCTCCACGCACCGTATAGTTCTCTTAAAACCAATCTGATATTGTGAGCAATCGTTACGACTATTCCAAATTAATAGAGTTTACTAATCGCCTGCTGATCCAGAGTGGGATGGAAGAAAACCTTGCCTCTGATATTTCCGAAATACTGGTGGAGGGTGATCTGCTGGGTAAAACCACACACGGTCTGCAGTTGCTGAGTCCTTATCTGAAAAACATTCAGGAGGGCAAAATGAAATGTTCGGGACAACCTGAAATTAAGCGTCAAGGCGGAGGAGCAATCGCCCTGGACGGAGGATATCTTCCCGGACCTTTTTTGGTGCGACAGGCCGTTAAAATGCTGTTGGCTGAGGTTTCCTCCTATGGATCTGTCACCGCGACTATTCAACGCAGCCACCATATCGCTTGTCTTCAGGCTTACCTGAAACCAGTGACCGATGCCGGCTACATGATGCTTCTTGCCACTTCGGATCCATCCACCCAGTCAGTGGCTCCATTCGGTGGCATCAGTCCGGTGTTCACTCCGAACCCGTTCGCCGTCGGAATCCCGACAGAAGGTGCCCCTATTCTCATTGATATCAGTTCATCCATCACCACCAATGGGCAATGCTTGCGATTGCACAAAAAAGGAGAAAAGTTTTCTTCGGATTGCCTTCAGTCTGCTGATGG
>DUCD01000524.1:12436-19348 GCA_012959985.1 Verrucomicrobiales bacterium | reverse complement strand
CCCGCCGTATTGTTTGAGGATCCTCCGGGCACAATTCTCCCTTTGGGGGGTGTCGAAGCCGGTCATAAAGGATTTGCCCTTGCGATTCTGGTAGAAGCCTTGACTTCCGGACTCAGTGGATACGGACGTTCGGACGAACTTCACCAGTGGGGTGCCTCGGTATTCATCCAACTGATCAACCCTGATTTTTTCGGCGGAAATGATTTCTTTAAAAAGGAAGCCAGTTTCTTTTCAGGGCAATGCAGAGATTCCAGTCCGCGTTCCCAAGAGAAACCGGTCAGGATACCAGGCGATCGAGCTCAGGAATTGCGGCAGGATCAGTTGAAAAATGGCGTCGAGCTGCACCCGGCCATCCTGCCTTCCATTTCCAAATGGGCCGACAAATTTGATATACCCTTGCCCGAAGCAATCCGTTGACAAGCGATTCGGATTGGATTAGCACCTAGTTCATGAATAAATTGTGCTCTCTCTATTCTTTCCAATGGCTCAGTGCGGGTATGCTGTTTCTCGGAAGTCTTTCACTTTTAGCTGAGGAAAAACAAACCTTCAAAGTCAGCGAATTCACCTTTGAACTTCCTGCAGTATGGAAGAAGGAAAAACCGAGCTCCTCAATGCGGGCGGCTCAACTCTCTGCGCCAGGAAAGTCTGCGTCCGACTCAGCCGAAGTGACTTTTTTCTATTTTGGTGCCCGGAGTGGATCCGTTAATGCCAATGTGGAACGTTGGATCAAACAGTTCCAGAATTCGACCGATACCAAAAAGACGACCAAGGAAATCAATGGAATCAAGATCACCTACGTGCAGACCGATGGCACTTTCATGAGTGGTCCACCCTTCGGAAAGAAAATCGCCAAAAAGAACTATGGTTTGATGGCCGGCATTCTTGAAGGGAAATCAGGCAATGTCTTCGTTAAGATGACCGGCCCCAAGGAAACGACCGTAAGCGTAACTCCCGCTTTCAAAAAAATGGTTGAGGGAGCCGCGAAACGGTAAGAAATAGCCTCAGGGTTTTATCAATGGGAGGGGCGAGCGCCACTGCCATTAGTTTAGGGAATCGGGCACCCCTGAAGCTGGGGGCGTCGACCCCGAATCATTGAAATCGGCATTCATTTCTTCCCTATTCCGGCCTCGGCGCGGCCAGCTTCAGGAATGCAGGTCTCAAAATGTGCGGGAGAAACGCTTAACCTAATGGCAGTGGGGCGAGCGCCCTCCCATGAGCTTGTCCCGATCGATCCGTGGCTGTTTTCAGAAAGGAGCGGTTTTTCACTGCCGACTTCGACCTGATGTCCGGATCTGTTCCAATTCGGCCATCATCTGTTTCACCCGTTCGGGTTCTTCCAGATAGAGGTTCTTCGTTTCACCGGGGTCATTAACCAAGTGGTAGAGCTGGCCTTTAGGGCCGTTCGGTTTTGGAATGACTCTATTGGGTTTCGAGAAACCACCCGATCCCAAAACTGTGATCAGTTTCCAGGGGCCGGACCGCATGCTCAAGGCTCCTTTGGCTGAGGGAATGACGAGGTTTTTTCGAATGGGGTCATTTTCATTTTGTTTGCCAAGGAGAACCGGCAGGAAACTGAAACTATCCGGTCCGGCTTCATGAGGAAGTTGGGTTTCCGTGAGTTCTGCAAAGGTTGCCAATAGATCGGTGAAGCAGATGGTTTGATTTGAAACGGATCCGGGTTTCACTTTACCAGGCCATCGCGCAATGAACGGCATCCGGTGGCCACACTCCCAGGCATCCCCTTTCATGCCTCTCAATCCTCCTGATGAATCATGTCCGAAGCGATCCACATCCAGGTCATACCAGACCGGTCCATTATCCGAACTGAAAATCACCAGAGTGTCATCACTCATTCCTGCCTTATTCAAGGCATTCAGGACTCGGCCAATCATTGAATCCACCATCACCATGAAGTCACCATACATGCCGGCTTTGCTGCTACCATTGAATTCTTCGGAGGGTAACCATGGTGTGTGCGGAGCTGGATAAGCGAGATAAAGCATCAGTGGAGAAGAAGAATCTGATGGACGTTTTTCATGGTTTTGAATGACGCCGATCGCCTCGTCGGTGAATCGAGGAAGGACATCTTTCAATTCAAGATCAGGCGCGATGCCACCTTCCCGCCAGAACGCTCCCTGGATCGGAGACCAACCGGGACTGTTATTGGCTGCAATCCGATGGCTCGGTGGTTTCACCGCTCGATTGTTGCGAATATAAAAATAAGGAGGAATGTCCGTCGAAGCCCGAATGCCGAAATAACTTTGAAATCCGCGGTCGAATGGCCCTCCCGGTAGGGGGTTCTCATAGCCGTTCTCATCAAAACCCAAATGCCATTTTCCCACCATCGCTGTTTGGTAATCCTTTGATTTGAGTAGCGAAGCTATCGTCATCCGGCCTTGGTCGATGGTTGCCTTTTTGCGCCAAGCACCGGGGTTTGCCCGGAATGGGTATTGACCCGTCATTAATCCGTAGCGGGATGGATGGCAGAGCGCTCCGGCGGCATGGGCATCGGTGAATCGCATTCCCTCCTGTGCCAACCGATCGATGTTCGGCGTCGGGATCTTGGAATTCGGATTATAGCAACCGGGATCTCCATAGCCCATATCGTCCACTAGGATGATGACAATGTTCGGATTCGTGTCGTTCTCTGCTCCCCAGTTCATAAGGGGCCAGAACAACAAATAAAACGCCGGCAACAAAAGATAGCTTTTTAGAAATGTCGGTTTCATGGTGATTTGATGATAGATGGGTTTTCGACCTTCTGGCGAGTCGGATTTTTCACCTTTTTGCGCCGTCCGGACAATTCAGTCACCTCAAACCAAAGCGGTAACTTCGCTGCGGCTCGTTATCGCACCAAAAACCTACCGGAAATTCAGGGCATCCGTTTTGCTTCAACTGCCAGGCGGCAGATTCTCTTTGATTTCCGCCATGACTTCGGTTCGACGTCCATTAATGAAGCGGCGCATTTCATTCAGGGACCTTTGAAACCGCTTTTGGGAGGGGGCAACATGCGGCTTCAACATAGCTTCCAGCCGATGAGTTTCAGTTAATAGTTTTTCCGCATCCCAATGATTGTCAAGGAGGCCCTTCATCGTTCTGGCATATCTTTTCCGAACATTTTTGTAACTCCACAATCGATTGGCAATCACGCCGCGTGTTTTAACCGATCGCGGCAACCCGACGGTTGATCTCACCCAGCTTTCATTGGTAAACAGGGCATCCGCCCCCCAGGGAATAAAGTGAATTTTGCCGGTTTTTGGATTGTGGTAAAAAAAGAAATTATTGCGGTTGCCTGAGTAGCCATCCCAGAAACCCAGTAATCCTTCAATTGCCCAGAACTTATAAAAGGAATCCAGATCAACATGTTCGGCAATGGTTTGCTCGAGGGTATTCGATTCCGAACGCAATGCGGCTTCGCTGAGCATGTCTGTGCTTTCTCGGCTTATATTCAGTCCCTGAATTGCCAGTACGTTTCTGCCTTGCCGAAGACGGCCGGCGTAGTCCGAAATATAAAATGGTTGAAAAGCCGTTGCTGCAGAATCGTCATGATTGTCGGTTGCCAGTGAATCCCAACGGGGTCTTTCGGGTGTATTGGCTGAGGCGACCCGTTCACCGTTCAAATAGGCAACAAATCCATCGTCGTATCGCACTCGCAAGGTCAATTGCCCGGATTCTTTCAATGATGCCAAATTCTCAATCGCGAAGGGAATTCGCAGATAAATGGATGCCGTTCTGTTGAATAGCTGGTCTTCAAAATTGAAACTGGAATGAATAAATGATTCGTATCCACGGTCACGTTCGTAGCCGGCCCCGTTTCGTCCCACCTTCCAGCCCGAATCGTTAAATCCGGAAGTCATCCATTTGCGATCGTGCTTTGCACTGGTCGCAGCCCAGGCTCGTATTTCAGCATCGGTGGAGGTTATCGGATTTCCCGGATCGCCCTGTAAAGCTTCAATGATCTGGCGGATCTTCCTGCGTCCCGGTCCGTCGTCCCCCATCTTCCGTTCGAAGCTGTTTTCCCAACCCGGATCGAAGTCGACAGCGGTTCCTTCATACAATGTTCCTTTGTCCGTGCCAAATTCCCGCTGCAGCAATGGCTGTTTGACGGATTCGACATGAGAATAAACACCCAGGTGCTTTCCATTGACAGTTACACTTGCAAAGGCCCAACGTGACCCTGGAGATCCAGCATCGTTGAATACCGCATAACTCATGTATTGGCTCAGCAGAGCCCTATCCTGTTGGTTGTTGTTAAATGTAAGAGTTTTCAGACCACCCAGATCAGCTGAGCGATCGAAGAAATTCAGTTTGATTTTAAGAGAAGGCCGGGAGGAACTGAGCGATCCCAGGAATCCCTTTTTGCGAACACCGACATCGGGGAATTCGACTCCATCTATGGTGACATGTCCTTTAAAATAACTGAAAGGACTTTCAAGGGGTTTGAGTCGGCGATTGCCGAGCGAATTGCGATCACGAGTTTGATAACGCCGGGAATTCCAATCTTCTTTCGAAAGGGTGATTTGCACATCCAGCACACGGTCGGAAGGAAAAAGCCCATGAAGAGTAAGCGTGTCGGCCGCCCCCATGCTTGCTGAACAGGCTAACAAAAAGATGGTCGTTGAAGGGATTCATGATTAGGGGATGATAGATGATATGTCGACCTTTTGGCGAGTCGGTTATTTCACTATCTTGTGGCAATAGAGTATTTCAGCCCAGCCGATCCAAAGCGGTTGCGTTGCCACTGCCCGGAATGGCACTAAGTTAAGGCATTTTGTTCTGTCCTGATTGGTTTTCCATTGTCCGGGGTCGACGCCCCCGGCTTCAGGAACAAAATCATGCCAGGGCCTTTTCAAACCTGAAGCTGGCCGCGGCTTCAGGAACAAAATCATGCCAGGGCCTTTTCAAACCTGAAGCCGACGCCCCCGGCCAAACCTGAAGCTGGCCGCGGTGAGGCCGGATTTGACATCGTTCCGGTCATGTCATTCCCAGAGTTCCTGGAATCTTCCAGTGATCTTCCAATTGAAGCGTCACAGGGTAGGGCTCGCTCTCCGAGCGCGCCGCCTGAGCAGTGAAATTAAGCCGGAGGATTGAGAAATCACCCCGACTATCCAGTATTCATTACTGATTGCGGCGCGCTGGGACAGCACGCCCTACCATCCTTAATTCAGTGCCATTCGCTACCGCCCGTTATCGCTCCTACCGCCCCCTTGGGGGAAGGCAACGGACCCTGTCTAACCGATAAAACCCGCCGGAATGATTGGAACCAGGCGGTCAATCGTTGTAGCCCTGCTCTCCGTGGGATGCGAGATCCAGCCCTTCGTTTTCTTCTTTCTCATCGACTCTTAGCCCGACCATGGCATCGACTCCCTTCAAGATCCCGATGGTAAGGACCAGAGTGTAGATGACGACAATAACAGCGGCGAATGTCTGGGTGCCTAATTGCCCGCCGATGGAGTAGTTTTCCAATCCTCCTTCATTTCCACCGAAAGTGCTGGAGGCAAAAACAGCGACCAGGACCGTTCCAAGGAATCCTCCAACGCCGTGAACTCCAAACACATCCAGGGAATCATCATATCCGAATTTGGATTTGATGACGGTGGATGCCCACCAGCAGATCGAGCCGGAAGCGAAACCGATACACAGGGCTCCCACCGGACCGACATAGCCAGAAGCCGGAGTGATGGCGGCCAACCCGGCGATCGCCCCGGTGGCGGCCCCCAGGACGCTTGGTTTGCCGTGTTTAATCCACTCGATCCCCATCCAGGCAAGAGTTGCCATGGCTGCTGATACCTGGGTGACCACCAGAGCCATCGCGGCGCTTCCGTCGGCGGCAACCGCACTGCCGGCATTGAATCCGAACCAACCGACCCACAACATCCCGGCCCCGGTGACCGTCATAGGTAGGTTATGGGGTGGCATGGCAGTTTTAGGATATCCTTTCCTGGGACCCACCATGATACAGACCACGAGGGCGGCCACACCGGCCGTAATGTGAACTACGATTCCTCCAGAAAAATCGAAGGTGTTGCGGTCCGCAAAAAATCCACCGTCACCTCCCCAGACCATATGACAGACCGGTAAATAAACGATTGTTGCCCAAATCGCTGTGAAAATCATCATTGCGGAGAATTTCATACGCTCAACAAACGCGCCGACGATGAGAGCAGGGGTAATGATCACGAAGGTCATCTGGAAAGCGAAGAACAACACCTCAGGAATGGTACCGCTGAGAGTATCTGCGGTGATTCCTTTCAGAAACATTTTGTCCAGTCCACCGATAAAGGAATGCAGGTTGGTTTCTCCTGCAACCATACCGACGCTCGAGAATGCCAGACTGTAACCATAAACCAGCCAAATGACTGTCATCATGGCCGTAATGGCAAAACATTGCATCAGCACCGACAGGACATTGCGCCCCCGAACCAGACCCGCGTAGTACAATGAGAGACCTGGAATGGTCATGAACAGAACCAGAGCGGTGGATGTCAGAATCCATGCCGTATCCCCGGAATCTGCGGTCGGCTCAGCGTTGCCTTGTGCGAATCCGTTTACGGAAGCCAGCATGAAGAAAATAAGAGCCGGTAAGAAGTATTTGTATAATCTGTTCATATTAAATTTAGTCGAATTCCACTTGTTTATCGAGTTTTCCAGGTTGCCCAGTCGATAAAGTTGGGTGTTTCTACGGATTTTCTCCGTGAATGGGATGCTTGAATTTTCATGAGAGGAATCTTTCTTGCAGATTTCACGTGTTGAGAACAGAAAAATGTGTTGAGAACAGAAAAATCTCACTGGAAAATCGTGTAAAGAGTGCCCGCCGAGCCAACGGATAATGGAATTATACTGATCGGCATCAAGTTTTCGGAAAATCCCAGGGGCTGAAATTGTCGGACGTGATGGGCTGGAATATAAGTC
>DUCD01000524.1:0-12265 GCA_012959985.1 Verrucomicrobiales bacterium | reverse complement strand
TTTGTGAAGAATTCCGAGGTTTAAATCCGAAAACTTGATGCGTAAGAGTATAGTCAGGAAACTGCTGAAACAAAGGAGAAAGGTGAATCAATATAAGCAAGAGACCCGAATGCTTCAGGAAAAAATGATTGAGAAAGATCGTCTCCGGGTTCGGGAACTTGATGAGAAGAATAAAGAAATGACTCGATCCAATGAAGAAGACCTTACTCTTTTGAGGGTTTTAACCCATGATATCAACAATCAATTGATGGTCATCAGTGCTTCAGTAGATGAACATACATTGGAGGACATCAATACCGGGCAAAACCCAGAGCTGGATGATACGTTGAAGTTGATTCGTAGATCTTCCTCAAGGGTGATTGAAATTACCCAATCCGTCACTCGTATGCGACAGATTGATGAAGGGAAATATCCAATGAAGTTTGTTGATTTCAAGTTGAATCGGTTGCCCGGTTTCGTCCATGAGACTTTTGATCACCTCTTTAAAAAGAAGAGGATTCATCTGAAGATTGTGCCTGAAGTGATTCCGGAATCATGGTCTCTTAAAGTCGATGCCACATTGTTCTTGCATACGGTCATCAACAACCTCGTTTCCAATGCCTTGAAATTCTCAAATCCGGAATCGACCATTTGGGTGGAAATCACCCGGGAGGATTCCATGATACAGATCGACATCAAAGACCAGGGGATAGGAATACCTGAAGATCTATGCGCCCTTATTTTTCGTTCCGACGTTCCAACAACACGTCAGGGAACCCATGGAGAAAGCGGGACAGGTTTTGGAATGCCTTTGGTGAAAAAATTTATTGAAGCAATGGGAGGAACCATCAGAATTTCGAGTCGTTCTCAGGATGATTTTCCAGAGGCCCATGGAACGACCGTCACCCTTCTTTTTCACGGTTCTCAGAAATAGAGTTCAGGCGTTTCCCTGTGATCCATTGCTTGGTTGATCAGAATTCTCAAGAATTCTGCTGAGGAGGAGTGGATTCTGCCGAGGGGGGGGGCGGAAAATGCAAAGGATAGGTGTTGATTTACCCAGTTTATTCAGGGCAGTCTGTTGCGGCCTTGAATGGTGAGTTGGATTTCATAAATGAAATCAGGATTTCCGGATGAAGAATGCAATGATCGCTGCCGGCGGTTTCGGGAAAATAAAATCACCCTTGTCATCAAGTCCAGGATAATTATGAAGATTACAAAATTTTCCCCGCATTGTATAACGATGCTGATTTTGATGGCACTTACGGGTTTCGCGATTGCCGATTCACCCCATAATACCCTGACTGTTGAAGAAAAGAACGCCGGTTGGCAATTGCTTTTCGATGGGCATAAGATTGAAGGATGGAGAAGTTACGGTTCGAATGCCTTACCAAAGCAAGGATGGATTGTTGAAAATGGCCTGCTTCATAAGCAGGCAGGAAAACGCCCCGGTGACATCATGACCGTGAAGACATTCGAGAACTTTGAGTTTGCCTGGGAGTGGAAATTACCGCCTAAGGGAAACAATGGGGTGAAATACTTTATCATCCAGGAGCGCAAAGCAACGGTCGGTCATGAATTTCAGATGATCGACGATTCGATTGTGAAGGAGGCCGACAGTAGTTGTGGGTCCTTTTACCTTGTGGTGAAACCGCGCAGTGACAAGCCCGTGAAACCGATGGGGGACTGGAATCATTCGCGTATTCTGGTGAAGGGGAATCACGTCGAGCACTGGCTCAACGGAATGAAAGTCCTTGAATACGAGTGCGGCAGCCCTGAAATCATGAACCAGGTCACCAAGACCAAATTTAAAAAATGGCCGAATTTTGGTGAAAAGGTCCGCGGTCACATTCTGCTGACGGACCATCATGATCCCTGCTGGTTTCGAAACCTGAAGATTCGGGAACTGCAGGTTGATTAAGGGACCACTCAAAAATAGCTTCGGCCCGGACCCGAAGGGCGGCGATACGCGTCGGTTGAATCCCCATGAGGGAATACGCCCTCCCCGTGGCTTGCATCCGAAAAGACGGCACTCCCGCCCAATGGTGAAATGATCTTTGAGCGGTCCCTAAAGAGATCGGTCTGGTCGGACAAATCGACCATCTTCACCAATGGGCGATCTGGTCGATTCGTTTTCCGATTTCTGAAGCTGTCCAGCCTTCTTCTTCAAAGCTGTGTGCGCCATGGCTGGTCATCATGCGGTAGATGAAGAGATGTCGACCCTCTATACCGAATGTCATGCCGCTGATCCCGGCGGCTGAATCGCTTGCCAGGAAGGCGACCACCGGCGAAATAGTTTCCGGATTCAAACCGCCCGCCAGCTTGACGCTTTGTGACTGCGGTAAATCTTCCATCATGCGTGTCATGGCAACCGGTGCAATGGCATTGACACAGATTTTATGTTTCGCCAGTTCCATTGCAGCGATGCGTGACAACGCGTAGATGCCGGCTTTGGCCGCTCCGTAATTTGCCTGCCCGAAATTCCCCAATAACCCGGAACTGGATGACGTGTTTATAATGCGTCCTCCTGTCTCTTGTTCCTTCATGACCCTGGCTGCTGCCCGAAGACAGGTGAATGAACCTCGAAGATGAACGTTGATGACGGTGTCCCATTCTTCATCCGTCATGTTGAGAAGGGTGCGATCATTCAGAATTCCGGCGTTGTTGACCAGGACATCAATTCGTCCGTAGGCATGGATTGCTGTCTGAATAATTTGTTCTGCACTCTCGGTGGAACCGACAGCGTATTTGCAGGCGATGGCCTCTCCTCCGGCCGTGATGATTTCTTTGACGACTTCATCGGCGGTGTCTCCTGCGTCGGATCCATCCCGTTTGCATCCGGGGTCGTTGACGATGATTCTGGCACCCTCGCGGGCAAAAAGGAGGGCATGTGAGCGACCGATTCCCCGACCAGCCCCGGTGATAATAGCGACTTTTCCTTCAAGTATTCCCATGATAACAATTAATACCTATTGATCGAACATGCTTTTAGATTGTCTTTTTATCGATGACTTCAACGGCCTGCTCGCTGAGTGATCTCACCATTTCATTCAAATTATTAAAACGTGGATCCTTCGTCAGACCTCGGGCAAAGCGTGCGTAGATCTGTTGAACAATCACGGCTAATTTGAACAAGCCGTAACAAAAATAAAAGTGGATATTCTCAATGTTGCGTCCGGTTTGTTTCCGGTATCTATCAACCAGATCACGACGGGTATAACTGCCGGGTAACGTGGTGGGGCCGAAAGAGCCTTTTCTTGCCGCATCTGAATCTGTCGCTTCCACCCAATAGGAGAGTGTGACACCCAGATCCATCAATGGATCGCCGAGAGTGGCCATTTCCCAATCGAGCACGCCAATGATCTGTGAAAGGTTCGTTGGTTCTAGAATCAGGTTGTCGTATTTGTAGTCGTTGTGGATCAGCGCAGCGCCACTTTCGCTAGGTCGGTTTTCGGTTAACCATACCGCGGTTTGATTCATGGCCGGTAACTCCTCCGTCTTCGATTTCTGATAACGATTTGTCCAGCCGTGTACCTGGCGTTCGATGAACCCCTCGGGTCGTCCGAGTTCGCCCAGGCCGGCTGCCTTGTAATTCAGGCTATGTAACTCTACCAGCTTATCGACGAACGATTCGCAAAGGCGTCGCACTTGTTCTGGATTGGAGCGTAATGATTCCGGCGCAACCTTTCGCATGACGACACCCTTTCTACGTTCCATAATATAAAAGGGAGCTCCGATTACGGATTCATTCTCACAGTAGGCTAAGGGTCTGGGCGCGGGGGGGTAACTCTTCCAGAGTTTGGAGAGCACGTGGTATTCGCGTCCCATGTCATGGGCGCTCTTGACTTGATTGCCAAAAGGGGGGCGACGCAGTACAAACTCATCCGACCCCGTTTTCAGGAGGTAGGTCAGATTCGAATAACCGGCGGGAAACTGTTCAACCTCAAGCGGAGTCTCTGGAAGTTCCAAATGCTCCCGAAGAAATGATTCCAGAGACGGGATCGGCAGTTCTTCACCTTTGCGAACCGGCTCCGGTTGATCGACGCACTCCATCGCTATTTGCGCTTTGGGTTGAATCCATACTGTTTCAGGATCTGGCGGGCGACCACTCCCTTGTGGACTTCATCAGGTCCGTCGTAAATTCTCGCTGCGCGCTCGTATCGGTAGAATCGCGACAGGATGATGTCGTCGCTGATTCCCAGGGCACCATGAGTCTGGATGGCTCGGTCGATCACTTTCATCATCACGTCCGCGACAAAGAACTTTATGGTTGAGATCTCGACGCGCGCGGCCCGGGTTCCCTCACGATCGATTCTCCAGGCGGCGTTCAGCACCATCCATCGGGCAGCGTCTATTTCCGCCCGACTTTCCGCGATCCAGTTCTGGACTGTTTGCCGTGTTGCCAGGAGATCGCCTGGCCCCAATTCACGTTTCGCTGCATGGCGGCACATTAACTCAAAACAACGTTCGGAAATTCCTATCCAGCGCATGCAATGCTGAATGCGTCCCGGGCCCAGTCGCGCCTGAGCAATAGTGAATCCAGCCCCTTCTTCACCTAAAAGATTCTCTTTGGGGACGCGGCAATTTTCATAGATTATTTCGGAGTGGCTGTCCCAGTCGTCGCCTTCGTGGCCCATACAGGAGATGTTCCGGATGCGATTGAAACCGGGAGTCTCGGTCGGCACAATAATCTGGCTGGCCCGTTGATGGGGTTTGGCATCCGGGCAAGTGACGGCCATGACCACGGCGAAGGCGGATCCATCCGCAGAGGACGTAAACCATTTTCTGCCATTGATGACATAGTGGTCACCCTCCATTACCGCTGTGGTATTCATCCAGACTGGATTCGATCCCGCGCAGTCCGGTTCCGTCATGGAGAAGCAACTGCGAATGTTACCTTGGGTCAGTGGGTGCAGCCATTGCTGTTTCTGCTTCTCGGTCCCGAACTCGATCAGAATCTCCATGTTGCCGGCATCCGGCGCCTGGGCATTGAAGCAGAAGTGGCCGAAAGGGCTTCGAGCCAATTGTTCGCTGACCATGGCATGCTCCATAAATCCCAGTCCCATGCCGCCATGTTCTTTTGGAATTTGTGGACACCATAGGCCTAACTCACGTACTCGTTTACGTTTCGCATTCAGCTCAGGTAGAAGTTGACGAAAGGTATTGCCGTGATTCAAGTCTTCCAGCGGATAGATCTCATCTTCCACAAACTGGCGAACCTTTGCCAAAAGTTCCTTTGTTTCAAGGGAAATGCTGAACATCTTGCGTGAAGAGCAGTCGGTGACTCCAATGCCAGGCTGAAATGATGAAACCAATCGGTAATCAAAGTTCAATCCATATTTTACTTTTGTCGATTCGAATTCAGGGAAACAGGACAAATTTCCCATCGGAGATTTTTACTCCGGAAGGTCGGTCAGGATGCCGGCAGGTCACCGAGTTCGGGGATTGGATCGGATTACCTTTGCGGTTGAAAACAGTCCATTCGAGATTGAGCCCATTTTTCCAGGCCAGGAGCTTTTTACCATTGGAACCTTCGAGGATAACTGGGTATCGGCCTTGTTCGACAGCGATCTTTTCCTGCGATAAAGCGTTTGGGTGCTCACGGTCAACATGGGAATAGCAGATTTGTTCTTTCGTACGCCATGCGGCCGATAGGCTGGATCCATTGACACTCAGAAAGCTTCCCGTCATGGGGCAGGCATTGATTTTCCATGGGGTTTGACTGAGCTTGGTATGGCGAAACGATGTCGCCCCTTTCGGTAAATCAGCGAGATAGGTATCACGGATGTTATTGGTTTTATTGCGATAAAGGACTGTCAACATACCGTTTGGAGAATAGACCGCTCTCGAACCACAGCACTCGCATGGGTCGGCACCAAGGTTATGAGGGGATGCGAAATGATCTCCTCCATCGCTCGACAGGTTTACAAAAACACCTCCCGCCATCCAGATGACGGCAACGCGATCATGTCGATCGACCGCCAGTGAAAAATTGTCACTGGGTTTATGATTCAAATTCCTGCTGCTTTCAAATGAGGAGCCGTTTTTAGTCAGTCGGGAATACATGACGCCCCATTGCCCCTTTGGACGCTTCTGCTGGTATCCTGCATTATACCAGATGACATGAATCCGGTTTTCTTTGCCGATGGCAAGATCCGGGCCGCGAAATCTTGCTCCGGAAGCAAACCCATCTTCTGAATTGACTCGCAGGGGTTCTGAGAAGCTTTTTCCCTGATCCTCCGTTCTCGTGTAATAGGTATTAGTATCTTTCAAATAAGTCAGATGAATGACACCGTTGTTATCCACCTCGGCATCCGGGACTTTACCCCCGTGAGGAACGGCAACCACGCGAACATTTCCGGTGTCAATTAAGAAATTCTCAGCAACTACCGGGCCGGTACCCACCAGCAGCAAAACCAATCTCAGAACAGTTTTTCGAAGGCCCATGAGTCGATCCTGATCAATTCATAAAAAATGATCCAGAGAAAAGGAGGCTGATCGGGTATGGCTCGTTGTCCCCAGCGTAAAAACCTTTTGCCGATTCGTGGCATGCCCAGACATCATCGGCCACTTGCCAGCTTGGTGGACAGCAGTGCAATTTTTTCTGTAAATGGCTTTGAATGCAAGCTTTACATAACCAAAGGATACCTACCACTGATTTGAGATGAAATTTTGTAAAGTCTTACGCGAAATGTCCGATAAGCTTAACAGTGGGTTCGTGAATCGATCATACACGAACTTTGTGTCTACTCAAGAAATGGTGATATAAAACGGCAGTAAAGCAAAGAAAATACGGAAAAGGGTCCTCGCAATCCAAAGATATCGTACATGAAGTTTGACTTGAGTAAAAAAAACGCCCTGTTCAGTTTTTTTGCAACTGACAGTATTTACAACCTTGCTTTTAGGGCTTTATTATCAGGATGCCAAAGAGGAAGTTTTGCAACAATATGTGGGAAAATCCCGTAGTTTTGTTCTCACATCCGAAGCCGGCAGGATCGGGAAAATGAGGCTCAGTTAAACCGGGAATTGGGAATCGTCGTTGGAGCTGTATGCAGAGGTCGTCAGAAGAACGGCAAGAAGGCGACACCTGTTTCTTCGCAAGTGTCGGTGAATTCGTCGGCCCGTCAAGTGCCTGTTCCAACAGCTTTTTCAGTTTTGGCCATTGGTATTTCTACAGGGGGACCCAAGGCCCTGTCCCAGCTTATTCCAGCATTGCCCGGTCACTTTCCCCTGCCTATCGTTTTGGTACAGCACATGCCTGCCCTTTTTACAAAAGCGATGGCCGATGATCTGAACAGGAAGTCGGCACTTGAGGTTCTGGAGGCAGCGGAAGGGGACTCAGTTCAACCGGGGCGAGTGCTGATTGCGCCGGGTAATCGGCATATGGTTGTGCGCCATACGCCAAAAGGAATGATCGTGGGCATCAATGGTGGCCAAAAGGAAAACGGTTGCCGACCGGCGGTGGACGTATTGTTCCGGTCCGTGGCCTCAAGTTACGGTAACCGAGGTGTTTTGGCTGCGATAATGACCGGCATGGGATCGGATGGAACAAAGGGGGTTCAGGCCCTGAAGCGCCAGGGATGCTTTTGTCTGACACAATCCAAGGCATCGTGTGTGGTCTACGGTATGCCTCAGATTGTCGATTCGATGGGACTTAGTGATGGATCGGTCAACCTCAATCAATTTGCTGAGCGTTTAACGGCTTTGGCCACTAATGGGAGAAGGAGATGATGAGAATCCTATACGTAGAAGATGATTTGAGTTCACGTAATGTATTTGCAGACGGCGTCTTCAGGTGTGTGGAGGTCTGCGAATTGGAGGGTGCTTTCAAGAATCTCAAAGGTGATTTATGAAAATACTCTGTGTAGATGATTCAAACGTTGTACGGAAAATCGTATCGGGAGCAGTTCATGACCTGGGATATGATGCCCTTGAAGCGTGCAATGGACTGGAAGCACTGGCGTTGCTGGAAACCGAATCGACCGTTGTCGCCGCTATTACTTTGGACGTTACCATGCCGGTCATGTCGGGCATGGAATGCCTTGAGGCGCTGAAAGCCAATCCGCGTTTCGCAGACATCCCGGTGGTCATGATGACCGCCGTTGCCGATAAAGAGTCCGTTCTCAAGGCGATTCGGTTGGGAGCCAAACACTATCTCCCCAAACCGTTTTCGCCAGAAGATGTTTCTGACCGGCTCACTCACGTGCTTGGAGTTGTTAATAATAATCGATAAGCCGCGCGATCTGTCGTCGGTATGAAAAGGGAAAAATGATGACTGATTACGATGACGATCTAATTGATGAACTGATCGCAGAATCAAAAGAACATCTGGAGACGATCGAACCGGACCTCCTGAATCTTGAGGGAAACCCGGAGACGGTGGATCCAGAGGCGATCAATCGCATTTTTCGAGCCGTGCACAGCATCAAAGGTGGTTTCAGTTTTTTCTCGCTGAACCATATCAAGGATTTGGCTCATACCATGGAGAATGTCATGGGACTTATCCGTGAAGGCGAATTGAAGGTGAAGTCTGAGACCGTGGATGCACTCTTGTCGGGGACCGATAAACTCCGCGTTCTGATAGATGACGTGCGTGCCTCTGAGGAGATCTCCATCGACGTGGAGGTGAGTCAGTTGGAAACGATATTGAATTCAAGAAAAGAAGATGAGTCGGATGCAGAGAAGGAGGATGTAGGAAAGGCGGTAGAAAAAAATGGGACCCTTGTTGCCGAGGGGGAGAATGATCTTTTGATTCCTGATTACAGTGAAGCCATGAAACTGCTTCAGACTCCTGGTTCCGGCAAATTACCTGAGGATGTATCGAACCGCCTGGGTGAGTTGTTGACTTCCCTTTCAGTGTTGGCCTCTATGGGAGAGGGGGCCGCCCAGGCCGAAGAGATTTTGTCCGATTATGACGCTTGCAATGGTTCGGTGGGTCTTGACGGTCTTGTAGGTGAAGCAATTGCCGGCAAATTGAAAAAAATGGGGTCTCAACTGTCTATCCAAGTTCCGACGGAGGCTGTGGTGATAGTGGACGCCCCTGAAGTTCCCGATCCCGTTAAGGCAAACGGTGATTCTTCAGGTGGAATGAATCCGACTTCGAAATTGAAATCGATTTCGGACGAGCACGCGAACGCGAACGCGAACGAGGACAAGCAGGAGTTTGCTCAGGAGAAGGAATCCCCTCTCGACTCTGGAAACGAGAAGAGCCAGAAGGTATCGTCTGGACCGGTCAGAGAGCAGGCATCGACGCAATCGCTCCGGGTCAAAGTGGATTTACTGGATAACCTGATGAATCTGGCGGGCGAATTGGTGTTAAGCCGCAACCGAATCAAACGGAGCCTGGAGGACAAATTATCAAGCGGCTTGGGGACCAGCCCACAGTTGGGTCGGTTCAAGAAGCAGTTGAAGGCTTCGCGCAAACGTCTGAGTGTTTTAAAGCGTGATTCAAGTAATAACCTCGCCAGTGAATTGACCGTGGCGGTGGAAAAGGAGTTCGACGCCATCGACGCTTCTCTGTGCCAGTTTCTTAGTAGCCGTTTCTCCGAACTTCCTGCTTTGAGTGGTGCCGTGCAGGATATCGATGGGGTGACCAGTGAGCTACAGAGCGGCATCATGGGGACGCGAATGCAGTTGGTGGGTTCGGTTTTCTACAAGTTCCCGCGTATCATTCGTGACTTGAACCGGAAGTTGGGCAAAGAGATCGAATTGTCCATTCAGGGTGAAAATGTGGCGTTGGACAAGTCTATTATAGAAGCTCTGGGCGATCCTCTCACCCATTTGATCCGCAATAGTGCGGACCATGGCATTGAATTACCGGCGACACGCAAAGCGGGAGGGAAACCGGTTCAAGGCAAGATTGAACTGATTGCCCGTCATGAGACTGGACAGGTGTTTATCGAAATTATCGACGATGGTGCGGGCATTGATCCTGAGAAGATTAAAAAAATAGCCATTGAGCGTGGCATGCTGACCGAAAAGAATGCCGCCGAAAAGAATGCCGCCGAAATGTCCGACCGCGAAGCGTTGCGATTGATCTTCGCTCCGGGATTCTCGACCAACGAGAAGGTGAGCGATCTGTCAGGCCGTGGTGTCGGTATGGATGTTGTCCGATCCAACATTGAGAAAATCGGCGGGACGGTGGATATCGAATCGACCTTGGGGCAGGGAAGTCGCATTCGGCTTAAACTTCCCCTCACTCTGGCCATTATGCCCGCGCTGGTCATTGAGAGCGAGGATAGGGTTTTCGCCGTGCCGCAGGTCGATATCGAAGAACTGTTGCGCATTCGCAAAAAGGATACAGCGGAACGAATCGAGCGAATCCAGGGTAAGCCCGTCATGCGTTTACGCGAAAAAATTCTTCCACTTGTCTGTCTGAATGAGTTGCTTGGAATTGAAGGTGATTCCTTTGACTCAATAGGTGAGTTGAAATCGGATCAACTCAATGCGTTCAACATGGTTGTTCTTAGGGTTGGGCCGAACCGCTTCGGTCTCATCGTCAAGAAACTCAGGGACAGTGAAGAAATCGTCGTCAAGCCATTGCCGGAGTATCTAAAGAATTGCCGCACCTATGCCGGAACGACCATCATGGGTGATGGGCGGGTCGCTATGATTCTGGACGCCGCCGGCATGGCAGAAGATGCCCAACTCCGTATTGCCGATCTTCAGGACAAAGCCGATTTAGATCAGGATGCCCAGTCCTTGCGCGAGAGTATGAAAGAAAAGCAATCACTGCTCTTGTTCCGAAATGGTACATCCGAACGTTTCGCCATCAATCTGGCTATGGTAAAACGAATCGAAAAAATAAAGTGGAGCACCATCGAACAAGTGAAGGACAAGGAGTATTTGAAATATCAAAACAGCTCCTTGCGTCTGGTGCGCCTTCATGACGTTCTGCCCGTCCAGAGTCCCGCCAAGGAAAGTGACGCTTGTTTTGTCATCGTGCCCAAACTTGTGAAGTACCCCATGGGGATTATCGTCAGCGCGGTCGAAGATGTACTCGAAACGAATGCTCCACTCGACGTGGAAACCGTCAAGGGCACAGGCATCCTGGGTTCGTTTGTTGTCGACGGAAATTTAATTATCGATCTCGACGTTTACAGCCTGTTCGAGGCGGCCGAACCCGATATTTATTGCGCAGACCAAGGAGGTGGCCTGCGCGGAAAACGCGTATTGTTGGCAGAAGATACGGCTTTCTTCCGTAGCATCGAAAGCAATTACCTCGAGGAGATCGGATGCGATGTGGAAGTGGCCGAGGACGGTGAGTAAGCGTGGACGAAACTCTCCGAAGGCCGATTCGATATGCTCGTGACTGATATTCAAATGCCGCATCTGGACGGATTGGGCCTAACCGCGCGCGTACGTGCTTCTCAACAGCACAGAAAATGCCGATTATTGCACTGACCTCAATGGTTAATGATTCGGATCGGCGTCGAATTATGGATGCAGGAGTCGATGCCTACGAAACCAAATTGGACAAGGATAGTCTTCGGAAAACCCTTGAGAAACTTACCCTGAAATGAAATGAATTGGTAGGAATCGATGATATGATGAACGGAATGTCGGTATGAATGCATCAAGGAAAGAAGGATAGAAATATGAAACGTCAATTTGCCACCTTTCGCCTCGGTGAATCTCTATTTGGGATCGATGTCCTGCTCGTCGATGAAGTCAATCGTCAACTCAACCAGATTCCCGTAGCAGGTGCACCTTCGTTTGTAAGTGGCTTGCTGAACCTGCGTGGCCAGATTGTTACTGTGGTCGATCTCAGTGTGAAGATCGGTGCCGGCGATCGGGATATCACGTCGAAATCCAGATGCGTTGTTCTCAAAACTTCGCGCAGAATCAACTGTTTCCGCGAACAGGGTGTGCTCGACGACGACACCTGCTCCGACATTGTCGGGCTTCTTGTCAGCCGCATCGAGGACATGGTCACAGTAGATGACTCGGACATTGATCCTGCACCGGCCAACGTCACTGATGTGGCGAGCAGATATGTGGCGGGAATTGTTCAACTGGACAAGGGCTTATTGAACATCCTGCGCGTCAGGGAAGTCGTCGCTCACGGTGAGGCGGAGTTTGCCTGCGCCTCCTGAATAGCTGAATCTGGCCCGTTCAAATTTTCGTGCCTGCCGTGAATGGCTCTAAGATTGATATGACCAGAACGATGTCAAATCCGGCCTCACCGCGGCCAGCTTCAGGGACGATTGAAATCGGAAAAGACAGAGCATAGGAACCTGTCCCGAATGGCCCAAAGTTAAGGAGGGTAGGGCGTGCTGTCCCAGCGCGC
>DUCD01000523.1 GCA_012959985.1 Verrucomicrobiales bacterium | reverse complement strand
CGCTTTTTTTCCTCCCCCGCGGGGGAGGAAAAAAAGCGATTCCTATCGAACCACAAACCGAAACATCTCCGGGCTTTGAAGTCGCGACGCCAATTCAAACGAATCCCGACAAGGCTTACGACCGGGAATGGGCAGTGACTTTGCTTGAGCATAGCCTCATCGACCTAAAAAATGCATTTGAGAAATCAGGAAAAGGTAAGCAATTCGATGTGCTTAAACACTGGCTTCCAGGAGAGTCCTCCATTTCACAGTCTGTCGCAGCAACCCAACTCAACCTAAGTGAGGGCGCCCTAAAAGTCGCGATACATAGAATTAGGATAAAATTTCGGAAATCCATCAAAACCAAAATTGCCCAGACCGTGTCAAACCCTGACCACGTCCAGGAAGAACTACGGTATTTGATCGATGTCCTGAGTTGAGTCACTGGAAAAGTCCAGTTATGCCCCGATTTTAAAACGGTAAGACCTCATTCTCACTACAGGCGAAAAGAACATGCTTCAGGTACTATTTAAAATGCGGGGTAATCTTAATCGCACCCCATGCTTCGGTCATAGATGATTCGTGTTTGTATTGCATCTCGAAATTGGACTACAGTCGGGACGACGATCATCCTAGCCCGAATCTAATATGCATCCCCCATTCAATATTGAATCCTGCACCTTCGAAGAAGCACAGGACAAGGGTCGGCAAGAGAACTGGGCAATGACGCCCGATGAACGGATTGCCTTATGTGAGCACCTCAGGAGAACTTTTTATGGAGATCGAATTCACACCCCCATTCAGAGAGTTTTTGACGCTGATGAATCGGCACCACGTCGAATTTATGATCATCGGAGGCTACGCGGTTAACTTTCACGGTTTCCCAAGACTAACGCACGACATTGACCTGCTCATTGGCATTGAAAAAGAAAATATCAATCGACTTAGACAGACCTTAAACGATTTCGGTTTTCCAATGGATGCGTTAAGAGATCCCTTGTTCACAAAGGAGAAAACCATCCTCCGGTTCGGGATTGCCCCGAATCGAGTCGAAATATTCTCAAAAATTCCAGGAGTAAATTGGAATGAGTGCTGGGAGAATCGAGTCACGGCAACAACGCAGGGAATTGAGCTCAACTGGATCGGACTCAGAGAGCTAAGGAAGAACAAGTTCGCGTGCGATCGAGGTAAGGATCAAATCGATCTTGAAGAACTCCCAGAAGCGTAACCCAAAAAAAACGGCCCCTACCATTAAAGATTCACCGAGTAAGGTTAACAATGAATATAATAGCACTGAAAAACGTACCCCTAATACTATTAAGTCTTTTTTGGGCAGGTTGCGTTCAAAATGAATCACGAGTTTTATTACGGGCGCCAGTTGTAGGTATCATTCAGAACAACCGCGTACCTGTTCTTATAAAAACAGTGGCAGACGGAAAAGTTCGAATTGAATACAAAAGCACCGAAAATTTGTCATCCAGTCGATTCACCGAATGGCAAAAACTCTCAGAGGATACCGGGCATTCCATGAGCCTGATATTAACGGATCTTGAATACAATACTGAGTATGAATACCGAGTTGAACATAAGAAAGGCGATCCGTCAGAGTGGTTCAAGTTCAGGACCTTTCCGACTCAGGGAATACCGGGAAAATTCAAATTTGTGTTTTCTGCCTGTTTAAGGGAAAAGTATATGGGATATGATGTATTTGATCGAATTGAACGAATACAACCCACGTTCGTAGCCTTACTCGGGGATCAAATGTATGCCGATTATGACGGGAATTTAAATGACCTCGAACGATACCTTGATAATCAAACGCTTCAAACAAAAATGGCAGCGAATGGTGAGATGGTTCTGAACGATAAAACAGTGCTGGAGGCATTCAGGAACAAATACGACCGTGTGTTCGATGAAAACTATCAGGAAATGGCAAGCCGTATTCCGCTAATGGCTATTTGGGACGATCATGATTATGGCAAGGATAATTCGGATGGAACTTATCCGTATAAAATGGAAGCCAGAAAAGCTTTTAAGGAGAACTATCCTGATTATGAATTTATAAAATGTGACGGTGGGATTTATTATAAATTTTCAGTTACTGATGTTGATGTTTTTGTTTTGGATACGCGTTGGTACCGTTCTCCAATGCAAAATGAAGATTCGGAAACAAAAACCATGTTGGGCCGTGAACAATTAGATTGGTTTTTAAATGGATTAAAAAAATCCAACGCCAAATTCAGAATCGTCTTTTCCAGTGTTTCTTTGAATGAATACGGAGGGGACACTTCTTCAGGTAGAGATGGCTTTGACAACTGGATGAGCTACACTTACCAACGAGGTGAAATTTTTCAGTATATCAATGATAATGATATCAAAGGTGTCATGGTATTCTCCGGTGATCAGCATTATCCGAGCGCCCATATTCTTAATTGGAAAAGTCCATTGAACCCTGTTTCCACAACCGACGTTTCTATCGAATATTCATTGGAAGACATGGGCAATGCCGTTTTTGATTTTTCAGCATCTCCTCTTAATTACAAAATTGCAACGGGCCACCCCATCAAGCAGACACATCAGGAATCTCCGGGGCATGCCTATGAAATATTCAGGCCTGAATGGGCGAAGCCTGAAAATAAAAAACCGAGTGATGAGATCATTATTACCTCGGTTTATGGTGTTGTGGAAATGGATACCAGCGGCCCAGAAGCAAATGTGTCCGTAAAATTCTTCGAATTAAATCCGGAAACCACAGAAATGGCCGAGATTTATCAAATCAAAATCACCGATTAAGCCATTGTTTTTCATAAGGGTGCACGTGGAGGAACTAGTCGCCTAATCATCGGTTTTTTCTACTTGGCACCGGCAGTGAGGTGTTGGACCAAGTAACGGACCATATGCATCCGCAGGTGCAGCGATGTTCCTTCCCCTTTTCGGATGCCATGGTCACGATTTGGATAGGTCATGTAATCGAAGGGTTTTCCCAATTCGACAAGGCGATCTACAAGTCCTTCCATGATTTCGAGATGAGTATTGGTCTCACCCGTGCCGTGAATAATCAACAATTTCCCCTGTAAGCCTTCGGCAAAGTTGATGGCGGCAGCTTGCTGGTATCCCTCCGAATTCACATTGCGGGTCCGCATATAAATTTCCTGAAACCAGGCATTGTAGAGATGTGGCTGTGGCTTGGCCGCCACTGCGATGCCAACGTGATAGACATCTGGTTTCCGAAACATCGCGTTCAGAGTGTTCGAGCCACCGCCGCTCCAACCCCATATTCCCACCCGAGACAAGTCGACGTAGGGCCGCATGCGGGCCAGCTCCTTTATACCCGCCGCTTGCTCCTCGGTGGAAAGTGGACCAAGGCTGCCGAATACCGACCGCCTCCACTCAGCCCCCTTTGGAGCCGGTGTTCCTCGGTTGTCGATCGACACGACAAGATAACCAAGGTCGGCGACCGCTCGATGGTAGTCGGCATGGACACGCCCCCATGCATCCAGCACGGTCTGTGCATGCGGCTCTCCGTAAACATATACGAATACAGGGTATTTTCGGGACGGATCAAAGTGGGAGGGTTTGATCATCCACGCATCCATCACAACTCCGTCGCCAATATCGAGTTTAAGGAACTCTGTTGAGTGAGTGATCGACGTCCTCATTTTTTTACGCAGGTTATTGTTGTCCTCAAGCACACGCACAACACGATGCTCAGGAAACTGCACGAGCTCGGTGATTGGGGGAGAGTCAAATGTCGAATAGGTATGAAACGCCCATTGAGCATCGAGGGAGAATTCATAGTCGTGCGTGCCCGGCTGGTTCATGGGCGTAACTCGTTCGAGTTTCCCGCTGCCGTTTAACTGAATACGGTAAAGATACTTCTGAGTCCCATTGTCAGGGGAGGCGTTGAAGTAGAACCAACCCCGCTCTTCGTCGATCTTCACCCGTTCGATGATATCGTATTCGCCCGGTGTCAGGAGAGTTTCCTCCTTGCCGTCACGAGAGCAGACATAAGCGTGACGCCAACCATCCTTCTCGCTGATCACAATGAACGCGCGCCCATCACGGATCCATTCAAGGCCAGTATTCTTGCCAATGCTCGCGACAACCCATGCAGGATTGGATTCGTGATAAATGCTGGTGATTGTGCCGGTGCGGACATTCGCAATGAGAAAATCGCGATTGTCCCGGAATCGACTTAATTTTTCCACCAACAACTCATCGGAATTCCCAGCCCAGCCAACTTGTCCAAGATAAAACCCTTCTGCTGGTTCTAGAATTGAGAGCCACTGTGTTTCCTTGCCCTCTGCATCAACGACACCCACCCGCAATGTCGAGATGGTCTCGCCCACCCTGGCGAAACGAGTCTCTCTCACCTCTGGATACGACGGATCACTTGGGACAAGTGCCCTCCTTAACCTAACCTCTGAAGAGTCCGATTCAACAAAGGCGATCCGCTTCCCATCGGGACTCCAAGTCGCCCGCCTGCTTGAAACCGAACTTCCAACCTCGTTCTTCGTGAGCGCAATCGTGCGATCGCCGGCCAAATCTCGCACATAGATATTTCCATTGTCAGAGTAAAGGAGGTGTTGTCCGCCAGGGGACCGCTTACCAGCCTCACGAGCTCTTTCTCCACGAGATGCTTCAAGCACGGTGCTTCTACCGCTCTCAGCATCATACCTCACAAACTTCGATTCATCAGTACCCGGAACCGGCTCCATGAGGGTGTAACCCGAACTATCAGGAAGCCAATCAGCGCGAAACCTCTTGGCTCGGAATTCTCCTTGTTCATATATCCTGCGTAGTCTCGGCTCTATTTCTTTTAGAGCAGCTTGGTTGGAGTTTTGACCTTTCGCCTGAGGTGCGACCAGGATGCCGACACCCCAAACCATGGCGAAACACGCAATAATCAACTGTGTTCTCATTCCATTCAAATCCTCTGCGACAAAGGCCCTTTCCGCTTCGCCAAAGAGCCTGAGAGTCAGTTTGACGGTGGTCGTATCAAATGTTCTATTGTCTCACGCGGTAGAATGCGCCTGCATCGTTGGCATCAACAGTGTGCGGGCTGGTGGCGCCGCGCTCCATTGCTGGGTACCACCGGCTTGCCATTCCATAGTGCCCTGTCCGTCTTGCTCGCTGATGCGGGTGAACATACTGGGCAAGGGCGGTTCAGGCAACCACTTAGTGAGGAGTTCGTTGCGTATGGCTTCACCGGAAACCGGATCAAGATCCGTATTGTAGAGGAGAACTTCAGCCACCTTGCCACGCCACTGGCGACCATTGCTGGTCGTCATCCCGAGCGTGAGCGGGTTGGCGCCGGTTGACGTGGCGTTGTTCTTAAAGGGACTGCTGTCCAAGACCATGGCCAGCGGGACTCCGATGCCTCCCTCCTGTTGGCAAGCGTCGAGAATCGTCACCACACCGATAATCAAGGATTTCCTCAGCATATGTGACACCAGGCGATTTGGAATGATACTGGAAGCGAAAAAGACGCGGGTTGAAACAACAAGGGGGCTCAACTCGGGAGCAAGTTGACTGTCCAGTAAAAGTAATACCAGAGTATTACCGATCAAAGAGAGTTATGAAGGCCGTCTTCAGAAGACCTCCTTAAAACCATGGTCATTCAATATGGTGCGCGTGGAGGGACTTGAACCCCCACGTCCTAAGACATCAGAACCTAAATCTGACGCGTCTGCCAATTCCGCCACACGCGCACACCTTATTACCAAATACTTACAACTTTACAGATTCCGCTGAATTTGATTTGTGCCACTAAATGTGCCACTGTAATACCGTGAAAGTAGTTGAAAGCCCCGGAATACCCAGAGTCAGCAAAAACGGAACTAATGCAAGTGTTCGTCACGAACGCGGACACTACCAAAAGGTAGTTGACGGACGCAAGCGTCCAATACGTGGACTCTGGAAAAGAGGCAACCGGTTCTACGCCCGGTTGAGCGTGGAAGACCGGGAGACGGGAAAAAAGGAAACACGGAGGATCCCTCTCGAGGGGGCCACGACCATCGCCGAGGCCAAAACCGAAATGGAAAAGTTGAAGGTGAAACGCGAGGAGAACACCCTGCCGGTTCTGCGTCAGGCTCCCCGTTTCGATCATTATGCAGATCAATACCTGAATTACTTTGAAAAGGTCCCTGACGCAAAACGCCCTCATACAATTGCAACTGAAAAAGGCCACCTGAAACGGTGGAAGCGGCACCTGCGTGACACACGGATCAATAAAATCACTAAACCGCAGATCAGAGCCTTCATTGAAGACAGGCAGGCTGAGGGGTTGAGTGCAAGAACGGTGAATCTGTCGATGGTCTGTCTGCGAAATGTTTTGAACCGGGCCATTGAAGATGGCTGGATCGCCTCTCTCCCCACTGAAAATATAAAACCGTTGAAATCCACACCCAGAAAACGAAGACTTTTTTCTCTTGAGGAGATCAACAGCATCCGCGAATCCGCAGTCGAGGTTTCAAGAAACGGACGGCAGCTGGCTGACTTCCTGCACCTTCTGGCATTCTGCGGAGGTCGAATGTCGGAATCACTGAGGCTGAAGTGGGAGGATGTCGATTGGGATAACCGACAACTTACGATTGGTGCCGACGGAATGAGTAAGAACCGCAAATCTAGGGTGGTGGACTTCAATCCGAATCTCGAAAAACACCTGGGGCAAATGTTTAAAAGAAGTGCTCCTGATTCGGCATGGATTTTCCCTTCCCCGCAAAGAGGCATGAAGGATATCCCTGCACGGTCATTCCGTGAATCATTGATCCTGGCGAGGGATCATAGCAGCCTTCCTGATTTCGGTTTTCACGACTGCCGTCACTTCTTCATCAGCTTCTGCGTAATGTCAGGCATTGACTACATGACCATAGCAAAATGGGCGGGACATTCTGACGGCGGGATTCTGATTGGTAAAATTTATGGACATCTGAATTCCGAGCACGCCCAAAGGCAGGCGAAAAAAATACAATTCTCTCCAGGACAAAACAACCCACATTTACTCTGAGTGATGAAGGCATTAAGATCCGGATGAAGAAAAAACCCAGTCTCAGTTTATTGAAAAAACGTGAAGAGAGTTTCACCAAGAAATGCTGGTGGCTGGACAAAACAAACGAGTGTCATATTCATGAGTTATCAGCAGCATGGGAGATTCTACGTAGAACCAAAACCTATAGAACACTTGAGAAAAAGATGCGCAAGTGTCGCATTCGCTATTCGTCGTCTACATTCTTTCAAAATCAGGATGACGACAGGCTAACGGAAATTGCACATCAATGGGTGGCGATGACCATTTCTGGCTGGAATTCAAACCTAACTTATCTGGAAATCTTCGATAAGATTCAGATTCGCAATTGGTTTGACCTTCGTTTCGTATTCGTAGAACACCTGAGTGAACTTCCAACCGAGGGGACAAAACTTGTCATAATCGCTGATATCAGTGGCCTTCTTCATCTTCGCATCTTCGGCGTAAACGGGCGAATAAGATTCGATAAAGGTGAAAAGGATCTGCCAGAGTTCTGCGATTCCATAAATCAATTGAAATTGGATCATCGCGATCTCAGCGATCAAACCGAGTTTTCGCAATCAACCACGGCAAAGATTCTGAAATCCGTCAAAAAGATTACTGGTCTTAATCCGTGCACACGAGAAATCGACGGTTGGATAGGCACTCCTCCCAATTGGGATGTCGAAGTGTGTCAACCTCCAATCGTATCAAATCCCCAGTCTTTAGTAGAAATCATTCCGAGGCAGTTCACCGTAGAAAAACTGGAGCCCATTGTCTTTGCGGTATTCGAGGTTGTTTACAACGGTAAGGAAGAAAGAATTGAGCGATACGACGGCCCTTCAATCATCAAGGATGAACACCTTACGGATCTCCTTCCGGACAAGCGGACGTCGTTTGTGTGGTTGGCATTGTGGTTTGATATCAGACTACCTGAAGAATCGTTGATCAGGCAAATAAGAGAACTGTTTCACAGAAAGTTCTATCCTGATAAACCGCCTCCAGCTCTATGGCAGCAGCAGTTGAATTCCATCAATGCCGATTCAGCACCACAGTCAAAGGTAGGAGATTGCACAACTATCAGAGCATGTCCTGATTCGCCTGGAAAATGCGTCATACTCGTGCCGGCAGAATGCAGTATCAAAGTGGCTGTGGGACGTTTCCTCAATCAGGTCCGCAAACAAAACATTCATGCGCATCTCAAAGAATTCAAGAGAGTCTGGTCCGACAGGGACTTCAATGAGGCAAAGAAATACGACAACGGACGAAATCCCGATGATGTCTTGAGGATGCGTGCCCAACAAGAGATTGAAGACGCCCTGAAACCACGGTCTGACAGGTTTTCCTACAACCCAGTGAAACCGAAAAGTATTCTTCACGCAGTGGCCGCTTTTGAATGCGGCGTAACCAACACGTCAATGCGAACATTCCTGAAGAGAAAGTTTCCAGAATCCACCCACGATGGCGGGTATTATGGGAACGATTTCAATAAGAGCGTCTCAAACGCGGAGAAACTGATTAACCAGATTGACGGCTACTTCCTTCCAAGAATCTGAACCTTTAATTGTAAAAATCTAGATCCGATCTGACAGATTCCGAAATCATTCCACGAAATATTCAGACACTCTCATTAGATTCAATCTTATTCAAGTCTCCACACAATCAAGCAATTAGAAGTCTTGAAGAAAAATGAATCTGTAGGGGTTTTTCGTATCCACGAAATTAAAAGTTTGAGATCGGATCTAGATTTTTACACTTTAATAAAAGTGTCAACTTTCTGCTTATCCCGCAATCGATTCTTCCTTGGGAACAGCGACTGTCGATAAGCTGCAGACCCTTCTTTGTCGTCCCTCCTTTCCACAGGGTTACCCGAAACACCTTTTTAACACACTCCTGCGCGGTGATTACGTTTCAGACGTGTGCCAATGGGTCCCGGCCTCGTTCTCTTACTCGCAATGATCGGGTTGAAAACATTTCGTCACTTTAGGAATCAATATCTAGTGTAAAGGGCTATGGCCACAAAATCCGGTTGGATCGTTTGTAATCAACAGGTTACGATATCTCCCAGTTTTATACTTCATCATTTTCC
>DUCD01000522.1:5662-9074 GCA_012959985.1 Verrucomicrobiales bacterium | reverse complement strand
CAGAAACCCAATTCGCCTCCAGCAAATGGCGAAGTTATTTTTGAGTGATCCCTTTGGGATACAGCTGATTCAAGAGATTGATTTCAGGAGTTTTTGGTAATCTTCCGGGGTGTTCATGTCTTCTAGAACTCCTCGATCATCCACTGGGTGTTCCAGAACTTCGTTCGGGAAATCC
Source organism: Verrucomicrobiales bacterium (assembly GCA_012959985.1). Taxonomy (GTDB): domain Bacteria; phylum Verrucomicrobiota; class Verrucomicrobiia; order Limisphaerales; family DUCD01; genus DUCD01. The sequence goes on along the minus strand of DUCD01000522.1, from coordinate 8,899 downwards.
ATCAGAAGTCCTCTGAGACCGGTTTCATCATATTGGGTCAGAATTCGTTGCTTGAATTCAGAGGAAAAAAATAGCGGGTGACCGCGCTTTCCGTTAAAAACAGGTAATGTAATCCGGAAGGAAGTATGGTGAAATTCATGGTGTAACTGATTAATCACTTCGCGACTGATCCTGGGTTGATCTGCCGGAATGACAGCAATTGCTTTCACTCGATCATCCAGGGATTCCAGACCACAGCGAACCGAACTCAACATTCCCTTTGCCGGGTGGGGATTTCTGATTAACGTCACTCCAAACGGCTTCACTTTCTCCGCAATAATAGTATGAAATTCTCCCGTAATGACGAGGACTTCGTTCAAGCAACTGTTGACTGCCTCATGGACTAGATTTTCAATGACGGTTCTCTTACCGAACGGAAGAAGCAGTTTCGGCCGTCCCATCCGAGTTGAGTAGCCCGCTGCCAGAATAATTCCGCTTGTTTTTTCCGATGAAGTTTTTTGCTTCTGCATCCAATCTTCCTTTCCTTCTGACAGCTACAATCTGTGCAATAATACTGAGAGCTATTTCTTGAACACTTTGGGAACCGATATCCAACCCAACCGGTGAGACAACCCGATTCACTATTTCCTGGCTTGCTAGAGATTCATCGACCAGACTTTTCCGAATTAAGGCGCTTTTCCGACGGCTTCCAATCATTCCAATGAAACGTGCTCCTGAATGAATGCAGGCAGCGAGAACCGCACCGTCATGTCGATGCCCCCGAGTGACAATCAAAATATAGGTTTCCGGTCCCTCGGAATATTTTTTAATTTCAGAGGCAATATCGCCACAGATTACACTGTCTGCATCCGGAATATGTTTCTTGTCCGCAAATGAAGGTCGATCATCAATCACTCTGATTTTAAAGCCCATGAGTTTTCCCAAATGAGCACATGCTTTTCCGATGTGTCCTCCTCCTGCAATCAATAGATTGGGGAATGGAATAATCGGTTCGACATAGATTTCCGATCTGCAGCTGATAGCCACCTTTTCGGTCAGGATTCGACCGGGAGTTTCAGAATTCAGGATTTGTTGAAGTTCTGCAGGAGCAACACTCATCTTGTTTTCCGATAGATCGTTTTGTTCGAGCCATTGTACCTGCCCGATTCGATCCGATGAATGATCAAGCAGAGTCAATAGAATTCCCGGTGTCCGCGATGCGTCTGCCTTCTTCAGCGCCTGGTAGGCTTTGAGGTTTCTTTCAGGTGTCGAATCTACAAATACTCGGACATGTCCCCCGCATATCAAGCCGTCATCCCATCCTGTGACTTCATCCAACTTAAGATCAAACAGCAGAAAAGACCCATCATCCAAAGCCTTCAATGCTCTCAGTTTTGTCTCTGCCTCCAGACAACCTCCACCGATGGTGCCCCAAATGGTTCCGTTTGGTTCGATTAAAGCGCCTGCGCCTGCTTTCTGTGGAGTCGACCCCATGGAGTGCACCACCTTGACAAATGCGAACTGTCTTTGGGCCTCAATAAGTTCAATTGCTTTTCCGTAAAGGTCCATTGCTTGTTAGATGCCTCAGACTAGTGTTGAATCGGAGATTCCATCGCTTGGTTCAGTATTCCTGAAAACCCGCGCAGGGCTGTTCAGTGAGATCGTCATGTTTTTTCTGATGGAGATTCATGTGGCAGAAGTCAGTATATGCCTGCTGGTTCGAAAATCCAACTTGGAAAATTCACGATCTCGTACGTGTTGAGTTGTAACTCGGGCCCGAAGGAGATGCGATAATTTCGGCGGTATGGGGATGTTACAATCCTTAGGATAAATTGATCGAGTTTCGTGTTTGAGGATATTTAACGCGCCTACCTCAACTGTCTCTACTTAATCCAAATGGCGGTAGGGCTCGCTGTCCTCAGCGCGCCGTAAGTGGTTTGCCAATTGATAAATAAAGCGGTGTGCTGGGACAGCCCTCCCTACCAATAGGAAACAGCATTTATTCCTGGGACGGTAGGGCTCGCTGTCCTCAGCGCGCCGTAGGTATTTTGCCGATTCATCCCTCCAAAAACGACGGTGCGCTGGGACAGCCTTCCCTAAACATAGGAAACCGCTCTTATTCCTTTGGTGGTCAGAGGCTCCGAACTCTTTGCCGGCAGTTTTCTTCTTGCATATCCTACAAATGTAAGATATATGTATTACAGTTGTAGGAAATGAAAGCTAAAGCAGGAAATCGAAACGGAACAGAACGAAGAGGCGGCAAAACCCCTGAGACACCTCGGATCTCGGAATCCGAATGGCGGGTGATGCGTGTTCTTTGGGATAGGGGTCCGTCGACGGCAAACGAAACCTTGGAAGTGGTGGAGCCCGAGACTCAATGGAAACCTAAGACCGTGCAAACCTTATTAAAGCGACTCGTTCAGAAAGGAGTGCTTCCCTATGAAAAACGTGGACGGGAATTTGTGTTTCATCAAGATATGAGCAATCAAACAGAAACCTCTCATGGAGTCAACGATGATGCAAGACTCATAAAGGCGCTTGCCGCAGACGTGGACGAACTGGCACCTTTTCTTTCCCGATTCGTTGAGCGGGAAAAACTCTCAGCAAGAGAGATTGATGAACTTCGGAAAATACTGGACCGGGTTAGAAAATGATTTCAGCAGTCGACTTTCCAAAATCACTATTATTCTGGGTCATTGACAATTCTATTGGAGCGACCTCTTTAATCCGGTTGCTCTGGGTAGTCACTGCGCTTTGGGGAAGACGCATACCGGTTGCCGTTCGTTACTCGATGTGGTTTCTCGTAGCGGTGCGGTTGGTGCTTCCCTTCAGTCCGGCAAGTCGCCTCAACATTTCTTCGGTATTTCACTATGCCGAAGAAGTAGTTCAAGGGAGCGCGCATGAAGACCTTGCGGGTCCAACGCCTAACGCGGAGATGGAAGATTCCGTTGCAGAGCTCGTCTTTCCAGTAGGCAAAACTGACCTGGGTATAGGAAAAGGAGAAGGTCGCGCGGTCGTTCAACCGGAATGGGGTTCAACAGATGATATTCCGGTAGGCGGAATTACCGATCCGAAGTTATGGGCGGCTTGGATCTGGGTTTTCGGATGCGTAATGATCCTTGGGTATTCCTACCGCAGCTATTATCGGTTCAGAAGAACGCTCAAGGATCTGAAATCTGAGTCTATACTCTTACGCATCAAGTTTTCGGATTTAAACCTCGGAATTCTTCACAAACTTGATGCCGGGCAGAACAGGGT
>DUCD01000522.1:4255-5560 GCA_012959985.1 Verrucomicrobiales bacterium | reverse complement strand
CGGGACTTATATTCCAGCCCATCAAGTCCGACAATTTCAGCCCCTGGGATTTTCCGAAAACTTGATGCCGATCAGTCTAGTCCCAAAATCAATCAGCTTATACAGGAGACCATGCAAAGCCTGGGGATCTCGCGAACATTCACTTGCCTGGTATCACCGGAAATCAAAGCGCCCGCAGTGTTTGGTTTCTTGAAAAGCACACTTCTGCTGCCCGTGGGGGAATTGAAACGCATGAACGACTTTGAAATCAGGCTGCTGCTGCTTCATGAATTGGCCCACATCAAGCGTCGTGACCCGATGGCCAATTGGATCACGCTACTTATTCAGATTCTTCATTGGTTCAATCCACTTGCCTGGATGGCATTGAATCAGTTCCGATTAGAGCGTGAAGCATTGTGCGATGCAATGGTCCTGAATGCCATCTCTCCCCGAAACCATTCAGACTACGGCGATCTTCTCATTCGATTCGCCAGCTCGTTTTCCCGTACCCCTATTACTGTAGGTACTGTGCCTATTTTCTCGAACCAGAAACAAATCAAAAGGAGAATAACCATGATCGCTCATCACCGACCCTTGACCAAGAAAACAATATTTCTGGCCGCATTGTTGCTGATTCCTGTTATCAGCTTCACTTTTACCGACCAACAGAAAACTGAATCCGACGCCTTGGAGATTCCTGGTGCGGTTAAACTGACCGAGCCCACCATCGTCGATTCTGGCCTCGATTCTGTGTTTCCTGAGAATCCCGAAATCACGGACAACGCAGTGCTTCCAGGCAATACCCGCAAGGTGAATATGAACGGTGTGCTGAAATTGGCCAGGCGTAATCAATCGGTTTTCCTGCCGACGGAAAGAAGCGAATTATCGCGACTTGAATCGGTCCGGGGCGGAATCCGGTCTGACCTCATTTTACTGCAGTCTCAATTTAAGGTATTGAAGAAACTCGAGCCAAGGGAGCAACGACAAGCTGTTCGTGCATCGTATTCGGATGAGTTGCTTCAGCAACTGGAACTAACGGAAGCCGAGACCGAGCAGATGATTGAGCTTTTGAATTCCAGTTTTGGGCCCAAACATCCTGAGATTCAAGCAGCGAACAAGAGTCTTGAAACGGTTCAGGAACAAATCAACCGACGCATGGAAGGGATTCTCAAGGGAATTCAGTTTCAGGTTGATACCTATAAAGCTCAGATCGAGGCTTTAGACGAAGCAATTGAGAAAAAAAATACATGATGGATCTATAGGAGATATTTATACAATTCTTTAATTTTTTAAGGCGATTTATGGTTTTGGTGAATCATTTGTTGT
>DUCD01000522.1:0-4245 GCA_012959985.1 Verrucomicrobiales bacterium | reverse complement strand
TTTAGACGAAGCAATTGAGAAAACCCGCCAGCAAAATGAAAACTCAAAAGATAGGCGGATAATTCGGTTTGAAAATGCTAGTCACACATCCGACAAGGAAGTGCGAAAGGGTGCCGTGGAATTGCAGAAATTCAGAGCAAACTTTCCAGATATTGATTTCGATTATCCGGAAACCAATCGTTTTCAAGAGAAACTTGCACAAATTGAAGACCAACAAGCCAAAACGCTGCTTGAGATGTCGGATATTCTGAACCTGATTCACAACATAGAATCAAAGTTGAACAAAGGAATCTCCTATCAATCCATCCCTCACTTCCGTAATGATAATGTCATCCAGAATCTTTCTGCGAAACTGTCTGATTTAAGTGTCCAATTGGCCGCAGCCAAGACCCGTTATGGACAAAAATTTCCGACACGGATGTCGCTAGAAAAAGAGATCGCCGACATGAGCGCGTCCCTGAAGGCAGAAATTAGTAGATCGATCGAATCCTTGCGAAATCAGGCTGGGATCCTTGAATCGACTCTGGAAAGACTGGATGAGACAGAAACCGTTCTCATGGAACGACGACAGCTGAAGATCAAACTACAGACAGAATTCGATCAGCGAAAATCAAACCACAACCAGAAAAAAAATCAACGGGATCGATTGATCCAGATGATTCAGGAACTCTCTATGGAAAGTCCATAAAGGGACACGATATCTTTCGAGAACGGTTTCACCCTTTCGATGAAGCCTTCGTTATCATCGATGGGGCTGCCTGCGACCAGTGGATCACAGATCAGGGCCTGACCGGAATGGCACTAAGTTAAGGTGTTTTGTGCCGTCCTTATTGGTTTTCCATTGTCCGGGGTCGACGCCCCGGCTTCAGGAACAAAACCATGTGGTATTCGTAATCAAACTTGCAACAAAGGAGGTTCGCATCGCTGGAATAATTCCGGAATCCCCACAGAGGATGAATTAAACAGGAACCACTGGCTAGTTGCAGCTCGTTGACAACGAGCTTTCCCTCATTTCAGCCAGGTAACCAAATTAAATGTAAAGGGCGAACCGCCATACGGTGATGATCCAAGCAAGGAGCAGGAAGGTGGCTCGGAAATTTGCTGCGGGATTTTGGAGATGGTATTCCGGTATGAAGGACAGAAAAAGTCCCAGGCCCAAACCTGCTAGATAACCCAATGAATGAACAATCACATCGGATTCCGGAGAAAACCCGGTCAAGACGAAGAGTAGGATACCGGCACAAAGAGGAGGGAAAATACGGTGAAACGAATGGCTTCTATTTCTGATGGTTCCCCAATTCTGGAGGGTGATCATTCCCAGACAGGCCATGATCATGCCGGATGCTCCGAGACTTCGGTAAGAGTCCGGATACATATAAAGTGCGGCCGCATTGGCAGCAGCGCCTCCGAGCAATGAGAACCAGGTGGCATAAGCGCTGCCGAATCGTCCCATGGCAATTCCAAGGAAAATGAATCCGAAAGAGAAATTGGCGGTTAAATGGGGAAGGTCACCATGCAGCATGGTCGCAGTAAAAAGCCGCCACCATTCACCGGATTGGACGTCCTTGGCAACCATCATTCCGTTTTGTTTCAGATTTCCTCCAAGAGAATTATCTGTATGAAATATCAAGGTTAGAAAGAGACACCAGAGTAGGGACCCTGGATGGAACAGTGGATAATCCCCCACGGCGACTTCATCGGCCGGAGTATGACGGTTTTCGACTAGAAAACGCCGCAAAACATCCAGTGCCTTCCATTCTTCTTTCAGGGATATTTCAATAAAATACCCGCCCGGTTCCTCTTCCTTTCGAATGACGGTCTCGATTCCCTGACTGATCAGAACCAGACTCCACTCTTTGGCCGTTTCGAGGGTTGGTGTTGCCAGATATCTGAAATCCCCGTTTTCGCCGCTCATGAATAGGTTTTTGTCTGATTTGTTGACAAAAAACAGGAGGTTTAATCAGCCCGTAATTGTCATTAAGATTGCGTTTTAAAAAAGGAAATGACTCTGATTTATGGTAGTGAGCGCTATCCCCATCCCGCCGCGACTGATGGAGAGCGGGCATGTTTAGCTGTGGCGCGTTTGGACATCGTCGCCCTACCTTTGCTGATCGGGCTTGACAGAATCAGGGGTGATTCTATATGCACAGGGACACTTGTAAACGGATAATTGATTCTATGCCGATCTATACATATCAGACCATCCCTAAGAAGAAAGGGCAAAAGCCGCGCGTGTTTGAAATTCAACAAAAGATGTCCGATGAGGCATTGAAGAAAGATCCTAAGACCGGGTTGCCGGTCAAGCGGATCATCACAGGAGGGAGTGGGGCGATCTTTGGCGGGTTGAGTGTCATGGCAATGAATCGCGTCAAGAAACGTTGATTCTAGCAGGGCCGAATTGAGTTCAATTCACTTTAATTGAGGGGAACCCCTGCGGTTCTCAGTGAGATGGTGCTGGTGCTGTGGTTTTGGTGATGAATAACCTGCCAACCTCTCTGTTGCCCTGACTCCACATTTTCTATCCGATCATCAAGGTAAATCAGATCGCTGCCTGTCAATCCGGTTCTTTGTTCTACCACCTCGTAAAGGTGGGCATCGGGTTTCATGCATTGGTGCTCGTAGGACAATACAAAATCGTTGAAATCTGCGAAGAACGGGTAATTTCCCCTAATCCACTGAATGGCCAATTCATTGGTGTTCGAGAAGATGAATGTTGGGACTCCTGATGCGCGAAGTTGGTTGTTCAGGTCAATCATCTCAGGGATCGGTTCAAAAATATCACCAAACCATTTTCGGAAGTCGTCATAATCCAGATCGCATTTCAATAGTGCCGTGGTTTGTTTAAAGAATTCCTTAGAAGAGATGAAACCGGACTCGTACCGGATCAATAAATCCGATTTGATCACAGCGTCGAATATCTCGTTTTCACTCAGTTCGGAAATTCTGGAGAAGCATTGCACAGCTCGATTCCAGTCAAAATCGACAAGGACCTTTCCAAGGTCGAACACAACCGCTTTTGGATGAGACATTTTTTATTGAATTTCTCGGCGGCCACTCAGGGCATGGTTCAGGGTGAGTTCGTCTGCGTATTCCAGTCCGGAGCCTGCGGGGATGCCATGTGCCAATCTTGTTACCTTGACCGATGAGCTGGACAGGCGTTCAGCCAAGTAGTAACTGGTGGCATCGCCCTCTACGTCGGTATCAAGAGCGATGATGATTTCCTCTGGAGTTTCGGTCTTGATACGCTGCTCCAGTTGCTCTATCCGAAGGTCTTCCGGGCCGATGCCGTTTATGGGGGAGATCTTCCCCCCCAGGACATGGTAACGTCCTTTGAAAATTCCTGATTTTTCGAGATTAATCAAATCGGAGGGTTTTTCAACCAGGCAGATAAGACGATGATCCCGCTGCGGGTTCTTACAGATTCCGCAGGGTTGATCTTCAGTCAGCGCCCCACAGATCGAACAATCAGAAATCTTATCGCATGCGTCCTTGATTGTCTGTGCGATTTGGTGCACTTGGACCGGATCGGTCTGGACCAGATAAAGAGCAATCCTTTCTGCGGATTTGGGGCCGATTCCCGGGAGTTTGGATAACGACTGGGTCAGATGAACGAGAAGCTGAGGTAACTGTCTCACGACGGATTACATCATTCCCGGTAGATTCATCCCACCGGTCAATTTGCCCATTTCATCGTTAGAAAGTTCCTTAGCCTGATTCAGAGCACTTTTCACGGCAGTCAATATCAGGTCCTCCAGCATTTCAACATCGTCAGGATCCACGGCCTTTGGGTCGATTTTTATGGATTCAATAGATTGGTCTCCACGGGCGACTACTTTAACGACACCCCCCCCGCTAGAACCTTCAACGGTTTTGGTTGCGATTTCTTCCTGAAGTTGGGCCATTTGACGCTGCATCTGCTGCGCCTGTTTCATTAATTTTCCGATGTTTGCCATAGTATAAGTTCTGGTGAAATTTAACTGAAGATCAGATTAGATCAAAGATCAAGATTCACGGGGACCGTGAATTTCAATCAGGGAACCCCTGAACACTTTTAAAGCTTCCTGGATCAACGGGTCTTCTTTAAAAGCTTTCTCATCAATGACCTGCGGGGTGGGGTCCGGAGTTGGGGGTGACGGTTCCGCTGATTGAGGGGGGGAGGCTGGTTTTTCGAGCAGGGTGGGGCTGGTTTCCGGTAGGGGTTCCTGGCTCGGTAATTTGGGTTTCGGTGATTCAGGGATGTCGGAA
>DUCD01000521.1:8430-9103 GCA_012959985.1 Verrucomicrobiales bacterium | reverse complement strand
AGAGAACTGTTTCGTGGTACGTGGACGAAACCTACATAAAGGTAAAAGGTCAATGGAAGTATCTTTATCGTGTAGTTGATCGCAACGGAGAAATCCTGGACGTGATGCTTTCAGCACATCGAAGTAAGAAAGCTGTAAAGCGATTTTTCAAACAAACAATGAAGCGATTGGGAGTGAAACCCAAACGGGTTTACACGGATAAAAATTCCGCATACATCGAACCGACAAAGGATGACCTGGAAGCAAAACATGGAATCCTTCATATCGCAGTCACGCCAGTCGAACGAAGTCACGTGCCCATCAAAAGAAGATACTCCGTCATGAGAGGATTCGGCACATTCAGGCGAGCCTTTCAATTCACTTGGAACTGGGAGGGCCTCTACGGATATGTGGGAAACCTGAATGCGTCGACACGTCGAGAACGAAAGGAATTTTGTCAAAAAGTTCAATGGTTGTTCGGGTTCGAAAAGGCGTTTTAAAAGAGAGTTAAAATTGAAATACTGATAAAAATGTTGGTGACCAGTCACAACGTTACGGTCTCCGTGTGGGAGGATTGCGGGCAAAAGCGGATGTGTTCGATTACGACGGCTTGTCCGAAGTATACTGATCGGCATCAAGTTTTCGGAAAATCCCAGGGGCTGAAATTGTCGGACGTGATGGGCTGGAATATAAG
>DUCD01000521.1:2372-8344 GCA_012959985.1 Verrucomicrobiales bacterium | reverse complement strand
GCCACCTTCAGGTACCACGTTCTGCCCGGCATCAAGTTTGTGAAGAATTCCGAGGTTTAAATCCGAAAACTTGATGCGTAAGAGTATATTCAGGAAAGAAAGAATTTGAGAATGATAAAATACTTTTATGTTCCGAAACCCTTCGACATCTGCCGGTTGAACTGGTTTAATCAGACAGTGAAGCCGTCGTAAGTGTTGTGATTGGTCTAAAGGATGCCGACCCGGTTCGGGTGCTGAGGCAGCTAGTGGATGCTTGAGAATATGACAAACTGAACATTTAATTTTCATAAATCCATATGATTTCAACAAACTCCAGAGATTCGAAGGCTTTCGATTTTCTGTTGATCGAAGACGACGAACAGGTCCGGGATCTCGTTAAAAGCGCGCTGGATGAATGTGGCGTCAAATTCGTTACCGCTGAGAACGGTCGCCATGGCATGGAGCTGATTCGGCAGCGGGAATTCGATTTGATACTTCTGGATCTTGAACTGCCGGATATCATTGGGACGGAAATTCTTAAGATGCTTAAATCCGGCGACAAGCCGCTCAAAACGCATGTGATTGTCCTGACCGCCAGGGGCGAGACTAGAGAAAAAGTGAGCAGCTTTGAACTCGGAGCCCGAGACTACATTACGAAACCGTTCGAGATTCTGGAACTGAGAGCACGCGTTCGCGCTGCTTTGAAAGAAAAGCGGCTCGAAGACGAATTGATCCAATCCAATACGGCTTTGCAGAAAGCTCGTGATGCGGCCGAGGCCGCTTCGAAGGTCAAGTCTGAGTTTTTAGCCAATATGAGTCACGAGATTCGGACCTCGATGAACGGCATCATCAGTATGACTGATCTGCTGTTGGAAAGTGAGCTATCCACGAATCAGCGAGATGAAGTTGAGACGGTTCGAACCAGTACGAACGTACTGCTGGGATTGATCAATGGCGTCCTTGATTTCTCAGAGATCGAAGCCGGAAGGCTGTCGTTGGAAAAACGGCGATTCGAACTGGCGACTTGTGTCAAAGAAGCATTCGATCTGACTGCCCCGATCGCTGCGGAGAAACAACTGAATTTGTCCTGTCACCTTGGTGACCGGCTTCCGAAGACAGTGGTTGGGGATGACACACGGTTGCGACAGATACTGATCAACCTTCTCAACAATGCGGTAAAGTCCACCGAAACCGGAGAAGTGGCGCTCGATGTCGCATTGGCGAACTTTGAGAACAAAGGTTTGGAATCTACTTCGAACCGGTTTCTACAGAAGGGTGCCGAGGAGATAGTGGAGATTTGTTTTTCCGTGCGCGACACCGGAATCGGCATCCCATCCGATAAACTGAGTCTGATTTTTAATGCCTTCACTCAAGTCGATGCGTCGATTACTCGGAAATTTAGTGGAACCGGGCTGGGATTGGCGATCTGCAGGAACTTGGTTGAAATGATGGGAGGACAGATCCGGGCTGAAAGCGAAATGGGCCTCGGATCCACTTTCACCATGATTGTGCCGCTCCGAGTGGTGGTTGCGGACAGCGTTGGGGGCGCCTCGGAGGTCGCACCTTCCTCCGTGCTGTCCGGGGCGCGGGGACTGGATTCTGAGGCTTTGCTCCGTAGAAAGGCGGAGCCGGAGCACATCGGGAAAAAGACGCTTCGAGTTTTATTGGTCGACGATAATGACATTAATCGGAAAGTGGCCGTCCGTATTTTGAAGAATATCGGTTACGTGCCGGATGTTGCCTCGAACGGGATTGAAGCCATTGACGCGTTGCACCGACAGTCTTATGACATCGTCTTCATGGATGTGCAGATGCCGGAGATGGATGGTCTGGAAGCGACACGCCGGATCCGCTTGCGCGAACGGGAAGAAGGCGGCGATTCGCCTGGGAATCTTCATGCGATCATCGTCGCGATGACCGCGAATGCGATGAAAGGGGATCGGGAAAAATGTCTAGAAGCCGGCATGGACGATTATATCAGCAAGCCGGTGAAACCCGCAATGGTTCGATCGGTCGTGACGAAATGGGGTCGAATTATAGAAGCTCGTTCCGGCGTTGATCAATCAACCAGGGCAATGACCGCCGAAAGCGCATCCGCGGTTTCTACGGTAGCCAATCCCAGACCATCCAATGTCGTGCTTGGGGCTTCTGTCGATCTCGACCGGTTAATGGAGTATGCGGATGGGGATAAGGAGGACCTCCGTGAAATGATCGGTCTCTATGAAAAACAGGCAGGGGATCAACTGAGACAGATCCGAGACGCCGTTCGGGAAGGCAATCCTATTCAGCTGAAACGTGCGGCCCACGATTGCGGCGGGGCGAGCGCCTGTCTGGGAATGAGCGCCCTCATTCCTGTATTGGACGGCCTTGAAGAATGCGGACGAAATGGCGAGACTAAGGGAGCTGATCGACTGGTGGCCCAGTCGGAGGATCGATTCAGACTCATACTTGAGTTTCTTAAGGATTACCGTTGAATGACTGAAATTCCACGTAAAGAGGAGCTATGAGCGATCAAACCGAATCAACGAGCATCATCATTGTGGACGATACTCCGGCGAACCTGACTCTTCTGGGCGAGATGTTGCGGGAAAAGGGATTTAAAGTTCGACCTTTCCCCCGGGGACGTCTGGCGTTGACCGCTGCGGCAAACGATCCGCCGAGTCTGATTCTTCTGGATATCAACATGCCCGAAATGGATGGGTATGAAGTGTGCGAGCGCTTGAAATCCGATCCTCGACTCTCCGAAATCCCCGTGATTTTCATCAGTTCACTGAATGAAACCTTGGATAAAGTCAAAGCTTTTCAGAAAGGAGGCGTCGACTATATCATTAAGCCGTTCCAGCTTGAGGAAGTGAATGCCAGGGTTGATACGCACCTGCAACTGCGCCGGTTTCAGAAAGAGCTGCGGCAGCGAAATCAGACGCTTGAAGAAACGTTGAGCAGGCTGCGGGCGATGCAGGCCCAACTGGTTCAATCTGAGAAAATGGCTTCCCTCGGTGTTCTGACCGCGGGCATCGCGCACGAGATCAACAATCCGGTGAATTTTATCAATGCGAGCGCCAAGGGTTTGTGTGACGCGCTTCGGGACATTATGACCGTCGTAAAGCGATATGACGAACTCACCCCAGATTCAGTAAGCGAACAGTTGGAAACCATTAACCGCTTGAAGGGTGAATTGGGTTTTAATGAATTACTGGAAGGAGTCGCGGAACTAAGTTCAAACATCTATACCGGCGTTCAACGAACCAGTGATATCGTGAAAGGTCTGCGGACTTTCTCTCGGTTTGATCAAGTGGGGAAGATATCAGTGGATCTACACGAAGGTATCGATTCCACATTGATGATACTTCGCCATCGGTATGAGGGCTCAATCAATATTGAAAAACATTATGGCAAACTCCCTCGTATCGTTTGTCATCCGGGAAAGCTGAACCAGACCTTCATGAATCTATTGGTCAACGCGATTGACGCCATCAACAGCAAGAAGACCGCTTTTGATTCTGAAACGATTCGAATAGAGACTCAGTATATCAATGACTCGGATCCTTGTCGTGCGGTCATCAGTTTTTCAGATACCGGGCCAGGGATCCCCAAAGAGGCGATGGATCGACTGTTCGATCCTTTCTTCACGACAAAAGACGTGGGCAGAGGCACCGGCCTGGGATTGTCCATCAGTCTTGGTATCGTTGAGAATCATGGAGGAATTCTGACCGCCGAGTGCGAACCGGGACGGGGCTCCACATTTCGCATCAGTATACCGGTGTCAGGCACGGAGTCATAATGATCGCTTGAAGTCATACGGCCACCAAAAGGATGAGCGGAGCTCATTCAGACGTGAAGAGAAATGAGTCAAGATAAGACGACAAAACCGATGATCCTTTATGTCGATGACGAGAAGGAGAATCTGACCAGTTTCAAGTTCATGTTCCGGAATCGCTACCGGATCCACATAGCCGAATCCGCCGAGATAGGTCTGGAGTTAATACGAAAGCTCCTGATCAAGGTGGTGATTTCCGATCAACGAATGCCGGGCACTACGGGAGTGCAGTTCTTAGAGATGATCGCCGACGAATTCCCGGAATCCATCCGAATGATTCTGACCGGATACAGCGACATGGATGTGATTATTGAGGGCATTAATAAAGGAAAGATTTTTCATTATCTCATGAAACCGTGGCAGGAAGATGAAGTGAAATTGGCCATCCAGCATGCCTTCGAGATTGTTGATCTACGGGAGCAGAACAGGAGTTTGGTCACCAATTTGCAACGGTCGAATAAGGAGATATCGAAATACGCGGCGGATCTGGAAACGGAGATAAAGGAACGAAAAATGGCCGCAATGTCTTTGAAACGGAGCGAGGAACGGTTCCAACTGGCCATGAAGGGATCTGATGACGGACTGTGGGATTGGGACTTCGACACAAACACAATCTACTTTTCTCCTCGATTCAAGAGCATGCTGGGCCACACGGAAGAAGAGATCGGAGACGGCCCTGATGAATTTATGTCACGACTGCATCACGACGATCTGCAATCGGCACGAAATACGCTCCGCGATTTCCGAGAGGGATTGAGCCTGACGTTCGAAAGAGAAGTGCGATTCCGCCACAAGGACGGACGCTATTTGACCGTTCTGGTGCGCGCTTTCGGTGTGCGTAATTCCGATGGATCGGTCGCGCGCATGGTTGGAACTCACATGGATATTACTCGAATAAAAAGAACCGAGGAAGAACTCCAGCGCCGAAATGCATTTCTTCGCATGCACCATGACGTCGCGAAAGCGTTGAATGAAAGAGACAATTTGCAGGAGATTCTATCGACGGCTGTGAATAGCGTGTGTGTCCATACCGGCTGGCCGGTGGGCCACGTTTATCTCGTGTCGGAAGAAGATCCGGACCTGCTGATGCCGACAACGATCTGGCATTTGGAACGACCGGATGAGTTCGATCAACTCAGGAAAATCTCGGAAGGTATGTCCTTTGTTCGTGGGGAAGGCCTTCCGGGCAGGGTGCTTGACAGCGCCAAACCTGCTTGGATAGTCGATGTGACGAAGGACACGAATTTCCCAAGATCGAAGGAAGCAAAGGCTATTGGAATCAGGACGGGGTTTGCATTTCCTGTGTCGGTGGAGAAACGGGTCTTGGGGGTTTTGGAGTTCTTCTCGCGGAAGGCTGAGGCTCCGGATGAGGTGCTTCTTGAAATAGTGGGTGATGTCGGCGTTCAATTGGGTCGCGTCATTGCTCGAAAAGAGGCCGAACACAAACTGCATGAGATTAATGAGGAACTGGAACACCGAGTCGAGAGCATTACGGCTGATCTGAAGAATGCCAACGAAGCTTTAAAAGATGCTGGATCTGATTTGATGGAGGCGCGCGACGCAGCTCAGGCGGCAAGCCGAGCCAAAAGGACTTTTCTTGCGAACATGTCCCATGAAATCCGGACGCCGATGAACGCCATCCTCGGCTTTACTCAATTGATGCAGTGCGACAAAGGGTTGGCGCCCGAGAATCTCGAAAAAGTCCGAATCATCAGTCGAAGCGGAGAGCATCTGTTAGAGTTGATCAACGATATACTCGAAGTATCGAAGATTGAAGCCGGTCGTGTGGCCCTGACCACGGCTACGTTTGATCTGTCAGAGTTTCTCAGAGATGTGGAGCTTATGTTTCGGATTCCGGTAGAGGAGAAAAAACTTCGGTTTACGGTTCGGAAATCTGAAAGTTTACCACAGTACGTGGTTACTGATGAGGGCAAGCTTCGTCAGGTCCTGATCAACCTGTTGGGAAATGCTCTCAAGTTCACTGAAGAAGGGAAGATCACCCTAGAGGTCTTGAGCGAGCAATCACCCGTGAACGTGAATATTTCCATGAACTTTCAGCAGGCTCCATTATCGCTCCGTTTCGAGGTGAAGGATACCGGCAGGGGTTTCGCGGAAGATGAAATGGATTACTTGTTTCCCAAGCTAGTTCCAGGTGGAATATTAATTATTGACGACT
>DUCD01000521.1:0-2362 GCA_012959985.1 Verrucomicrobiales bacterium | reverse complement strand
GGCAGTTTGAGCAGACCAAGAGCGGGACTCGATCACAGAGTGGAACGGGACTCGGATTGGCGATCAGTAAGAAATACTCCGTAATGTTGGGCGGCGATCTGACCGTGTCAAGTCAGGTCGGAAAAGGAAGCGTGTTCCGCGTCACGATTCCCATCATCGAAGGGCAACGGAAGGATGTTCCGGAAAGGGTAATCCATCGTCAAATTTCTGGATTGGTAAAGGATCAACCGGAATTCCGCTTGTTAGTCGTGGACGACGAGCAAACCAATCGGATGCTGCTGTCCAGTATGTTGACGATGATCGGTTTTAATGTGCGGGAAGCCAATGACGGACGTCAAGCCATTGCGGTTTGGCGTGAGTGGGCACCTCACTTGATTTTTATGGATATAAGCATGCCGGTTATGGACGGAAAAGAGGCCACACGCCGGATCAAGTCAATGGAGGCGAAACAGGAAACCGTGATTATCGCCGTGACGGCCTCTGTTTTGGAGCAGGATCGAGAAGACATACTTTCGGCGGGTGTGGATGATTTCCTACCGAAACCATTCAGAGAACAGGAACTCTTTGAAATGATCCAATCGGCTTTGGGTGTTCGTTATGATTACGAAGAGGAGGAACCTGCCTCAAACATTGAGGCAGGTGAAGAATCTGATGAGACGGTGCTGACTCCGGAATCCATGGCAAGCCTCGATCCGGACCTGCTGAAACAACTTCGAAGTGCGACAACTGCCGCCGATATGGACCTAATTGACGGGTTGATTAACCAAATCGAAGATCAGAATCCGAAACTGGCAAAAGGTTTGCGTGATCTGGCGGATCGTTTTGAATATGAAAAGTTGGAAAACTGGATCATCTAAAGTGCGAGTGGACTATGAAAAAAAGTAACATATTAATTGTTGACGACACAGTGGCCAACCTCCAGCTGCTGTCAGGCATGCTCAAAGAAAAAGGCTATAAAGTGAGACCTGCTCCCAGCGGTAAAGTGGCATTAAGGGCCGCAGAAAATTCTACGCCTGATTTAATTCTACTGGATATCAATATGCCGGAAATGGATGGTTATGAAGTTTGCCGGCGGTTGAAGGAGCACGACACGCTAAAGGAAGTTCCAATTATTTTCATCAGCGCTTTGTCTGAAACCTGGGATAAAATCAAAGCATTTGAGGTGGGTGGTGTGGATTATATTACGAAACCGTTTCAATTCGAAGAGGTCCTGGCACGAGTTGAGACACATATCGAACTTCGCCGGGTTCAGATCGAACTTCGGGAACGCTATGATGACCTGGAGCGTCTGGAAACATTAAGAGACAATCTCACGCACATGATCGTCCATGACATGCGTTCCCCCCTGACGGGAGTCAATGGGTATTTGTATCTTCTTAAAAAGCGGATCGAAGACAAAAACGACGAAAAGGCGAACGATTTTCTAAGCAAGATGGATCGGCAGGTGTCGACGCTGATCAATATGGTCACGGATCTGTTGGATGTCAGTCAGTTGGAAGCCGGTAAGCTTCCCCTG
This sequence comes from Verrucomicrobiales bacterium, assembly GCA_012959985.1. Lineage (GTDB taxonomy): Bacteria > Verrucomicrobiota > Verrucomicrobiia > Limisphaerales > DUCD01 > DUCD01. Next base: position 846 of record DUCD01000521.1, on the reverse strand, counting down.
AATCTGGGCCTTCATGATGTCAATGCGATTCTCCGGGAAGCCGGCGACCTGATCGCCGTTCCTGCAGAGCGTGTCCGCTTCATCCCGTTTCCCGAAAAATTTTCAGTCTCCTGCGATCCGAATCTGATACGCAGAGTGATCTCCAATTTGTTGGCAAATGCGCTGAAGTTTACACCGCCCGATGGTCGGATCAGCGTCAGTATTTCCAGGAAGCAACAAGAGTTGCATGTCGAGGTGAAAGACAGCGGGCCGGGCATCCCCCCTGAATACACCGAAAAGATCTTTGAAAAGTTCGGTCGAGTTGAAGGCGAGCGTCCTAAGGTCAGGTACTCCAGTGGGCTGGGATTGACTTTCTGCAAGCTGGCGGTGGAAGCTCATGGCGGAAGAATCGGAGTGGATAGCAACGTCGGCAGCGGCAGTGCTTTCTGGTTCTCTTTGAATGCGGCCGGAAACTCGCAGCCTTCGGACGTTCAATAAATCCTGAAAACAAATCTTACATTAATGGTTTTTTAGAGAGAATCAAGATTGGGACATCATCCTTTCCACGTATATTTCGGTTCGCGAGGACGCGCGCCCTCCCATCCGCCCAATCTGGAATCAGCAAATTCAGAACTCCTTACCTCGGCGGAGAGTTTTGATGCTGAGTGATCGTTGATTTCTCCTGATAACCGAGGTTCTTCCTGTCCAAAAATTAGATCGACCTTTAATTTGTTCCTTGATAAGTGTTTGTGAATGGAATCCGGGTTGTTGGTAATGTTCCGCTTTTGGGTGTTTACGGTGGCTGGTTGGGTGAATCAGCGGCAGAATCACGTGATTGATTACCCGTAGTGTAGAATAATTAAGTTC
>DUCD01000520.1 GCA_012959985.1 Verrucomicrobiales bacterium | reverse complement strand
GATAGGCCCAAAGTTTCTTGGTTTCGTAGCGGCGCTTCTGCCAATCCTCGGACAAGGCCTTCGATGTGGCGACCTGTTCGCCCTCCGCGTATTTTTTTTGAATTTGGGCGACCCTTTCCTCACTGGGCCAGGGAGCTCCCTCACTGATCCAATCGCGAATCCACCAAGTTTGCTCCTGGGTCAACTTGTCCGCTTCCTTGGGAGGCATCTCGTAATCTTCAATCTTCCAGGTTGTGACCTGAAAAAGCAGGCTACCATTGCCATCGCCCGGAATAAGCACGTTCTCGGAGGATTCTCCGCCCAAGAGCATATCTTTGCGATTAGTCAGGTTGAGGTCTCCCTTAATTTTATTCTCCTCTCCATGACAAGCGAAACACTTCTGCTTGAGCAACGGTTTCACCTTCAGGGCGAAGAGCTTTTCGCCTTCTGTATACGAACTCTCCTGAGCTCTGAGTGCAGAACCAAAGATACCGAAAATCGCGGCCATTAGGGCGATATGGGGAGAAAAAGGACAGGTTTTCAAGGTTTTGGACAATGGATCCATATAAATGGTAAGACAGTGCAATAAGTCAAAGTGATGGCTGACATTAGCAGAAAATAAAGAAGTTTTCCACAACGATCGAATAAGAATGTTTTCTAATAGGAAATGGATTTACAATCATTTTTCGAGGCCGGGAGATCTGAGTTATTGCAGTGACGCACGAGGCCCCGTGCCTGCCGAGGATCGCCAACCGGCAAAAGCACGAATCAAACAGCCGGCTTTGGTTTCCGTTCAGGGCGATGAATTCCGGTTGGGTTGTAGGTGCGGACAGGGTCGGGTCGACACGACGCCCATAGGCCTGTTGAAAAATGTCATCCATCGTGTAAAAGTAACGGGGAAAATCGAAAATTGATCCGCTTCGGCCCATTTCGACGTTCACGGCGCTTTTTACCTTTACCTTTTGGAAGTTGATTTCATTTCCCTGCTTTACATGATCAATCGTTCTCCATTTAATAAGCCCGAAAACGTCCTTGATGCTGTGGTATTAGTTGTTTTTGTATGGCGGCAAAATTGTAACAGTTATAGGCAAAGTCGCGGGCAATGTAACCGAAAGTGACCTTCTTCGCCCTTGATGACCTTTGTGAATGGGCTGGGACGATGGGGCGCTGAACCTATTTCTACTAAACTAATTAGATGAAGCAAACCCACCTATTCCTGTGCCCCCTCTCGCTTGGAGTCTGCCTGTTGCAATCCGCGGTTGCCGCACAAAGACCCAACGTCCTGTTCATCGTCTGCGATGATCTGAATACGCACGTTTCGACCTCCGGTTATCCGCACATTCGCACGCCGGCCTTTGATCATCTGGCCGCGTCAGGGATGAGCTTCAATCGAGCGTATTGCCAATACCCGGTGTGCGGGCCTTCTCGGGCCTCGTTCCTCCACGGTCTTTATCCGCAATCGACCGGCATCCTCAATAACAAGACGGACATCCGTAAAATCCGGCCGGGAACGGTTTCTCTGCCCCAGCGTTTCAAGGAATCCGGCTATTGGACCGGCGCGGTCGGCAAGGTGTTTCACAACGTGAAGGTCGATCCAGGTGAGGTTGCATGGAACCGGATGCTCCGTTTTGAAAACGATGAGATGCCGATGGTGACACCGATTCGCGAGAAGTTTGAAGCTGAGCACGGACCGATCACCGACGGAAAGTCACGCCGTTTGTGGCGCCAGTTTTATCCGACGATCGCCAAGCAGACAAAGGGGCAAAAACCCGGTTACGGCCCGACCGGCCTGACGGACAAACAACACAAAGACGGAAAAAATGCCCGACAGATCGCCGACTGGTTGGAGAACAAGGCACAGGGCGACCGGCCCTTCTTCATGGCCTGCGGCATCCAAAAACCGCACATTCCCTTCCTCGCTCCGGACAAATACTTCGCCATGTATCCGCCCGCGGAGTTGAAATTCACACCGGCATCTATGGAGTTCTGGAAGCAGGCTCCGAAGATCGCCCAGACGAAACGCTACGGAGGATTCGGTTTTGAATTCGGAGTGACGAACGATGCGCTTCGCCGGGAATACATGCAGGCCTACCACGCCTGCATTTCCTTCATCGACGCCCAGATCGGCGGCGTCTTCGACGCTCTCAAAAACAGCGGGCATTGGGACGACACGATTGTCGTTCTCACCTCCGATCACGGCTATTTACTGGGTGAAAAATTCATGTGGGGTAAAGTGATGCTCTTCGAAACGTGCGCCCGGGTGCCGCTCGTGATCCGCGTTCCGGGTCAAACCCACGCCGGCTCCTCCAGTCAAGGACTCGTCGAACTGATCGACCTCTACCCCACTTTGGCGGAACTCTGCGCCGTCAAACCGCCGTCGGAACTTCAGGGCAGAAGCCTCGTTCCAATGCTGCGCGATTCAAAGCAACCGGGAAAGGAAATCGCCTATACCGTTGTCGTGCGCGGTGCCGACCTCGGCCATGCGATTCGCACCGATCGATGGCGCTACACCGAATGGCCGAATGACGAAGAACTCTACGACCTGAAGAAGGATCCGACCGAAGACCATAATCTCGTCCAATCAGCAACTCACTCCGAAACGCTGAAGCAGATGCGAAAACATCTGAAGCGAGCAGAACGCAATGCCCTTTCCGAGATGCGGCCGCCGTCACATTGATCGAGTGTTGACGGATTCAGGGAGCATTAATTGACGATACCAAGCACCCTTTTGCCTTGTTTTGACGCTTCTGGATGGCTAGGATCGAGGCACTGTTTGAAAAGCACTTTCCATCAAACACCACCCAGGGCCATCCCTCGTGAAGAGATCCGAACAAAATGAAGACTCCTGACAAAAATCTGCTTAGACTTACTCGCCGTATTGAAGCTTTGGAAGATCAGAACAGATCCTTCCGCCGGATTTCCATAGTGATGATACTTTTTGCGATCACGCTGCTGTTTCTCGGAGCCGCCGATTCCAGTGAGACCAACCTGACGACTGAATCGTTGACCTTGGTCGATAAGGGCGGTAAGACAATCGCATTGCTGTCTGCAGGAGAACAAGGTCAGGCTGTCTTAAGCATTCTGGGCAAGGACGGTAAACCCAGACTGGAAATCAGTGGATCGGGCATCCGCCTGCGTGATGAACTGAATCGGATTATGAACCTCGGTCTTGATGACTGGGGGGACTTGTTAGTCAAGAACCCGGAAGGATATGACGAACGACTCTTCGGGCTTTCAGTCGTCGATCAGAAAGGCTTCGGTCGACTCGGCTTAGGTATCTACTCCGATAACAGTACGAGCTTTTTCTGCGTGGATCCTTCGGGCCAGTTCCGCATCGGCCTCGGCGTCGACAAAGACAGCTATACGAAGTTAAAATTGTACGATCGATTCGGGAATAAGTTTCTTGAGGAATCAAAGGAATAGTATTGTATACCGGAAAAAGGTTACTTCGGTCAGCTTGGCGTTGCCGAAGTCGTTGTTTTCTTCGGGAGGGAGAAATTTTTTTCATCCTCCGTATCACGAATTTCTACTCGGACACGGTATTCGCCCACCTCTAAAGTTTACCGGACGCGCATCCATTCTGAATTATTCCAATTCATTCACGGCTCTCCATGCCTGTTCTATGGCAACGTGTGCATAAGAACTAAGGGCGGAGTCGATATTGGCAATGGTGATTCGGCCAAATGGCTGTCGTCCTTTTTTAGCCATCCTGCGCATGTCGGGGTCATAAAGTGCTGAACCACCATACGCGTAACCATGTGCCCAACGATTTACGGTGATACTCTCAACATCCCTGTCGAATTCAAATAATCCCTTCGGCAGCATACCGGTTAAATGGGCTCTAATTTCCTTTTCGTAATCTGTAAATTGCAGCCCTAACATTTTGTATCTTGCTTCACGATACTGTTCAACGCGTGGTGCGCCAACGGTAGCTCCAACCGGGGCGCCTATCATCTGAATGGCACAAGGATCATTGGGGGTCTTGCTAAAATGATACCCCCCGATACTGACCGGAAAGTCCATCATCACCACTTGGTGCATATTTCCGGGCGACATGGCCATCCCTATTCCCATCTCTTTCATTGCCCTCCAGTTCTTCAACCCCACCGTGGTGTATTGCAATGGGATCTTCACAAGACGTCTCAATGATTCCGATTGCGCTTTGGGGAGATCCGCAACTATATGAGGAATCATCATGTTGTAACAGGCCATTACGACGCCTTTGCCCATGACTTGATATGACTTGTTGTCATTGATGTAGTCTACAAAAACATCGCTCGAACTATTGGGATCGCCACCGTGCTTTACCTTAACAACCGTGCTGTTTAACCTAATACGAACAATATTGCTGGATTTGTCCAACTCGGAATACGTGAATTGGGACAATACAATCTCTTCAGCATTATCTCCCTCTGCCACATCGGGAATCATCTTTTTCACCAGCATACGAGCGATGGTGGCATTGCCATCGGGAAAATGATGTATGTATTTGTCACCATCATCCATGATATTTCCATGCTCCTTTAATTCTCTTTTATATTCATCTTCCCCGATGACATCTTTCCATGTGATAGGATCCAATCCCAGCGCTCCACAGCCCAAGGCTTCTCCCAGGGTCAGTATGTCGGCTCCTGCCCCTGCCCAGTCGGAGCATGAAGTTCTGGCCATTTCCAAAACCTCAGGATCATCGACACCCAAAGTGGTTTTAAGATAATCAAAATAGGAATGAGTAGAAATGTAGGCCTTCAATTTTTCTTTGGGCAGCTTTAGTACATGAACTCCGCCCTTTAACACCTTCAGCAATTGTTGCTTGCCGTTCTCGCTCAACGGCGCCAGCCTTACCGCCTCTTCGTCTGATAATTTTGGACGTTGAAGTCCTTCCACAAACTTTGGATAATTACAAAAGGGATGCTTCACCACTTTGTCCTCTCCAAATTTTTGTTTGTTAAAAAAAGTAACAGCCCCCAAATTGTTCCTCTTAAAAAAGTCAGCGTCATAGGCCACTTTGAATCGATCCAGGTCGATGCCTAAATCTTTTAACAGATTTAGAGTGGTTTCACTTCGCGCATGGGGACTGACCAGAGTCTGAGAACCGCCATAAATTAATTTTGTTTCACCACCAATCGTGTGTTCATTCCTTTTAGCATGACCTCCAAAATCATCATGATTATCCAGTATGAGCACCTTCTTATTCTTTCCGTGCTTCTGCTGATAGAAAAATGCAGACGATAGCCCGCTGATGCCTCCTCCGACAACAATCAGATCGTATTCTTCCTTTAATGGGGTCGTGGGTCCCCAATCCACTTTCTTAGCCCAGGCTCTGCTATGTGCGTGTGTGCTTGAGCCTTCATGACTGCCACGAAGTCCCGTTAACGAGGGCGGATAATACAACGGATCCAGAACATTCGCACCCTTAACCCCAAATGGAATCATCGTGCTTCCAGCGGCCATTAAGGTTCCATTGATAAAATCTCTTCTTGTTATTTTATGCATCAAATATCGGTGCTTCCGCCATCAACTGTAAATTTCTATGCTACACTTTTCCTGTAGACCACGACAGTTCCAATCAGCCTTGTGTTTCTGCCCAGAATTATCAAAACAAAATATATTGGCGAGGATTGGGGAATCCTAGGGTCATAATCCGAATATTCAAAACTTTAATATCAGGGTTTTTCTAATTCCTTAAATCAGCGACATTACTTCTCATTCCAGGCAATCCCATTGCCTAATGGCTGTGGGACGAGCGGAGGGATGAAACCGGCATTCGTTTCAATTGAGGCTCGTGAAATTCGAGGATTTACATTTTGCTCTGGACCCGATAACGTGGTCGATAGAGGGAATCAGAGCCGTATAGATATCTTAGAACGACGGGTCACTCCCCCACGAGCTGTAAAATCCGGTGCTGCAATACTGGACGCCGGAACCTGTGAGAGGGGAGGTGGGAAACCGAGATTCCCTAGCTCGACTGAATACGTGTAATTTCAAACTTGGCATGCTGTCCTTATGAGACCTGAACCGAAAATTCTGATCTTGGAACACCCAGAGAACCGAAACACTCTTACCAGCCTGCTGGAATCGATTGGAGTCGAAGTAGTCCGGGTTGCCGACGGTGCCACTGCTACCGAAACCACCGGTCAGGACCGTTTCAGCATCGCGGTGTTAACCGGTCGGGTCTCGGTAACCGAAGCAGGTAAACTGGCGGAGATTTTCCGAAGCCAGGAAAAAAATAAAAATCTTTCCACCATTTATGTGACAGGAAATGATACTGTGGATTTTGATTCTCTGGATGAATCCGCCCATGGGCATCCCTATTTCCTCCTCAAGCCAAATTATCCAGACATGCTGCTTCGGGATGTCGCCCACTTTGTGAAACTCGATCAACAGCAACTGGAATTGGAAGACTTACGAAAACGGAGTCTCGAAGAATGCGAAGAACTCAAAGCACGCCTGAAAAAAAATGAAGATCAGGTTGAGTTACTGGCAATGTTGTCTTGGATCATTTCAGATGCACAGGATCTTCAATCCGCACTCGAGCTCACCATGAAGCAGGTGTGCCGAATCACAGGTTGGTGTATGGGCGAAGCATGGGTTCAGAATGTCAACGAATCCGCGCTGAAACGGTGCAGTGTCTGGAGTCGTGATCATCCCGGTTTGGAAACATTCATTTCACAAAGCAGCGATCTTCAGTTTGAAATGGGTGTGGGTCTACCGGGGCGGGCATGGTCCATTAGAAATCCACTATGGATCAAGGACCTTGAAGCCGATGAAAGCTTCTCTCGGAAATCTTCAGCCCGCGAAGCCGGACTCAAGACGGCAATGGTGTTTCCCATCCTCTCGGAAAAGGAAGTTCCTGCCGTATTCAGTTTTTTTGATTTCGAATCCGCTTTGGTGAATCCTGATATAATCGGCATCGTTGCCACCGTGACGGCCCAACTGGGAAACCTCCTTCGTTGGAAAATGACAAGGGAATCGCTCGGCCGAGTGCAATCAGGTATTCGTGAGCAGGCTGCTTTGCTGGACAAGACACAGGATGCCATCATTCAGGAAGATTTAGAGGAACGAATCATTTTTTGGAATCGGGGAGCGGAACGGCTTTATGGGTGGACTTCTCAGGAGGCCGTTGGAGTCCGATTCGAACAACTGTCGACTCGGGATCGATCTCCGGTTTTAAGAATAGCTAGACAATCGGCCATGGAGAATGGCCACTGGTCAGGAGAATTAGCACAACGTGGCAAAGATGAGAAAACATTGATCGTTCATAGCCGCTTGACCTTGATTCGGGATGATGAGGGGGCTCTCACGTCCTTACTTTTTGTTAATACGGATGTATCCGATAAAAAAAGAATCGAGGAAAAGCTTCAAAAAATTGATCGCATGAAAACTCTCGGCAGCCTAGCTGGTGGGATTGCTCACGACCTTAATAATGCCTTGGCCCCGATCCTGATGGCAACAGAACGGTTGAAGGAAAGACTATCGACTTCGGAAGACAGGAATTATCTCCAGATTATAGGGAACAACCTTGATCGTGCGATCAACGTGACGAACCAATTTCTGACCTTTTCCCGGGACCGTAAGGGAAAAAAAATGACACTTAACCCCAAGCACCTGATAAGTGATCTGCTGAAAGTGATCCAGGAATCGTTCTCCAAATCAATCATCGTCAAGAGTCATATCGTTAAAGATTTCCGGTATTTAAACGGTGACGACGCACAGATCCATCAGGTTTTGCTTAACTGCTGCTTGAATGCTCAGGAGGCAATGCCGGGGGGAGGCGGCCTTCTGTTGTCGATCGAAAACATCATGGTAGATGAGAACTTTGAATTCAGCTCGCCAGAAGCGATCCCCGGCCCCTATCTGGTGATAGAAATCAGAGACGAAGGCTGTGGGATACCTTCGGAGCACCTCGAAGAAATTTTCGACCCCTTCTTTACGACAAAAGAGAACGAGAACGGGATCGGGTTGGGGTTATCCTCATCCCTGGGCATCATCCGGAATCATGGAGGATTCCTGAATGTTCAAAGTGAAGTGAACAAGGGAACCTCCATCAGGATCTATCTGCCGGCTTTGAAGAATCGCGTCATACCGACTCTTCCCGAGGAAGGTAAAATGCCTCATGGCGAGGGGGAACTGGTGCTCGTGGTTGAAGACGAAGATGATATCCGGGAGATGCTCGGCGAAATACTCATTTCCAGCGGATATAAAGTGCTCCTCGCAGTTGACGGGACGGAAGCCGTCAAGTTGTATGCGGAAAACCCAGCTGAAATCAAACTGGTCATCACCGACATCATGATGCCTCAGATGGACGGCATGATCCTGACCCGGACGCTCAAAAAGCTGAATCCGGATTTAGACATGATTATTTCAACTGCGTTTGAAGGCGGAAAGCTTTCAGAGAAAAAATTCGACGAACTGGATCGTATGGACGTTAAGACAATCCTGAAAAAACCATACCATAACTCTGAACTTCTGATCGCCGTGGATCGACTCCTGCACCATTCGCGAAGCGCTTGTTTAGAAGTTGATACCTAAGTTTTTTGTATTGTGATTTCTGAAAACACATCGCCGTAATATCGATATGAACGAAGTTCAGGGTCGGGCGCCATTCATGGTTTCTCTTTGCCTGTGGTTCCTGTTTATTTTTACACGGTCATTTCATTCTGCTTTTCGTTCGTAGAAATGATGCAATCCAGTGACTTTTGGGATCGCAACAATTCTGCCGTTTTCTACCGGATCCTATTGGAATCACTCAGGCTTCACCTGAGAGAGATTGCTTTCTACAAAACAACATTGCAGATATTACGTTTTTTTACAGCTCTGGCACCTACGCAATTTTCAATTGAGTTCCTAGGGGGTCGGCAATACTTAAGCACCAGCCTCACGAGAATCGCAACTTGTTGTCATGGGAAAAAGGATCACCCGAGGGCATTGACCAAGGTTTTCATTTCCTTCATTCGGACATCTTGTAGCAGTTGTCGGATTCGGTCGGCAAGCCTCTGTTCTTCGTTGCCGAGGTCGGCAAGCTCGATCAGGCAACTTTCCAATTCCGTGACTCGTGAAAGGCGCGCGGCCTGCTGGATGCGGGATAGTAGTTTTGGAGGCAGGTTAACTTGAGTGAGATCCGGTTCGTATAAACGCCAGTCGAAGAGTGCAGCGGGGGGCAGTCGAATACTGCAGCACTT
>DUCD01000519.1 GCA_012959985.1 Verrucomicrobiales bacterium | reverse complement strand
CTCTCCCGGGTTTTATGAAAAAACCATCGCTCCCATCCTGATCAACAAATGTGTTGGCTGTCACACCATGGGAGGCATCGGACCCTTTGCTCTGAAAAGCCACCGGAAAGTCCGCGGATGGTCGGATATGATTCAGGAAGTTGTGATGACCGGACAGATGCCCCCATGGCAGGCTGACAGGCATATCGGTGATTTTAAAAACGATCTTTCCTTATCGCCGAATGAGAAGTCAGCATTAATCCGCTGGATCAAAGCTGATATGCCATTTTCAGGAAAGAAGGACCCTCTGAAAGAAATACCGCCTGCTTCGACGCACTGGTCACTTGGCAAACCTGATGCCATTCTGGAAATTCCTAAGCAATCCATACCCGCTGAAGGAATCATCGATTATCGTCACCTGACCTTGGAGACCCCATTCGACCGGGATGTCTGGTTGCGGGCAATTGAAATCATCCCCGGCAACACCCAAGTTCTTCATCACGTTATTGCAACGGCTTTTATGCCCGATGAAGAGGAAAAATCCAGTCGATTCATCGCCGGCTATGCCCCTGGATCCGGTCCTGACCTGTTCCCTGAGAACACCGGAATTCTGTTGAAGGCCGGATCCAAAATCCGTTTTCAATTACACTACACCACTTCCGGCCGTTCAGAGACGGACCAAACTCAATTGGGCCTGTTTCTTCATGATCAAATACCTGAACGCGAACTGGTCTTCGATGTTGTGATCGATTCAAAATTCCGGATCCCACCACGGGACGGAGAATTCGTCATCTCCAAATCCAATGAATTCGACACGGACGTGATTCTATACTCGATGAATCCACACATGCATTTCAGGGGGAAATGGATGCGGTATGAAGCCCATTACCCCGATGGACGGATGGAAACCCTCCTTTCAGTTCCCAACTTCAATTTCAACTGGCAGCGGAGTTACAGCCTGACCCAACCTAAGCTTCTCCCCGCAGGCACTCGACTCAAAGTCTATGCAGCTTGGGATAACTCTTCATTGAATACGGCAAACCCTGATCCGAGCAAGGAAGTCAGATGGGGGGATCAAAGCTTTGATGAGATGTTCTTCGCCATGTATAAGTACACTGAAGAGAATTCTTCAACATCGGATCCAGACAAGAAAGCCCGTGGGTTGACCAACTTAATCTCCGGCGAATAGTTTTCGATCGCTTCAGACAGAGAAACTTAAAGACTCATAAATCCTTTTGAGAAAAGGATTCTTATTTCCGCGGATCCTTCTCAAATTGGAAGGGTTTGCCCCCGATTAATTGTTCCGATGTAATCGTCGGGCAAACATATTTTTCAATATGCTCAATAATGCGACTCGTCCCCTCGTAATGGCTGACAAAGGGCCAACTCCCGGGATTATACATCGAATCGGTCATGTCTCTCATCAATACAACATTTTTCCCGTTTTTGGATAACTGACGCAAGCCAAACGGACGTCCTAGAACACACATATTGGTGTGCACACCGAGAAGGATGACATTATCAATCCCATGTTGTTCCAATAGGTTCCAAGTCTCTTCACCGGAATCAGTGATGGCATCGACATCCTTTATCTCGAGAACATCTATCTGTGACTTCCACGGCGAACCGGGATTGCGCCCCTGAGATACAAGCCATTTTGCCCACTCCTCGTGCTCTTTCGGATCATCATCTTCTCCTCCATCTGACTGATCCAGAGGGTATACCGACTTTTCTTCAGAAGGAATCTGATTACACCACTCAGAAATTCCCGTAGGGAGGTTGCCCGCCTTCGGGGCGCTTACGGCTCGATTTCGGGCTGGATGGTCTTGATAGGCATCCATACAACTACTGGGTGCATGGATAATTAAAGCACCCTGTGCTCGAGCCTTTTTCAGCACTTTATCGATTCTGGGTGCCATCTCCCGAACGCGAATTACGGCATTCCTGCAATGATGCAGATCCCACATATCGCAAACAATAACCGCCGTTTTTGTAGAATCCCAAGTCTCTTTTTCCAACTTGACGGTCGTTTGATTTTCCTTATCAGGCATCTTGACACGTTGTTTCAACTCCACATTAAAAACGCCTGCCGAAACAAAACCGGGTCCTGATGACCCCATAAGAAAGGCGATAGTCAAAATGGGGAGTCCGAGACAAGAACTGTATTTAGAAGGGGCATTCATAATCTGGAATTCCTGTAGTGCTTAATTTATGATCAATTCTATATGGGTGAATGCTTTGTCTTCCGAGTATTAAAATCAAGAAGTTTCAAGTAATTCCTGTTCTCCCGGAGGAATTGAGATACTTTAATTTATTTGACGCCCCATGAGTTAATGCCTAGTTTTAAAATAAAATCAATGCACAGTTGAATTTCAGAAAATATAGCAAACCATGAAAAAACGAAGTGAAAATGCATTTACACTGATCGAATTATTAGTAGTGATTGCCATCATTGCCATCCTGGCTGGGATGCTCCTTCCAGCCTTGGGTAAAGCAAAGGAGAAGAGCAAACACACCAACTGCCTTAGCAATGTCCGCCAGCTGACTCTGGCCTTCCTGCTTTATGCCGACGATTTCGAAGATGGCTTTCCCGCAGCTGCTTCTAAAGGGGCCTATAGGCCCTTCGATGAAGACTGGATTTACTGGAATATCAGTGACAGCCGCATCCGGGGAAGAGCAAGAGATGTCCAGGGAGGCGCTATCACCCCCTACTTGACTCGTTTCGTGACCAATTTGTTCCGCTGCCCTTCTGATCGAGGAGTGATTGAAAGGCAGAATACGGTTATGCGGCGAAGTCGGTCTGCCGGAAACCTTTACTTATACAGTTACACGGCTCAAAGCACCTTCAGAAACGGGCAGAACCATGGAATCACCTCGCTCTACGGTGGTCCCAGTGATCCGCCTCTCGAGTTCAAGAAAAGCGCCATCGTAAACCCATCGAAGAAAGTTATGCTGGTTTCCGAAGACAATCCGGATGACGGAAGGCGCACTCCGGGAAACCAAGTAACCGATCGTCACAACGGAGGTACCACTGTAGGAATCCCCGATGGCCATGTCGAAACCATCACTCAGGATTTCCTGAACAAGAACCCTAACTGGAATGATGCAACGCTTCATTAGGAGGTGTTAGAGTAGATGGAGATACAGGATTTTGCTGAAAAAGTCCTGTTCACGGACAACTTGGAAGAAAAACTCACCTTTCCATCCGTCATTCATGATACACCGTCGAGGCCCTCTATTGTTTCTCCAGATTCTCCCGGCCGTCCGGTTGACCTGAAGTTTAAAGGCAGACAAGATCCATCTGTTCAATTCCCTAAAGCCGATAATCTGGGAAAAGAATCGAATCGAGCCATCTTGCTGCATTTCCTCGCCAATCATGAATTGCTGGCTGTGGAATTAATGGCTCTGGCCCTGCTGAAATTTCCAGATGCTCCGGCTGAATTCAGGGCAGGACTGGTGAGGACACTCAGAGACGAGCAAATCCACACCCGGATGTACATGAGTCGCCTCCAGGATTGGGGGATCAAATTCGGAAGCATCAGTGTCAATCGCTCCTTCTGGGCAATGGTCGCCCCGATGACAACTCCACTGGATTATGTCTCTCGTCTCAGTCTGACTTTTGAACAAGCCAATCTCGACTACACCCGATTCTACGCAAATTGCTTTTCAAGGTTGGAAGACCTGAAGACCAGCCGACTTCTTGAAAAGGTTCATCAGGATGAAATCGGTCATGTTCGATACGGATTAAAATGGTTCAGAAAGTGGAAGAATTCATCTCATGACGACTGGCACGCCTATGAACGGCAACTGCTCTATCCCCTGTCACCTCGTCGAGCAAAGGGACTCTTTTTCAATCGACAATCCCGTATCGAAGCCGGTCTGGAAAAGACATACATCGATGAACTCGAGGTTTTTTCACAATCAAAGGGACGCCCCCCAACGGTTTTCCACTTGAACCTGTTCGCTGAAGAATTCGTGGCTTCAGATGGAAAATTTCAGCCGAACAAACAACAGAAGAACCAGCTCCGGGACTTGGGATCCCTGGCTCAATTCCTCTCTCGTCAAGATGATGTCGTCCTACTGCATCAACTGCCTGATAAATCCTTCCTGCGCAAACTGTGCCAACTGGGAATACAGCTACCGCAATTCAAGACCATCGATTCATTAACATCTAAGGAATCCACATCTTTTAAGGATCGTCGTTTTAATCGGATTCGACCATGGGCCTGGAGTCCCGAAAGTTACTCCTTGTTCGACCCTCTGTTTACTCATTGCAATCATCCGCCGGAACCTTCTACTTGGAACGTTATTCAGAAAAAACTTTTTGCAAAGGAATCAGGTTGCAACGTTCTCCTGCAGTGGCTGGAGAATCAGGAGCACAATCCAAGTTTCTGCCCAGTCGAAGTCGTCGGAAAAAGGGCCACCAGTGAAAAACAGGCCCTTGAAATCATTCAGGATTATCGTCGTGAAGGATGGAGCAAATTAGTGGTGAAACAGGATTTCGGCATGGCCGGAAAACACATGATCCGTCTGTGGGAACCGGAATTGCTCCCCGCTCAGATTCAATGGATTCGACGCACCCTCCAATCAGAAATCCCCGTGATCATCGAACCTTGGTTGACGCGGGTTTTGGATTTTTCGGCTCAATGGGATTTTGGACCGGAGGGAATGCGATGGCGTGGCTTGACCCGGAACCATATTGATAACCGAGGCCTGTTCAAAGGGATCATCGTCCAGAAAAATTTTGGAAACGGATTGTCCTCGGAACTGAAACGTTTCCTTTTAAGCCAAGGCCAAAAGAAAGGATGGTTTTTTGAAATGCTCAATGATCTAAAGCCGACACTCGAAGACCATCTTGGTAAATTGAACCATGAAGGTCCTGTCGGAATTGACGGATTTGTCTACCTGGATCAAGAAAACCGCTTCCGTATCAAACCCATCGTGGAAATCAACGCCCGGTTCACCATGGGGCGCATGGCTCTCGAATTGAAGAGGATTGTCCAATTCGGAAAAAGGTTCTATTTCGGAATACTCAGCCGGAACAGAATTCAGAAGTTAGGCTATTCAGATTTTTCGGAATTTGTTGCCATTCAGGAAAATAAGTTTCCGATTGAGTTAGCTTCCGACGCTGCCGGTCGTATTCTGAAAGGTTTCCTCCCTCTCAATTCACCGAGCCAAGCCGTCGCCAGTCTCGCATTCCTCCAGGTAAATGGCGATCTTCAAGAACTCCTCCCGGAGTTCAATCACAGGGTTTAGTCTTGCTGGGGGAGTGGGGATTCCCCGTAATTAAGGAAAAACGGGTGAGATTCACTGAAAACGTCGAAGAACCTCCTCCATTTTCACCTGATATGAAACCCGAATAAAATCCGCTTTTTCATTAAAGGAACCATGATTATTTTCCGATGTATATAATTGATGGCAACCAAGTTAGATTCATCAAAAAAACCACGGGTATTGTTTGTAGATGACGAAGAGACGGTATTGACTCTGTATCGACACATGTTCTCAAACAAGAAAAGCGATTGGGAAATAGGGTATGCAGAGGACGGCATTGAAGCGTTGAATCTGATGGAAGAGGAACCCTACGACGTGCTTGTCACGGATATGAACATGCCAAGAATGAACGGTGCCGAACTGGTTGTTCAAGTAGCGGAAGAGTATCCCTCCACAGCACGAGTTATCATAACCGGGTTTTCCGATCAGAAAAGTGTCATTCAATGTCTTGAGGCTACTCATCGGTTTCTTATGAAACCATTCGAAGTGGTCAATTTGACGGAAATCATCCAAACGCTTATTGCTCTCCATAAATCCCTGAATCAGAATACGCTGAAGGAATTCTGCGGGCAAATCAGTCACCTTCCCAGTTCCCCGAAGATATATTTTCAAATAACAGAGGAACTTCAGAAACCGAATGTGACCACTGAAAAAATTGCGTCACTGATTTCCTGTGATCCATGCATGACGGCGAAACTGCTGCAACTGGTGAACTCTGCTTTTTTTGGATTTGCCTATGAAATTCATCATCCAAAAGATGCCGTCCAATTACTGGGGATCGAAACAGTGCGCAGCTTGGCAATGCTGATTTATGTGTTTTCGTATTACGAAGATTCCGACAAAGGAGGCATTTCAATAGATGAACTTTCCACGCATTGTCTCCAGACAGCCGTGAACGCACAGAAGATCTCCAGAGATATGAAGTTACCCAGCAATATCCAGGATCAAGCCTTCACAGCAGGAATGCTGCATGACCTGGGTAAATTAATTCTGGCTACTCAAGATCCGGATGCCTACCGGAAGTCAATAATTCTCCAGAAAGAAAACAAATTGCAAGACTGGGAATCGGAACAGCAGGTTTTCGGGGCTACCCATATGGAAATCGGAGCGTATCTTTTCTCCCTGTGGGGTTTACCGGTACCGATTATCGAAGCGATCATGTGGCACCACCAACCATCAAAAGAAGGGCCTAATACTTTTAGCGCCCTATCTGCTATTTATGTTGCCGAGTCACTCCATGAATTTGCCTCTGATGGTAAAAAGGATCCAACGGATACTGACATGGATTTGGAATATCTTCTGACCTCCGGTGTGACGGAAAACCAACTGGATCGATGGAAAGAAGACTCCGCTTCGGTGCTCATGGCTTCTTGATTTGAAAGATGCCTACCTCCCGTTTGAATTCTTTCGGCCGATGGTAAAACATCTTACACGCCTTCCTATTGATTTCAAAGGATTCCAAAGGCATTTCCAGACGGTTGAATATTGACCGAGCTCCTTTCGCGGCAATCCGTAATGGATCGACTCCTGCCTCGAAATCACCTTGAGACTACCGAATGCCCAATCCCATACGGCAAAAATCGATCCGTAGTTTCGGTTGAATTGATTAGGCTGACCCCCATGATGGTATTGATGTTGGCAGGGACTGATGAAGATATGTTCGAGCCGGGGACCAAAGGAAACGCGAATATGGGAATGCCTGAGATTGGAACCTGCCATTCTGAATACAAAGAGGAAGGCATTAATCCCCAGGACATCCACTAACTGAAGCATGGAACCGAAATACCATGCGCAAATCCCGGTCACAAGACCGAATACGAGCCCCTCACGTATTCCAAAAAGAAGACTTTCCAGAGGATGAACCCGGTAAAGAGTAGCTGGTGTCAGAACTTCTGCTGAATGATGCACCTTATGCAGCTCCCAGAGAAAAGACCATCGATGGGAAATGTAATGCAGAAGAAACCGGGCAAAGTCACCCACGACAAGAAGAGCCAATGTATAGAATAAGGCACTACTGTCGCGGGTCATAATGGATCCAATAACAGGATCCGGAAATTCTGAAAACTTGTAAAGAAACGATCGAACTGAGGAAAAAACACTATAACCAACCGTCAGGACAAGAGGGACAATCAAGACAGCTTTCAACACCGCATTGATGAGCAGGAACCAATAATCCTGTATGGCAGAGGGGTGCAGCCAGATTTTCAATGGAAAAATGTATCGGATCATTCCTGAAATAGATTTATTCCCCCTGCCCTCACGTCCAATCAAATAGACGAATACCGCAATACCCAATGCGGATAGCAGATAGCCAAAATACATTCGACTACCCGGGTCTCCAAAATACCGGAAAGGGGCCAGAAACAGATCGGAAATTCGTGTCTCACCAAGGTTCATGTTAAAATCGGCAAGCTAATTTGCTTGTCCCTATTCTCAATCCTCTCAAAAATGGACCGGACAATCACGTAATCTATCAATAGAATCTTCGGTAATTGATTTCGATCGGCAGGAATCCAATAAACGGAAGATCTTACCATGACCCAAAAGAAAAAAAATGTTAAGTGCCCATCATGTCAGCAAAAGGGTGATTGGTTTTCTGGAAAGTACGGTGCCTTTTGTTCAGATCGCTGCAAAATGGTCGACCTCGGAAAGTGGCTCGGCGAGGAACACAGCTTTACTGAACCTTTGAGACCGGAACATTTCGAAGGCTATGCCGATCTGCCGCCCGGATCCTATCTGGACTTTCCTGAATCCGACTCATACAAATAGATTACTATTGATTTCAGCACGGAATTCGATTCTCAGATTACTTGATTCAACGGTTATTGAATCATGGCATTGATTTCGAACTTACCCCCATAAAAGATGTATCACCGGGCTGAGAAAACCATGTTATCGAGCAAAACATCCAAAGCTCGAGAAGTTCTCCTGTAGATTACCCGGCATGTCCATTGAGTCCTGACCTGGCACAACAATCCGGAGACCACATCCTGTCAACGCAGCTGTAGCCAACTGCAATGCATCGGAGGTATTGCCATGAAATCCTATAGAAGCTTTGATCATGGGGATCAATCGCCTTCACTTGTCTCCATTCGCACAGCCGATGTTGCCACAAAAGGCACATCTAATAAATCCAGGATTGGTCGATTTCGCCCAATCAAGCTTAGCGTTAAATGAAGACACAAATCATCAGCTCAGAAGAAACATGAGTTTCTTACGGTACCGGCTAATGATCATGATTATGCTCTCCACCTTTCATCTGAATGAGATTTTTCGCAGCATTTTCGTGGCCCTGGTCGGCGGCCTTCCCAATCCATTTAAGTGCCTCTTCATGATCCTGAGGAACTCCCTGGGCACTGTAATACATCACACCAAGATTATTTTGAGAAGCAGCGAATCCTAAATCAGCGGCTGTACGAAACCACTTGATCGCCTGTTCATAATCCTGTTCGACACCCTGCCCATCACGAAACAACACCCCAAGATTGTTTTGGGCCTGCGGCCAACCTTGATCGGCCGCCAGACGGTACCACTTCATGGCTTCCGTATAATCCAGCGTAACCCCCTGGCCTAAAGCATACGCCACCCCAAGTTTGTTTTGCGCTTCGGCATCTCCTTTTTCGGCCTCAGCTCGAGATTGCTCCAATACTTCGGCATCAATCTTGGCTTCTGCGCTGGGGCCACAGCCAAAAAGTAATCCCGATGCAACCAGTAAAATTCCAGATTTCCAGCAAAACCAAAAATTGATGATGTTTTTCATGAGCAAAGCTTATCACGATTTTTGCTTCAGATAAACAAATTGAACTCCTTGAAAAAGTCTGGTGGAGTCGAGGGGAATCAAACCACTGCCCCCCACAATGCCAATGTGTTTTGACCATTGTCACTCCCATTTGACTCACGAGCACTGAAGGGGATTAAAAGTTCCATTACAACATGTTACAAACGAATACTTGAATGAAAAACACTATTACCGCAAAATCCGGTTGGGTTTCAGTTTTGCACCGCCTTTTCAAGCATGCTGAGGAGTTTATCCGG
>DUCD01000518.1:7945-9322 GCA_012959985.1 Verrucomicrobiales bacterium | reverse complement strand
AGCGGCCTCAACGCGGCCACCTTCAGGATCAGCGGCCTCAACGCGGCCACCTTCAGGATCAACGGCCTCAACGCGGCCACCTTCAGGATCAACGGCCTCAAGGCGCTGACCTTGACCATCATAAAAGCTTTTCCAAATAAGCCCGACCTCGATTGATCTCTGCAGTCGTTTCTTCTGCGGTTGGCAGGATCGGGATTCCACGAGGAACCGGATGCATGAAAATTTCAGTAAAGCCGCTGAAATCAATCTTCTTCAAGGCCTTGGCAACCGGAGCAAAATCAAAATTCCCTCTACCAGGCATTTGAAGAAGCTCCTGTTCTTTGGGAAGTTTCTTCATGCACCCCATACCATGCTGCCAGGCGTAAAATATTCCGATTCGATTTCCCAGATCTTCCACCAGACGCCCTAATTCAAGAGCATCGACTCCCAAGGTTTCAAGATGGTAAGGAGCCAAGGCAATCTTCAGGTTCATTGACGAGCGAAATTCCATCAACCATTTAAGAGAATCGGAGGAATCAATTAGATTGTTTCCATGATTCTCAATGGCAATGGAGACCCCATGCTGTTCCGCCAATTCCAGGTGCGGTTTCAATTGTTCAGCAAAGTCTTTCACGGCGGTTTTCAACCTACCCCCCTTCAAGCCCTTGGGACCTTGCCCTCCACAGACCATTACTCCGCAATTAAACCGCTTTGCAATCGGCATTTCGCTGGCAAGACCAAAAGGCCCTAGATCATAATGCGTCAGGCAACCCAATTTAACTTGATGCTTTCTAAGCAGTGCCTCGAATTGATCATGCCCCATTTCGTCCATTTGTTCACGCTGATTGCCGTGTACTCGCGGCCAGATGTCAATAAACTGCGCCCCGGTTGCCCGAACACCGGGAAGAATTTCACTCAACGGCAATTCTCCATACATGGAAGACCCCACCATGTACCTGAATTTGAACTGATTCTCGGCAGCCTGTTGAACAAAACGACTGGATATAAAAACCCCGATTCCAGCCAACCCTATTTTTCGAATAAACTGTCTGCGGTTCATACCATGTTCATGTTTCAATTATTAGCCTGTGAAAAGGAAAACTAATTTGAACACAAGCTTCGCTAAGATCACGAAGACAAGGAAGAATTTTTTTGTTTTTCTTCCTGCCCTTCGTGATCTTCAGGCCGCGAAGTGGCCGGGTGTTCAAAACCATTTTCTCCTGAAGCCGACCGCGCCGAGACCGGATATTATACTCTTACGCATCAAGTTTTCGGATTTAAACCTCGGAATTCTTCACAAACTTGATGCCGGGCAGAACATGGTGCCTGAAGGTGGCCGCGCTGAGGCCGTTCATGGAAAATCACGTGTTTATACTCCATGAAAAGGTCCCGGTTCAG
>DUCD01000518.1:0-7854 GCA_012959985.1 Verrucomicrobiales bacterium | reverse complement strand
CTTATATTCCAGCCCATCAAGTCCGACAATTTCAGCCCCTGGGATTTTCCGAAAACTTGATGCCGATCAGTATAGCCGAAAACATAACAGGAAGTTTTCTCCCCAATCTACTTCATCTCTTCTTCCAACATCTTGATCCACGGCCCAAGATAATACCCATTATCATGAAAGGTGCGTCCCGAAACAAGATTACCATCAACCACACAAGCTTCATCCACAAAGGTTCCACCACAAACCTCAAGGTCGAACTTGCATTTAGGCACCGTCGCCATGCGACGTCCACGGACACAATCTGCATGGGCTGGAATTTCAACTCCATGACACACTGAAGCAATCGGCTTGTTTTCAGCAAAGAAATATTTGGTGATTCGAATCAAATTCGGATCATATCGAATATATTCCGGAGCACGTCCACCCGAAAAGAAAATACCCAGATATTCCTCTTCCTTGACGTCGGCAAAAGCTATGTCCACGTCAATGGTGTAGCCTTCCCACTCCTTGGTGATGGTCCAACCGGGCTTCACCTCATGCATGACCATCTGATAACGGCGTTTCTCCGGGGCAGCGACCACGGGTTTGATACCAGCTTCAATCAACCGATGATAAGGATACATCGTATCCAAAGTCTCCGAAGCATCGCCAATAATAATCAGTGCCTTATGCATCATCCGATGTTAACACCTTTAGATGTGCCTGTCATTACCAGAAAATTTTACGCCCCGACGCCTGAAGGCGGCCACGCTGAGGTCGCTCATCCTTCGTTGTATTCCTACATATTCCGGGGTCGACGCCCCCACCTTCAGGATCACTTTGTAAATTCACTGCCCCCCTGAAGGTGGCCGCGCTGAGGCCGCTCATACATCCCTGAAGGTGGTCGCGCTGAGGCCGCTATTCGTTTTTAATCATATTGACTCAATCAAATCCGATCACTTCGATTTCTCCCTGCCATTTCCAATCATGGGCACTTTTCACTAATTCTGCCCGTTCGGGATTTTGAAATACATATATCCATTTCTGAGAGTAACTTTCAGATGAACGCAGGATATAATCGTGGAATCCCGGTTGCCATAGGGGTGCTTCCATCTTGAGCTGTCTCAGAATCCTTTTTGACGTCCATTCCTTCCAGAACCCCATCAGGACTGATAAGGAGCAGGCAACCAGCGAGGGACGACAAAAGAAATGTACATGATCCGGAATGATAACGCCCAATCACCCACCCGTGCTTACTTCGGGAATTATTCCACTCATCAATTATCACGGTTGCGGCAAATTCATTTGTCAATAGAGGTCGCCGATCAAAAGTACAGGTCGTGATCAGGAATATCGGATCACTGAGACATACCCGATTCAAACGACGCATGTGCCGAAAATTCTTCATGCTATTGAACGGAACAAACCAAAACCTCCTAAACCAAAAATGCCATGAAAGATAATTGGCAACTCTGGAAAGTTTAGAGGCAAATGAAAGATTAATCAAGCGAGTTCATTGGAAAACCCATGATCCGGCCTCGACGCGGCCACCTTCAGGGGCGTGTGCGGCCTCGGCGCGACCGCCTTCAGGAACGAACTCATGTATTCAGAACTCTGCTCCCTTTCTTTAAATCAACAATTTCTTCCACTGTGTCCTTTGGTTTCCAATCAAACCTCCATTCTCTTTCGCGATATTTCGAGTCTTTCGCGGGCAGAGAGTCATTTCCACTATACTGAGACTCAATGATTACTTTTATCTTTTTCCATCCATGCGTAGAGAGTTGGCAGGAGTACCAAGGTCAGAAAAGTCGAACTGATGATGCCACCGATCACCACGGTGGCCAGTGGTCGTTGCACCTCGGCACCTGCGCTGGTTGCGATGGCCATCGGCACAAATCCCAAACTGGCTACAAGAGCGGTCAGCAGCACCGGTCGCAAGCGGGTCATGGCACCTTCTCGGACGGCTTGAATCACGGTTTTCCCCTCATCACGCAGTTGATTAAAAAATGTGATAAGCACCACTCCATTGAGCACGGCAACCCCACTCAGTGCGATAAAGCCCACCCCGGCCGATATACTGAAAGGCATTCCACGAAACCACATGGCAAACACCCCGCCGGTTACAGCCAATGGAATCCCGGTATAAACCAGAACAGCCTGACGTACACTCCTGAAGGTTGCGAAGATAAGCAGGAAAATAAGCGAAAGAGCCACCGGTACTACTACCGTCAACCGTTTTCTGGCTTCCTGGAGATTCTTAAAATTGCCACCGAACTCAACATAATAACCTTCGGGAACATCAACACTGGTTGCGATTTTATTCTGGGCTTCCTTGACGAAACTTTCGGTATCCCTTCCTCTGAGATTCACCATAACAGTCAAGCGCCGTTGATAGGCCTCGCGGTTAATGGTGTTGACCCGTTCGGTGACCTGCATATTGGCCACTTGATCGAGACTGATAATACCGCCATCTGCCGTGCGGACGGGCATATGAGCCACCGCATCCAGGTTCCTCCGGGATTCCTCCGGTAGCCTCACCATAAATGGATAACGGTAAATACCATCGATGACGACACCGACTTCCTCACCGGCAAAAGCCACATTGATGACTTCGTTAACCTCGGCCGCATGCACGTTGTAACGCACCAGGGCCTCCCGATCCAAGGTGACTTCAAACAGCGGTGCTTTTCCAACCGCGTCGAATTCCACTTCGGCAGCGCCTGAAACCTTTTCCACAATTTCCCGAATTTCTGAAGCAACCTTCTCCAGAATGTCAAAGTCTTCGCCGAAAACCTTAATGGCGATATCCGCCCTGATACCGGATAGAAGCTCATTGAATCGCAGCTCTATCGGCTGACTCAACAGCACGGCCTGAGCAGGGAAACTTTCCTTTAATTCCTGACTCATCAAGGTGGCCAATTCATCTTTTGAAATGGTTCGACCATCCACCTTGCGCCATTCCTTATCCGGTTTCAGCAGCAGGTAAGTATCCGACACGTTAACGCCCATCGGATCCGTTGCCACCTCTGGAGTTCCAATCCTTGAAAGGACGTGGGTCACCTCAGGAAACTCCTCAAGCAGCAATTTCTCCGCCTTTTTCTGCATCTCAATAGAGGCGTCGAGTCCGATGCTCGTGGTGCGAATCATCTGCACTGCTAGAGAGCCTTCATCCAGTTGAGGAACAAACTCCGCACCCAGTCTGGTAAAGACCACAACCGCCAACGCAAAAAGCGAAACAGCCACCAGCACCACAACCCAGCGCATTCTCAGAGCCCAATCCAAGACCGGACCATACACTGCCTTTGCAGCCCGATTGATGAAGTTATCGTCTTCCCGGATTTTTCGACTCATGAAAAATGAGCACAAAGCTGGAACCATGGTTAGTGTCAAGAGGAGTGCTCCAATCAATGCCAGGATAACGGTCATTGCCATTGGTTTGAACATCTTCCCTTCCACACCGACCAGAGAAAGAATCGGAAAATAGACAATAGTAATGATGGCAACCCCAAACACCATTGGCCGCCCCACTTGTCTACAAGCCTTCAAAATGACATCACTTCGCTCTTGCTTGCCCAGCTGACGCCCCAGTTCATGCTGCCGGAGCGCCAGCATGCGCACAATATTTTCTACCAGCACCACTGCCCCATCGACAATGAGACCGAAATCAATGGCTCCCAAACTCATCAAATTTCCAGAAACGTTCAGGCGCACCATTCCCGTAATAGCGAATAACATCGAGAGAGGAATGGCACATGCAACAATAAGTGCGGCCCTCACATTGCCGAGTAGCAGCACCAGGATAATCACCACCAGGAGCGCACCTTCGGCTAAATTCTTCTCAACCGTTGCCAAGGTCCGGTCAACAAGATCCATTCGATTATATACGGTTTCTATTTGCACTCCAACCGGCAGACGTTTCTGGATTTCGGCCATTTTCTCATGGACTCTCTGGGCGACCAGCCGACTGTTTTCCCCAAGGAGCATCATCGTCACACCAATCAGGGCTTCGTCTCCGTTATAAGTAGCCGCTCCGGTTCGAACACTTGAACCAATTCCCACATCAGCCACGTCTTTAACCCGTACCGCAAGTTTACCAGCGCCGAACTTGATCGGAAGATTCGCGATCTCTTCCGTAGTGTAAACACGACCAACCGAGCGAATTGTAATATTTTCTCCGGCCTGTTCAACGACACTTCCTCCGGCATTCTGAGTGTTCTCACTCAGCACGCGGGCAAGCTCGCCATAGGTGAGCCCGACACTCATCAGTTTCTGTGGATCGGGGAATACAACGATCTGCTTGGTGTGTCCACCTGATGTATTCACTTCCGTCACTCCCGACACTCCAACCAGCATCGGGGTCACTAGAAACTCCTGAAGAAGCTTCAGCTCCATAAGCCGTTCATATTCTGTCGACGGTTTATTCGGCGCATTTTCAGCATATTTCAGCACATAGAAATAGATCTCTCCCAAGCCTGTGGAAATGGGGGACATACGAGGCGGATCAATTCCTGAAGGCAGCTCTTCCATGACATTCTGCAGTCGTTCGCTCACTAATTGACGAACAAGGTAAATATCAGAACCTTCCTCAAACACTAATGTGATTTGTGAAAGTCCAAACTTTGATATGGAACGAACCTCAATAAGATCCTGTATCCCGCCCATTTCAATCTCAATGGGATAGGTTACCAATTTTTCGATTTCCTCCGGGGCCAGTGAAGAAACGGAAGTGTTGATCTGGACTTGGACATTCGTAATATCCGGCACCGCGTCTATGGGTAAACGAAGTGCGGAAGCAATACCGACCGCGACCAATGCCACCACACCTATGAACACAAAAACCTGTTGTCTTATCGAAAATTCAAATATCCTTTCAATCATCGTAAAAGTCTCCCTGCTCCTAATGTTAGTGGCTGTGACCGCCGCCTTTGGTGAACCGAAGCTCCATCAACCAAAGTCCGACAACCCCCTCACTCACGACTTCATCTCCAGGATTCAAACCTTCTACAATTTCAACAAAGCCTTTCCCTGAAGCACCCATCCTGATAGGCGTTCTGAGGTATCTACCCTTCTTTTTAACATAGGCAAACCTACCGGAAGCCGCGTCAAGCAGCGCAGATTTCGGAATGGCAAAGACATTCTGTTCCTCACCGCGAAAAGTAATTTCAAGAAACGATCCGAAAACCATGGAATCTTGCGAGTCCGATACCTCCAGGATGGCTTCCACCTGACCTATAGCGCGAGCTGCCAATCTGTCGAGACGGACCAGTCGCCCGTTCACAGAGGGTCCGGATGCAGTTAAGGAGTGGACTTCCACTGGATCTCCAACTTCGAGAAATTTGCTGTTCTTCTCAGGAATAATGGCAGAGGCACGGGCAGTGGATTGTCCTGTTTCATCAGAACGGAACTGTTGAAAAACCTGAGCCGTCGCTGTGAATTGAAGCGCAAGCCTTTGTTCACTGATCTTCGTTGTCTGGAGTCCGATTTGCCTCCCGGCTTTTTCTGACACCAGCAGGCCGGAGTGAACATCAAATTCAGCGCCTCCATCCTCTTCATGTTCGTGTGCATGGGCTTTTTCATGCTCGTGCCCAAATCCATTCTCTTCGGTCTTAATTGGATTATGATCATCGTGATGGTGACTGTCCTCATCGGAATGCTCTCCATCACAACCCTGATTTACGGTCAATAAACACCCACAAATCAACGACTGTATAACCGTCCGAACATTCAGCATGCTCATTCCACTTCCTCCTCAGCATTCCACTGGGCATAGGCAAGACCTGTCTGAACTTCCAACTGCTCTCTGGCCTCAATGGCTTCGACCTGAAGCTCAACAATCGCTTCAACAGCATCCAGATATTCCCGTTGTAGCTCCATGTAAGTCCCAATAGGTAAGGAGCCCAAACGATAATGCCGGTCACCCAATTCGGCAGCCTCCTGAAAGGAATTCAGAACGTCGTCTCCCCAGTGGTTCAGCTCGTTCAATCGCAATCGGTAGGCAAGCGAGAGCTCCATGATTGTCTGTTCGACTTTTAATTGTATCAAATGGAGTGAAGTCCTTGCTTGAAGTTCACGTGATTTAGCCGCTGCGATGTTTCCGGCATTGCCATTCCACAATGGCAGGGGAAGAGAAATCCCGATTCCAGCTATCGTTTCGCGCTCCCCGGCATCTTCCTGAGAAATAAACGGTCCAATCGATATTTCCGGCCACTTCTCATTGTGGCTGAGCTTGACCTTGAATCCTTGCTGCTCCAGCTCAATTTGCTGCATTTTCAATTCGAAGTTATTTCTTTGTGCAGCGGCCAGCAGTCTTTCAAGAGAGGGGGGACTAGGCAGTTGAACCGTAAAGTCCTCAATCTTCAATGATGTTCCAAGTGGTTTTCCCCGTAGAAGATTTGCTTCAAACAAGGCAGATTGCAGCTCTTGGCTCGCTTCAATGGCCCTTTTCCTGAATACAACAACCGCTGAACTGACAACTCGAATCTCAATTAAGGGAGTGACTCCTGCGGGATCCCGCTGCACCAACATTTCGCTTAATTCACGAAGTCTTTCAGCCACTTCAGTGCTCGCCTCCGCTTTTCGTTGAGTTGAGAGAAGGCCAAAGGCAACCTCATTCGCCCGCGCTTTCAAGGCTGTCTGAAACTGCTGAAGCCCCAGTTGCGCAAGCTCAACATCATGATTTGCAATCGTTTTCCTTAGAACAATACGTCCGGGATACTCAAATGTCTGCATAACTGAGACACTCCAGGCCAGTCCTTCTTCGGATAGTCCGCCTCCAGATAAACGCTTCTGCCCAATTCCGGTAGACAGTTCGGGATTGGGATAGATTCCAGCTTGCCTGCGACCTCCCTTGGCCACACCGATTTCAGCTTCATAAAACTGAAGTTCGGGATTCCCTTCCAGAACTTCGGCAACAAAACTTTCAAAGGATGCCGATGTTTCTGAAACAGAAGAGGATTCATCCAAAGCCATGCAATTCCGACTATAAAGAGCCGACAAAAAAAGACACAATAATACTATTCTTTTGTTCATAAAATCGATTGAGAAAAAATGTTCAAAGCTGGATCCACCGCGCAGATGGAATGGTTAGATAAAAATAGTTAATCCTTACCTTTCACAATTTCTTTCCATATCAATCTCTCAATTGAATTTCGCTAAACCATTGAGGAGACTAATCGTGAACTCCGACCCGCCCAGAAATCAATCTGGCTGAGCCTAACTGTAATTCATGCGGAATCTGAAGTAAGAATCAGAGGAGGAGGAAGACTGTCCGCAGACAAAGAATCGTCTGATTAACGGAAGGAGGTGCAATAAGATAGGCTGCTTTTGTCGTTTTTGCCTGCTTGGGTAGGAAGGGCCGGTATTCATGCGAAAAGCCAGATGCTAGAATTTTCGACCAATAAGAAGAATCTCGAAAGGATGCCGACCGTACTCCAGCCGTTTTAATACCAAGCGGGATATCCAGACAAGGCCCACAGTGACAATGCGGTTCATTGTCTATCTGACAATCGAGAGATTCCGTCGCTTGATTTGACGATTCCACACAGGAACCGTTTTTTTCGAGCTCGATCCCCACATGACCATCCTCACCCAGGCATAGCACAACACCACCTGAACCTCCAAAACTCATCAGGAGATAAAGCGCCATTAACGGCAATGTGGTGACTCTGTGAATTAGTCTCATCCAATCAGACAACAATTGCACATTCGTGGACATTCCCAAGCAATACAAGCCTTAATTTTCCCTGTAATCTTAAATGATGACGATTAAATGTGCGGGGATATAAGCACGGAACTAAGTAAAATGGCTGAATCGAGAGATCAGAATTGCCCATTTGAAATTCCGCTTAAGTGTGGCTTCAGCACCCGTGCGAGCCTACGGATACC
>DUCD01000517.1:4327-9372 GCA_012959985.1 Verrucomicrobiales bacterium | reverse complement strand
TGCCCGTATCTGCCGTCAATCCATCCTGATTCAAGGAATCTTCAACTCATACCTTGTCTAACCTGTGAACGGTTACAACGGCTGAGCAATGAAATTAAGCAGGAGCATTGAAAACCACCCCGACTATCCAGTATTCATTACTGGTTGCGGCGCGCTGGGACAGCACGCCGTAACCTCCTTAACTTAGTGCATTCGGGGACAGGCCTGAGTGGCACTAAGCTAAGGCATTTTGTTCCGTCCTAATTGGGTTTTCATTGTCCGGGGTCGACGCCCCCGGCTTCAGGAACAAAATCATGTCCAGGGCCTTTTCAAACCTGAAGCTGGCCGCGGTGAGGCCGGATTTGACATCGTTCTGGTCATGTCAATCCCAGACTCAATTGCCCAGGAATTCCATCGATCCACATCCTTAACTTAGTGCCATTCGGGACAGACTTACGGTATTAAAAACATCAAAATCCCATCAATAGGTGTCGAATGTACCCTAATGGGTTGACGTTTTACCCCTCTGTATAGGGAGATTTCCTTAAAGGGTTATTTTCACACCTTCATTGCTGGGATAATTACCTTATTCAGGTCATTTTCATCGGTTAAAACCTGAAGTTATGCAGAAACTCGGACAAGTCCTGAAGCCGACAGTTTCAAACTGAAGAAACAGCCTCTGTAGTAGAGCAACCGCTTAGTCGTTCAATGCCTCCCCTACTCCTCAATAATGTCATCATTGATGCGATTGAACACCATTGACACAATGCAGTTAGTTGTAACTTCAATATAAAACATGAGTAACAGATTAGTTAAAACATTAATAATAAACTAGATACACCAAATGGCGGAAGGGGAGGGATTCGAACCCCCGGTAGGGGTTAACCTACGCCTGATTTCGAGTCAGGTACTTTCGACCACTCAGCCACCCTTCCAACTACTTCTTATTCAAACACTTGCAAAACTTAAAATAACTCGGACTTGCTTCGTTCTATACCATCACCGTGAAAGTGAGCATAAAACAGCATAAATGGGGAAAATCCCGTGTAGCAAATCTCATTCGCCACCTCCCCTCAAAGGTTTATTTTGCCCGAGCCCGAATCCAAGGCAAGCTTATTGTTAAATCCCTGAAAACAAAGACCGAATCCGTCACCAAACTTCGGCTTGCAGTTTTCATTAAAGAGCAACGTGAGATGGCTTTGAGGGGATTGAAAGCAGAAAATCCCGAGATTTCAGTTCAATCTGCGATGGATCTTCATCTTGACCGCGTCCGAAACGACCGCGGAATCAAACCCCGCACTGTCGCGTACCGGGAGTTCTGCGTAGAGGGCATCCGCCGCTCATGGCCCGAGGTGCTCAGAAAGAAAATCTTCAAATTAAATATACCCGACTGCCTAAAGTGGGCAAAGACATTATCAGCATCCTACAGCCCTTCTGTTTTCAATAACGTAATCGCAATCCTCCGTCTTTCTGTTTCGGTCGGAATCGAAGAAACCGGAGCCCCCTACCCCAACCCGTTGACAGGAGTCAAGCGCGTTAAGAACCCTCAGAATCCGTTGTCACTTCCCAGCTCCGAGGAATTCCAAAAAATCGTTCAGCATGTCCACAGAAACAACAAACAATTCTCGAATGCTGCTGCGGACCTGATTCAGTTCCTCGCGTTCACTGGGCTCCGTCGCAAATCAGAAGCCGCGAATGTTACCTGGAATGACATCAATTTCCAGAAAGGCGAAGTTGTAGTTCGCGGCGACGTGAAAACTGCTACTAAAAATTGGAAAATACGTCGAGTCCCGTTGATTCCCGATGCACGAAGGTTTATCGAACGATTGCGCAAAGAACGGCCTGATGAACCGGGCCATTTTAAAGTCATGGAAGTTATCGATTGCCGCATTTCATTGAAACGTGTGCTTCTTGGGTATGTAAAGCTATGCGAGGATAGATTTTATCACATTCCCGTGCACATCCGTCAGTCTGCGATTAAAACCGTTGTGGTAGTACGTCAGTTCGGTATGTTCCAGTCCGAGAAGGCGCAGGACCGTGGCATAGAAATCCCAGACCGTGGTCACATCCTGTTCGGCGCGACGCCCGAAGGGATCGGTCGCGCCATGACTCACGCCGGGTTTCACGCCGGCACCCATCATCCAGCAGGTGAAGCCGTCGGGGTTGTGGTCGCGTCCGCTGGTGCCTGCCTGATGAGTTGGCATGCGTCCGAACTCGGTGGTCCACAGCACAAGCGTGTCGTCGAGAAGCCCACGCTGCTTCAGGTCCATCAACAGGGCGGAGGTCGGTTCGTCGAAGACGGCGCCGTGCCGCGTGTAATCGGATTTCAGTGTACGGTGCGCGTCCCAATTGAGAAGGCCGTCGGCCCCGGATGCTCGCGAAGCGCAATACAGGTTGACGTAACGCACGCCGCGCTCCAACAGGCGACGTGCCAGGATACAGTTGCGTGCGTAGGCGGCTGTGAGGGGATTGGGACTCCCCGTGGGATAAAGTTGATGTGTGGACGCGGGCTCGTGATCGATCGCCATCACCTCTGGCGCGGAAAGCTGCATGCGGGCCGCGAGTTCGTAGGCCCCGATGCGGGCAGTCAGTTCACTGGACGCGTGGCGCTTGCTAGCATGGCGCCGATTGAGTTCATCGAGCAATTGTCGGGTGTCGCGCTCGGCGGCGGCACTGACGCCGCTGGGCGTGGCGAGATTGCGGATCGGCAGGTGCGCCGCCATGGCGATGGCCTGATGCCTGGCGGGCAGGTAACCGTTGGACCAATTGGCCTTGCCGTTGGGTGGCTCGCCACGAATGTCGGGGATGGCGACGTAGGTCGGCAGATTCTCGTTGGCACTACCGAGCGCGTAGCTGATCCATGAGCCCGCCGCGGGGAAGCCCTCGGTGGGGTGTCCCGTGTTCATGTGGATGCAGCCGGGGCCGTGGGTATTGGTGGTGGTGGTCATCGAGTGTACGAAGGCGATGTCGTCGACATGCTGCGCCATATGCGGCAGCAGGTTGCTGGCCATCTTGCCGGTCTGCCCCGCGGGTTTAAACGCCCAGGGCGACTTCATCAGGTTGCCGTTCACCCCCTGGAAGGAGACGAAGTTTTCCTCGCCGGGCAAGGGTTGTCCGTGTCGTTTTTCGAGTTCGGGTTTGTGTTCCCACAGGTCCATGTGCGACGCGGCCCCGGGGCAGAAGATCTGAAGCACGCGTTTGGCTTTGGCTTCGTAGTGCGGCAGATTCGATGCGCGACCCGGTGTCGCTGCCCGCGAATCACCGGCCAGCAGATGATGGAGGCCCAGGCCCATCATGCCTGTCGTCGTCGAACGTAAAAACGCACGCCGCGAGAGCGCTATAGATTGTTCGTAGTTGGAGGACGGCATATGCATCGGTTTAGTCCAGGTAGATCAGCGCGTTGGTGTTGAGCAGGACGCGAGCCAGAGCGACGAGGCCGTGAGTCTGCGCGAAGTGCAAGGCTTGAGTTTGTTCCTGTGCGGATGGGGGCAGAAGTCCTAGCAACTCGTGCATACGAAGGACGGCCGGCCCGAAATCTACCGCGTCGTCCTCAGCCTTTTGCGTACGTTTGGCGAGCGACTCCGCGATATTCATCGTAAACGAGTGGTTGAGCAGGGTGAGGGCCTGAAGGGGTGTGGTGGTGTAAACGCGGCGCGGCGCGGCAGCGGTGGGGTCCGGACAGTCGAATTCGGTCATAAGGTCCACGAGCTGCCCGCGCGCGTTCTGGTGGTAGACGGCCCGCCGGTAGGTGGATGCGTCGTGCTGGTCGAGCGGTGTGTATGTCGAGACGTTGTCTCGAAAGTAATGATAGAGTCGGAACCCGGGTCCACCATGTTCGCCAGCGTGGTCAAGGAGGTCGGCCGCCGCCAGTAAGGTGTCGCGCAACTCCTCGCCGCTGAGTCGCCGCGGCGGGAAACGCCAGAGAAGGCGCGAGTCGGCGTCGCCGCTCGCCGCGTCGTCTCGGTGGTCAGACGATTGTCGATACGTTGCGGACATCACAATCCGCTTGTGCATCGGCTTGAGTCGCCAGTTGTCAGTGATGAGTTGCCGCGCCATCCAGTCCAGCAGCGCCGGATGGGTTGGGCGTCCTCCCATGAAGCCCAGGTCGCTGGGTGTGTCCACGATGCCCGTCCCGAAGTGGTAATGCCACAGCCGATTCGCCAGCACGCGCGGGGTAAGCGGATTGTCCGGTGCGACGATCCAACGCGCCAGCGCCAGGCGACGTTCGGATTCCGGCGCGTCGGCCGGCAACGCGTAACCGGCGGTGACCTTCCCCAACGTCCACGGGCTCGCCGCCGTTACGGCCGCTCCGGGATGCTGCGGGCTGCCGCCTTTGAACACGTGGAACGGTCCGTCCCCCGCGTTGAACTGACCGGCCCACCAGTTGGGTAGCGCGGGGACCGCGGCGATTTTCTTATCCAGCGCGCGCACCGCCTGATCAATCGCTTGAAGCGACTCGAGTTGCTTACCGGTGAGCGCCGCTTTGAACAAACGCATCTTGCGCAGCTTTTCTGTTTTCGGCACACGATCAAACGAATGCGCGATTTCATGCCAGGTCTCTCCGTCGTTGGAGACGTGCAGTCGGTAATCCCCAACGAACAACGTGATCTTACCATCCTGGGGCAACGCTTGATTCCGATCCGAAGAAAACACCACGCGCTCGATTCGGGTCGGTCTGGCAAGTTCGATCGTCAGCTCCGGATCCTCGGCGATCCAGCGCCTGTCAAACCGCCCGTCATTGACCAGCTTCACGCTGTAAGCCCCGTCGAAATCCTCAGCGATACGGCTCGCCCCCCGGGCCACGGCTCCGGCGGAGGCCAGCCCCACGTTGCGACCGACACCATCAAAAATTTCGAACTCGTCGATGCGGTAATTGGTACGTGTGTTGGGGTTGTCGTCCCGTCCTAGAACAGTTAGGCGAACAAACTTCGCCTCGGTCGGGACGAATCGTTCCTCTGTGCCGTAGCGATTCAAAGCCGGTCTCGTCCAGGTTGCGGCGATCTCCGCTTCGCGTTCGATTACTTGTGCATCGACGTCTCTCTGGATTTGTTTGCGTTGCGCCATCA
>DUCD01000517.1:0-4317 GCA_012959985.1 Verrucomicrobiales bacterium | reverse complement strand
GTCCCTGCGTTCATGTTTAAGCGGATCGACCGCCGCAACGCGCTCGCGTTTTTGCTTCGGCGTGGCGACGACGCGTCCCCCGTGCTTCACTCCGGAAAACGTGGCGTAAAACTGGTAGTAGTCGTCGGTACGGATAGGGTCGAACTTGTGATCGTGGCAGCGGGCGCAGCCGATCGTCAGCCCAAGGAAGGCTTCACCGGTGGCGCGGATGATCTCATCAAGTGTGTTGGCGCGGATCTGAGCCGCCTGCGCGGCGTCCTGATTCTTTACGGTGTCGTGAGGCCCGCACACGAGAAAGCCCGTACCGATCTCCGCGGTCGGGTCATCTTTGGCGATCACGTCACCGGCCAGGTGCTCAAGCACCAGGCGATCGAACGGCTTGTCGTCGTTGAACGAGCGGATGACGTAATCACGGAACGGCCAGGCATTGTTGAGGATATAGTTCTGCTCAAAACCCACGCTCTCGCCAAAGCGCACTACGTCCAGCCAGTGCCGCCCCCAACGCTCTCCGTAACGCGGCGAGGCGAGCAGGCGATCGACGACTTTCGCGTAAGCATCGGGCGAGTCATCGGCGAGGAAATCCGCGGTTTCCTGCGGCGTCGACGGAAGCCCCGTCAGGTCATAGGTCACGCGACGCAGCAGCGTGTGCCGATCGGTGGGCACGTTGGGTGTGAGCCCCGCGTTGGAGAGACGCGTTAACACGAAGCGGTCGATGGGGTTTATGCGCCACGCCGTGGGCGTGTCATCGGGAACAAGCGGCGGGTCAGAGTCGGACAGCGGCTGAAGCGACCACCAGGATCGGTTGGCCTTCGAGGGCTCACGAAGCAGAACGTCTTCAGGCCATATAGCCCCGGCGTCGATCCAGTGATGCAAGAGCTCGATCTGCTCGAGCGTCAGCGGCGCGGTGTCTTCGGGCATATCGGCCAGACCTGACGAGTCGGGCGTGATCATACGGATCAACCGTGAGCGCGAGGCGTCTTCCGGTGTAATTGCCGCTCCGGATTCGCCACCGCGTATCGTGTCGGCGAGTGTTGCCAGGGAAAGATCGGCTTTCGCATTGCCGGGGTTGTGGCAACGCAGGCAGTGCTGTTCGAGAATCGGGGCGATTTGGGTTTTGAAATCAACCGGTGTAGCGGCGTGTGCAAGTGAGGGATGCGCAATGGTCAGCGTAAGCAACACGGCGGATGCCAACAAAGATTCCTCAAGCGATTTATATAGATGACGACGCATCAACTTCAATCTCATCACAAAATAATCGTTTAGGGTCGCTCGGTATCGGAACACCTAAAGGCGTTCTACATGACAGTGCAAGACGCGTCATGGTGATTTTCCGAAAATTTAATTATAAGGTCACACCTTCAACTTGTCGAGTGTGTCGCGGTTCAAGGCTTCTTCGATCAGCGGGTCGGCCTCGCCGAAGTTGTCGCTCAGATGATCGGCTTTTCAAAAAACGTCCATAACTCATCAGCCAGAAATTCCTCAATTTGAAACCGTAACATCTGGACTGATTTCCGAAAAACAGGATTGAGAAACCGTGAAATCCGCTTGAATATTGCTCCATGAGTGAGTGTCTGCGGTGTACAAGTCAGAATCTCGCAGTGTAGAAAAATTCGATTCGTCCTCAATCGCTTGGGATTGAGGGGGTTCGGAATCGGTATTTTCAGGATTCATGATCGTAAACCAGGCGATATTCGGCGCTAGGTGAACCATGGAGCGGACTAAATTCATTCTCCTTTGTCTCGCCGGTTGGATGAACCGTGAACAGCAGGCTGTGACGACTCCATGATATAATTTCTGGTCGACGACTTGGATTCGACACGAGAAGATTCATAAAACAAACCATGATGAAGAGCCTCTCTTCCAAAAAAACGGCGAGACTCCCTTCGATTAACAATTCGCCATGCACACCGTCAAGTAAACAAGTCATATCAAACTGAAATGGACATCGGTTCGCGACGGCACACATTAACCTCTGACAACTAAGGCAGCACATAAAAATACACTGATACAAAATGGCAAAAACTTCCAATCATTACAAAGACATGAAAGATGGCATGATTCATTTTGATCGTTTTTATGCTGTACACCACGGCGCCCAAGGTGTAGGTCAAACCGCTTGCCACCAACCAGTAAAATCCCTGCAATGGAAAACTTGCTAATAACGGCTTAATGGCAAAAACGATGACCCACCCCATCAGGACATACATGATGGTCGAAACCAGACTGTATCTCCCGGTAAAGAAAATTTTCAGAGTAATACCAATGGCTGCCATTCCCCAGGTGGTAAAGAAAATGGTCCACCCAATGCTCCCTTTAAGTGTGACCAACGCAAAGGGAGTATAGGATCCTGCAATGAGTACATAGATCGCCGAATGATCCATGATTTTCATTTTGATTCTAAACTCCAGATTGGTGGCGC
The DNA here is from genome assembly GCA_012959985.1 of Verrucomicrobiales bacterium. Classification (GTDB taxonomy): domain Bacteria; phylum Verrucomicrobiota; class Verrucomicrobiia; order Limisphaerales; family DUCD01; genus DUCD01. Next base: position 1,898 of record DUCD01000517.1, on the reverse strand, counting down.
TATGGTAACAGGTTGATACCGCATACAAAGTGACCAAACTGAATCCGAAAATGCTGAAGCTGAAGATATGCCAAACCGTTCCATGAGAAACGGCATGAACCACCAACAAAATGCACGCCAGCACACTCAACACCAGGCCCAGTCCATGGGACAGGATATTTAATCTTTCTTCTTCACGTGAATAGCGTTTAATATTCAAAGACGGCTCCTTCCGGGTGTCAGAAATCATGATTACTCCACCGGCAAACGCTGATATTCCAACACCGCTTTCACCGGCCGGTGATCAGAAAGGGGCTTGCTGTAGTGTTTCCATTCCACAAGGTAACGCGGCATCTCTTTAACTTCATCAACCGGATTGAATGCGTTGTGAATGACACCCCCGTCGATTGCTCTGACAGGCCATGGACCTCCGTAATAAATGTGATCGATGACGCCCGATTCCTTTCCAGTTTCAATGTGTTTATGACTGCTAAACCTTGAAGTATCCATTTCAAGATCTTCCCACATTGACTGCAATCCCGCACCCTCAATGGTCTTGAGAGGTTCATCACCTGGAAGGTTGTTCAAATCACCCAGAAGAAGGACATTGCTTGTCCTGACTGTGGAATGAATTGCTTCCGACAGGATGAGGGCTGCGGATCCCTCTGAACTATCGGAAACGTAGGGCTTCCCGGGAATATGAGTGGAATAAACCCGAATAGGCACTCCATGCACCAAGGTCTGGGCTGCCACCGTAGAAGCCGGCCCCCAGCCTTTCTCGGCATTAATTTCATTTTCCTGAATGTTGCTCAACGGTGAACGGCTGAGGATGGATTTGTATTTATCTTTGTGGTTGGCCGAGGAAATTTCACCAACAACATTATACTTCAATCCGAGAACTTCACCGACACGCTCTGTCCAGTCTCCGCCGGGAACTTCACTGAATCCGACCACATCCGGATCATGGGCACGAAGCATTTCACCAACCCGTTCGGGTTCTGCCCAGATACCGAATAAAACATTATAGGCGACCACGCGGATCTGCGTCTTCTTCATCGGTTCCATTTCAGGAGGTTCACTTTCCAACAGGACACGGCCTCTTCGATTATTTTCAAAGCAAGCCCCGCGCAGGAGGACCAGATCGTCCAATCGCGCCATTCCATAACTGAAATCGACCTTTGATGAACCGATAAGATTAAAATCCTGATCCACTTGGAGCAGGCCGGGATTATCGGGACTCCCGTAACAACCGAACCACCAGGAACCCTCCAGGTAGGCCGCCGTCTGAATGCCTAAATGAGTCTGACCACTGGGCAGTCGATGCCGTCTGACAAAACGAAAATCCTGGTCATACTCAAACACAAAATTGTCGGCAAAGGTCGATGGAAGCCCTCCGACCACAACAAAACGTCCATCATGAAAAGCAATGCCACCGCAACCGTGAACCAATTCAGGAACCCGATGTTTTGCAAGAAGCTTGAGATCGGCTGAGTCATACACGTAAACCCATGGCCGGGAACTTCCCGGCAGTTGGTTGAATTTCCCCAGCTCAACAGCCACATAGACTTTGCCTTCGTTGTAGGTCAGATCCCCATGATGAGAGGGAACATCGATGCTTACCTGGAGACGCCCCAGAAGATCGGTCTTCACCAACTGAACAGTGTGAGCCCAGTAAAGGGAGGTTCCATCGGTGGCGACTCCCTGAAGATGGCCCCCATAAGTGCCCTCACAGTCAATATCAGCCTCCAGGGAAACGGCAATAAGCGAGGTCATCAGGGCAATCCAAACGAATTCCCGAAAACTCATCACCCCATACCTGACAGAACAGTACATTCGTGAATCTTGGAAGAAGCCGTTGGTCGGTGCAAGCAGGAATCTTCATTGATACAATTGGCGAGGTAGGACTCGCTGTCCCAGCG
>DUCD01000516.1 GCA_012959985.1 Verrucomicrobiales bacterium | reverse complement strand
CAATTTCAACTCTCTTTTAAAACGCCTTTTCGAACCCGTAAGGTCTCAAAAGTCGCTTACAATTTGCAAATCGTTGAAAATGGAGTCTTTGCGAAGACGGGGAGCGGAGTTTTAGAATGGCGATTTTGGCTGGATTGAGTAGTATTGAAAGCGATGGATCCATTTCGTTTTGTTTTAATATGCTTTGCCGGCTGGATGAATCGCTAGCAGCAAGTGGTGATCGATTATCTGCGTGAGGAAATCCACGTGCTCAAGGAACATGTTGGTGGAAAACGTCTGCGTTTCACCGAAGATCAGCGGGCACGTCTAGCAAGGAAGGCGAAGAAGCTGAAGTTAGGGAAGCTCAAGGAGATCGCAAATCTTGTCACGCCGCAGACCTTGCTGGCGTGGCATCGGCGCTTGGTAGCTGCGAAGTATGATTCAAGCAAGAAACGCATAGGGCGGCCGGGGACCAAAGTCGACATTACGGAATTGATTGTTCGCTTTGCGACAGAAAACCGAAACTGGGGTTATGGTTCTATTGAGGGGGCATTACTGCATTTGGGACACGAAGTATCGCGGAGCACAATCGCGCGAGTGCTGAAGAAGGCAGGGATAGAGCCCGCGCCGGATCGCAAGAAGGGAATGACCTGGTCGGAGTTCCTCAAGAGTCATTGGGATGTGATGGCTGCGACAGACTTCTTCACGACGGAGGTTTGGACAGCGCGAGGTTTGATCCGCTACCATGTGTTGTTCGTCATTCGCCTGGCAACCAGAGAGGTAAAGATAGTGGGAATCATTCCGGAACCCAGCGACGATTGGATGAAACAGATCGCCCGAAATTTAACGGATTGCTTGGATGGATTTCTCACCGAATACAAATATTTGATCCATGATCGAGGCCCGCAGTTTTCGAAGGCATTCAAGATGATCCTTGGTGGAGGCGGTGTGAAAACCATTCGACTTCCCCGGCGAAGTCCCAATTTGAATTCTTTCGCAGAGCGCTGGGTGAGAACTGCCAAAGAGCTCTGCGTAGACCGAATTATTTTCTTTGGAGAGAGTTCACTGCGAAGAGCACTTTCTGAGGTGGAAATCTTTTACAACCGTGAACGTCCGCATCAGGGGATTGGAAACAAGATCATCCAATTTAATGCCGAAGAACAGGATTGTGATGGAGTAATCAGCTGCCGCAGTCGATTGGGCGGAATGTTAAACTACTATCACCGAAAAGCCGCATGAATATTTGTGTAATCGACTTTTGGGACCTTACGCGCTTGCGTTGATCAAAAACCTTGTGATAGGTTGCCCTCACGTTATGACGTTTCTCAGTTTTGGCCGGAGTGGTCGGCTTGCATACGGTTGCAGGGCTTATCATGCCGTAACTCTAGCACAAAAACTAGCACAGCGTCAATGTCAGCAGGTAACTGTTGACGTAACTCGTTGGATATAAGGTGCGCCGATGTGGCGGAATTGGCAGACGCGCTAGACTCAAAATCTGGTTCTCGCAAGGGAGTGGGGGTTCGATCCCCTCCATCGGCACCATCTCTATCAATAACTTACGTAAATTAGGCCCTTCAATTCTGACAGTTTCTGACACTTTTCGTGTAGCCTAAATGCCTCCTTTATGTTATTTTCATGAATGGCAAGGTCTACGGCTGTCCACATTTACACCGCTCAAAAATCCGGTAAGACACGGTTCACAGTCCGCTACAGTCTCGGTGGAAAACGGTTCACCAAGGACTTCAGTTCTAAGCCGAAAGCAGTTCGCCTGAAAGCCGAAATTGAGAGGAAGCTGGCACATGGAGAGGCGCAAGTTGAAAAACTCACCAGCCGTGAAATTGTGATTCTTCGCAGGGCGGTTGAAGCTGTCGAAGGGATTCCACTGCAGATTGACCAAGTCTGCGAGCAGTTTAAAGAGGCATACGAAATTCTGGGAGACGGTTCAACAATTTTGGAAGCCTGCCGGTTTTATCGAGACAACATTGTTAAGCAGGTCGTTCCGATAAAGGTTGGTGATGCCGTTGAGGAACTCCTTCAATTCCGAACCGACCAAAAGAAAAGCTCTCATCATGTCAGGGACCTTACCGGGAGGCTCCGAAGGTTCAGTAACGACTTTCAAACTGAGATTCACAACGTGACTGCCAATGTGATAACTGACTGGCTATCCTCATTGCAGTGTTCCAACCGCACACGGAACAACTTCCGGACAGCAATTGCCAATCTATTCCACTTCAGTCAAAAGAGGGGTTACATCTCCAAGAGTTCGGACATAATGAAAGATGTTGAATCATTTGAAGTTCAGATAGGTGTCTCCATAACCGACTGTTGTCAATGTAGAGATGGACCACCACATGCAGTGGAAAATGGATGCGAATTTGTCGGGTTGCACGGTATTCTCGAAATAGTAAATGCCCACCGAGGAAAGATAAAGCATGATGAGTGCGGTGGCTCCAAAGAGGACCAACTCCTCCCGTGCGATCAGAAAAGCCCGATGGTATCGCTGCATCGCCGAGCTGTACCTGGCAAGTTTCAGCAAGCGGAAGAGTCGCAGCAGACGGAACGCTCTCAATGACCGGAGATCTATTCCGGCGGAAATATAGAATGGCAGGACGGCCAGTAAATCTACAAACCTAAAAAAGGAGAACCCATAGGAGAAACGCGGCCTGCATAAAACCATCCGAAAAAGGTATTCAATTGTGAAGACTGAGACGGTCCCGATTTCAAAACTCTCAGCCCTTTTTTCCAACTGTCGCTAAGATCCGGTAAAGTCTCTATGGCAAATGCAATCAGGCTTAGAATGATGAGGACTTGAATTACGTAATCCCACTGACCGAAGGAGACTCGCCCTTTTTCATCTCGAATTATCATTTCTATTTGAGGAACATGGAGTCTACGACCGCACAGAGTGGCGAGGTGAAAATCCTTTATTCCTGAATCTGGACTTAAAGATATAAAAAGAGCTGATGAAAGGCAAGAGCAGCTTCGACGAACAAAGACATCCCCTTGATCAACCGCACCCCTGCCAATGCCCAGGATTATGAAAGCAGTGCGACATCTCGGAATCCATGCTGTCTCGCCACCCCTGCCTCATCCCGAAGGAAATAATGATGGCGCCTTAACCCGTGGATGTGCATTATCGGTTATAAGTCGAGGCTCGATGCACAGCAATAGCTGCTCAAGCTGGCCTTTGCGAGTAGGCTTACCACCGAATAATTGAATCTGAAACCATGGAGCTGGAGAAGAGGCATGTCGTTGCGTTTGCGCAGGCGGAGAATCTGATTTGTCACTGCGATTATTGTCCTTACTTAGAACTAAAGGAAATGATTCAGGACGAGTCAGGTGAAGCACGTGTTAAATTTAGATCTTTATTTTCCAGATACTACGGGATGGACCCCTTTGTGAAGCCAGACTTTAAAGACAAGTTTTTTGAGATATTGTTCTCCCGGACTGGTATCGATGGCAATGGCGCGGACTACTCCAAAATACTGCATCTTCTGGTTGAGGGAGGTCACGGTTTTCAAGCCTCATTTGTATCTAAGCTTGTAAATATCCATGTTGAAAGTAGTCCGATTGATGATGTTCATGTGCGAGACTTGCTCGGTGAGAAATTGCCTTATACTTACATAAATATTGACAATAAAATCGACTGGTTTGAGCGGCACCTGAGGGAGATTAAGAGCACTTACGAAGAATGGGGAAAGGATAAGCGCATTTTTACTATCCTCGAAAGATTCAAGTCGAAAGATAAAGGGTTACAGAGCTGTCATATCGTTCGTTTGATGGACTTTCTTGTCTGGAAGGTTGGCAACCAAAACCTCTTGGGGAGATGAATCTGCCACCTGCATGAACGAAGCCCCAACCTGTGTCGGACTGAATCATCCAGTATTACTGAAGGAGGCGCGGAATAGAAAAAGGGCAATCGGCCTTCACCAACACCAATTCCGGATGGAACTGATCGGAAGGATTGAGTTGAAGCCAAGCAGGCAATTGAGGAGAAGTTGAAATACTCTGATCATTTGAAACAATAGAGAATTATGGCTACGGATAAAGCGGAATGGATTTCTAAATGGAAACCTCTTGATGGTTTGGAGCAAAAAGGTGGACAAGGATCTGTTACTAAAGTCCAAAATAGAGAAACCGGCTCTTTGGGTGCATTAAAGGAGATGCTTCCCGAGAACCAGAAAATTAAGGAACGTAGATGCCGAATGCAAAACGAAGTTGAGGCACTAGTCAGCTTAAATGCAAAAGGGATCCCTGCGATCTTCGACCACATAATACCAAGGTCAAAGGGCGGTAAAACAGATTATGAGAACCTGCAAGTGTTGTGTTCCAAGTGCAACAGGACTAAGGGCAACAAGGACCAGACTGATTATCGGAAATTGCCGCCGAGTTCAGATCCAGATTGTCTATTTTGTCAGAGGAAAAGTGACCCCGGATCAATTCTTCTTGAGAACGATTTAGCTTATGTCTGTCACGATAAATACCCCGTGACTAAAGGACATCGTTTGGTTATTCCAAAGAGGCATTTTGTGGAATACTTCGATATGACTGGAGCTGAGAATCAGGCAGTTCAGCATTTGATACAGATTTCTCGAAAGGAGATCGAAACGGAGTTTCCGAAAGTAAAAGGTTTCAACATTGGGATTAATTCCGGGGAAGCTGCTGGACAAACCATAATGCACTGCCACGTTCACCTTATTCCCAGACGGAAAGGTGATGTAAAAGATCCAAGGGGTGGGGTAAGAGGCGTGATTCCGGGAAAAGCCTCCTACTGAGCTTGATTGGTTTTGATTATGAGTTCGATGAGGATGGAGGTATTGAAGTCTTCTTCATTCTCCTGTGCCAATCATTACAGAAAAGACTAATGGTTAAAAATATTCTTCCACAAACAATCCTGTTTCGAACAAAGCATTGTAATGTTTGATTGAATCCATAAAAACCTTGCTTATTTCAACAACTTTCCCGTTCAATAAATATATCCTTCCATATTTAAACCCTGAAAATTTCTGTGGGTTTGGAATTGAGTGTATGATGGCTCCCATGCCCGGTCTTCTAAATAATTTACTTTTTTCAACGGAGACTTGGTTTAGGTACGCAACTATTAATGAATCCGCCTTATCAAAATCATTGTATTGATTCACTAGCAACATAGCTAATTCCTTCCAGAAACCAAACACAAAAGGGTATGATTCAATTCCTTTCTTATAAAACTCTAATTTATTTTCTGAAGTTTTCAGAAGAGGGGCAGTTTCAATCAAAGCTTTCCAATCCCTTTTGAATTTATTGTATCTATTTTGATAGGCATAAGCTCTCGACATTGTTGTATAATCGGAAATCAATCTGTACTCTTGCTGTTTTAATTTAACAACTTGATCATCGCTATACTCCTGTAAATAACTAGAGACACTAGATCGTTCGTAAAGTTTGTTATAATGACGCTGTTGAACTGCGAGGTCGTTATTAAAGTAATACTTACTTTTATCTTTATAGCTCAATGATTCATAAGTGAAGGCAAAATAGTCCAAAAGCCAATCACTGTAGTTCAAACGTGCGTTCCCTACGTGAACGGTGTAAAAGGTTTGAATTATAACTTAGCATAGAGGTCGATCAGATAGGCAGCAGTATGGCTCAGGGGTGCGTATATAAAGAAAAAGGCACTCAGAGCTCGAATGAATTTCACACTTCGTTTCGTAAACCGTTTGACGTAATCATACATTGATGAAACTTCCCGGCCAGCTTTGGCGGCCGTCTTTTTCATCTTTGTCAATCGCTCTTCGCGTCTTTGATTTTCCGCGGTATTAATAACATTGAAGGATTTTTCCATGTGATCTTCCATGAGGAGTATCAGGTTGTGAGTCAAGCAGAGGAAATTTGCCTGCATGGTTTTGGCATTCTCTGAACTTGCCCAGGCTTTCTGTTCTTTGAGACTGTTTTTGAACTCATCGAACACTTTTTCCACGTCCCACCGCATCCTGTAAATCTGTGCCAGTAGACCCGCCGATACAGTCCGGTCATTGGTCAGGAATGTGTGGATTGTTCCCGTAGCCGGATCCTCGCATCGGATGAGGCGAAGTAGCGTCCCCGCCGAGGACAGAATCAGCTTATCGCTCAGAACACCACGGTTGATTGGATTGCTGTAATCCACGGGCAGCACTTTCTGGATTTCATAAGCCATGTTTTCTTTTGCGCGAGTGAGAAAATAGACGCCCCCGCGTTTCCATTCATCCCATTGGTTGAAATCGATGCAGGCAGAATCCCAGGCGTAAAGGACTTTGCGACCTTTGGGAGCCTTCTGCCGCAATTGCTCGAGGGTCTGACGCTTCAGTGCACGCATGTCATGCTCATGTTTTCGTTCCACTTCATCGGCCGTTTCCATGTGACTCAGGCAGTGGGATCGCAGATCCAGGGTGTAGAAATGTCCGACGGCCCACTTGCGACCATCCTTGAATGGGTCATGGGCTGCAGCACCGTGCCAATGGCCGTCACCGGCATAGACATCAAACTTTTTCAATTCATCAAACTCGGCCAGTGGATCCGGTAGCGTGCGCCGGACTTTATTGCAGAGAAGTCCGTTGAGTTCCTTACAATGGTTCAGGCGTCGCGGGCTTTTGAGGGCTTCAAAGAAAAGGCCCACCGACGGCGACTTTTTGAAAAATGGATTGTACCGCTGAAGAAATCCCCGCCCTGTAGTGGGCTCAAGAATGCATCGGTTGACACCCATTTGAATCCAATGGCTATCGGGAAGTTCCGGGCAGGAATGTCCGTGACGAGATTGACCCAAAAGAGCAAATATGGGTTCAAAAAACTTGTTATATGTTTGAGAGTTAGTTAAGTTAACATTGACCATGAAAATTTTTTGCGGCCCATGGATCAGAAGCAAGCTATATTTAACAAAAACCACAATATCAGTAGATTTAATTGGAATCTAATAGGCGCGAACCTTGTGTTATCCGGCCTCTTCAACCCCCCCCCGAGCGGCGTATCCGCCCTTTTAATCAAGGGTTTTTCGGAGTTCCTTTTACACCGTTCTGCTCACCACATGACTCCACGGGCTGAACCTACGGGCCTTTTTGCGGACTTCATGTTTCCGCGCTAACTTGGAAACCATATGTGAGAGAATAGGCTGGCAAAGGTGTTTAAGAATAGTAAACTTAGAACGGGTTGATTTTTGGCGTTTTGTTATATTTTTCATCCCTGCTGAGTGGCAGGAAAAAACTCATTGACCAACCCTTTTTCCCATTTCCCTATGGTATGCCTGTGGATAGGATGATATGAAAAATCTAATTAATGTTTTCATTTTGGGTTCTCTATTTCTGTTTGTTACTGCATGCTCCAAAAAATTGCCACCGTGGGCTGAGAACGACGTTTGCACATGCGGCGCGACTGCTGAATGGATCAGGCTTTCACCACCGGAAGGCATTGCAACGATTCTTATGCCTTCCCAACCGTCGGGACGCACAAATACCCAAGATACGAAGACGGGGAAGGTGATCATTCACGAATTCACGGTGAATTCGTCGTCAAACGCAGTTTTTGTTCTAACCTTTGCAGAGTTTCCAGATATTTTGGATTTGTCTGACAGCGAAGCTGTTTTAGATCGAGGTTTGAAAGGGGTGGTTGGGGTTGATGGAAAATTGGTTTCCGATTCAGAGATATCCCTTGATGGATACGCAGGGCGTGAGACGGACATAAAGAAAATCGGAGAACGGTTTTTGGTGGGCATGCGGATGTATTTAGTCGGACAGCAAATCGTTCAAGCCGTTTGCACTATGGAAATGGACAGCTTATGCCAGAAGCATATGCATAAATTCTTGGACTCAATCAAAATAAAACTTGATTGATACCGACTCCATCACCCCTCACTATTTTCATACGTCGGAATTCTCTCAACAATGTTTCGGGTGACCTTTCGCTTCCGGCGGTCATAAAGCCTGATTGTCCGTGGGTCGGCATGATTGCCGAGATACTGGACATCCTCGTTCAAGCAGGGCAGTGATGGTGGTCACGCGGAAAGAGTGCGGTGAAATTTCCGGGAGTAATCCAATGAGTCCCCGGTAATTCACCAAGGAATTGGCATTGGGCGGCATGGGCCTGAACAGCGCATAGGGAGGTAATTATTGATATGATCGATGGGTGGGCGACCCCGCGCGGGTCCCTTTTGGCCCGTCTCACCACAATCACCCTTCTCCTCACTTCAGCGTCGCCCATCGTGACACCGTGCTGGATCATTCCTTCCACAAATGCGCTACCCATCCCCAAAGAAACGAAGGCCCCGCCATGCGATCACATGGGGAGGGCAACTTGGGGCTGATGATGAACCTTGAGAGTGGCAAGCCCGGTGCTGAAGCTGTCGAATCCGAATAGAATTGGTTTCGTCATATTGTCGGTTTAGAATGATCCAATGAAAAGCAATATCCCAAGAATCGGCTGCGGAGCCATCATTGCCCTTGTTCTATTGATCTTTTTCGGTCCAGCTTTCTGGATGACTCAATCGGCAAAGCAAGAGGCGAGAAATATGATAGCCGACAAGTTACCCATGGCAGATGTAATGGCTCGATATGGTATACCAGAAAATGAATATGAGGGCATAGAGCGGCTGCCAAACAGATTCCATTCCAATGTTCCGGATAGCGTTCCTAAGAACACTGTTTTCCATCACTGGGGTTTTGATGGAACTCCATACTGGAGTTTGATTGTTACGGCCACGTTGGATGAGAAAAACATCAACTGGGGCATAGTAACAAAACCATAAGATCACAAAGTAAACAGTCAGATTGCGTTTGAATATCGACCAGGCAAGCCTCTGGGATCCGTTACTAGTCTGTTTCCATACCGAAGTTACTGAAGTCCATGTTTGAGCAAGCGGAGAACCGTTTTGTGGTGGACCTGTTCCAGTCCTTCAACTCCTAAAATTGTGACTTGGAAATCTGTGAAAAGTGCCCCTTTTTTTCCAGTCCCCGAATCGGCCGGTAAGCCCTCTGGGTTCCGCCCATCTTCTCCCCGATAGAGTCTTCGTTTTGGATCAACCAAGTCAGTATAATAGTCACGTTTACACGAAATCACCTTGTCGAACCCCTTTTGTGTGCTATTATAGTCACGATATCATTTAATAGTGTGTCTATACTGTGGTATATCGGCGATTAGAGGCAAAAATGAACCAACACTGAACTGACCGTAAAACCGGGCAACCTAAGCAGGAGAAAAAGAATGAAACCTCATATCGGAAATGTAAAAGGATCAAAGTGGAATCCGGAACCTCTGACAAAGGACGAAGTGCTCTCCCTCATCAAAGCCTGCTCACCAAAAGCAGTATCGGGAATCAGGAACAAAGCTCTTGTTGTCGTCCTTTGGAGAGCCGGGTTGCGGATCAGTGAAGCACTTGCATTGAAACCTTCGGACTATGACGCGGAGAAAGGCACTCTGAGGGTCCTAATGGGGAAAGGCGGGAAGATGAGG
>DUCD01000515.1:532-9440 GCA_012959985.1 Verrucomicrobiales bacterium | reverse complement strand
ACAAGCTGAGAATCCGCTCCGTGGATGAGGTATCGAGATATCCCATCAGTTCCGAATAAACGACATCAAGGGCAATTCCAACCGCAACAGCTTCACCATGAGCCAGCCGGTAATGGGAAAGGGCTTCCAATTTGTGAGCTGCCCAATGACCGAAATCCAAAGGACGTGCGGAGCCGAATTCAAATGGATCTCCCGAGGTGGAAATATGTTTCAAGTGAAGAGCGGCACTACGATAAATGAGTTCCTTCAGCGGCTCATCTTTAAAATCCTTCAGAGCTGTAGCATTTCGCTCAATCCAATTAAAGAATTCCTCATCGCGAATTAAAGCGACCTTGATGGCCTCAGAATACCCGGCGCGCTTATGGCGGTCGGGAAGAGATTCCAGCAATAAGTGATCATTGATGACCGCAAATGGGGGGGCAAATGTCCCGATGAAATTCTTTTTTCCGAAAGCATTAATCCCGTTTTTGATCCCCACACCGGAATCGTCCTGACTCAAGGTGGTTGTCGGGATCCGAATATGCCTGACGCCCCGATGGGACGTAGCGGCAGCCAATCCCACAACATCCAAGACAGCGCCTCCTCCAACGGCAATCACATAAGAGTGTCGGCAAACCCCGTGTTGTTCTATTTTTTTCTGAATCTCAGTGACATAATGAAAGTTATTCTTGGAATCCTCTCCACCCTCTATGAGCATCGGAGCACAAACCAATGTAACTCCCTCTGAACAGCTCTCGAAATAATCCTGAATGGTCTTCAAGATAGAGGAACTCATCCGCACCAAGGCTTCATCTAAAACAATGAGGACTTTATGGCTTTCCCGATCGGGATCGCTGCAAAGAAGATCCTTCAACAGCCCATTAGCCGGTTTGAAGACGCCTTCTGTGAAAAAGACCTGTAACCGGTATTCAACCTTAATATTTCGTTCGATGACAGACATCCGTTGATCTGTTAGCCTTGCTCTTATTGTGAATTTATTGAAACCGCGGTGACTATAATGATTCGACCCTGAAATGCTACTGAAAATTCAATATCCATTGTGCCTGTATCCCCTGATCGAATTAAAATAGCCACTTACCCGCTTCATGGCCTGCTGTTTTTCCTGGCCTGCTTCTTCGTCAGTTGCAGCGAACGAATTCCAGGAGACATGGAAAAGCTCGCTGCAAAAAGCATCGAACCTGTATCCTACGTTCCCAAACCCAAGGGATCCTTGGTGTTTCATGGGCAAATCGATCGAATTTTCCACAATCGCTGCGGATCCTGTCACCGGCCTGATCAATCGGCTCCATTCAATCTTTTATCCTATATGGATGTGAGCAAACGGGCTGATTTCATCGCACAAGTCATCGGTTCAGACTACATGCCCCCGTGGTTACCGGATCCAACGGATGTCGCGTATGCAGAATCCCGTCGTCTCACTATTGAGGAAAAAGGCCGGATTCTTCAATGGATTGAAGATGGGGTGCGCGAAGGACCGGTATCAGCTTCCAGCAAACTCCCGGTCTGGCCGGAAGGATGGCATCTCGGCCCCCCTGACCTGATCGCTGAAATGCCCAGAACCTACTCCCTGCCGGCTGAAGGCATGGATGTGTACCGCAATTTCATCATTCCGATGCCGGTTCCATCAGTGCGATTCGTCCGAGCGGTTGAATTCAAGCCCGGCAATCCCAAGATCGTCCATCATGCCGTCATGTTCATTGATCGGACCGATTCATCCAGGAAGCGTGAAATGCAGGACGCCGAACCCGGTTTCGGCGGTAGCATGAATCCTGGTAAAGCACACCTTCCGGACGGATTCTTTCTGGGATGGACTCCGGGAAAAACGCCATTCCAAGGTTATGACCAACTGGCCTGGGCCTTGACACCCGGCACCGACATGGTGCTGCAGATTCATATGAGGCCTACCGGAAAACCAGAATCCATCCGACCAACAATAGGATTGTATTTTGCGGATAATCCGCCGGAAAAGTTCACCTATGCTCTTGTGGTGCGCGATAAATTCATTGATCTCCCAGCAGGGAAATCCGATTACCGGGTTCAGAAATCGTTCACTCTCCCTATTGCCGTAAATGCCCTGAGTATTTACCCGCACGCTCATTACCTGGGCAAGAACCTCAGAGCCACAGCTCAATTTCCAAACGGTCGTCGGCTCGATCTGCTTCACATACCCAATTGGGATTTCGATTGGCAGGATCAATACCGATTTGAAAAACCCATCCGTTTTCCCGCCGGAACCGTCATTTCCATGGATTATATTTTCGACAACTCGTCCGGAAATCCGGCAAATCTTTATGATCCCCCTAAACGGATCCGATACGGGCAGAACTCGACCGATGAAATGGCGGAGTTGATGCTTCAAGTGGTGCCGGATTCCATTGCTGACTTGAACCACTTAAGGAGAATCATCGCGGAAAACGCATTATTGACGGACATTCAGATCAATGAAAAACGCCTTGAGGAAAACGCGAAAGATACCCGATTGAGAGTTTACCTGGCTCGTCGTTACCTAAGAACAGGTGATTCGAAGAATGCGGAAAAAATGTTCCGATCCGTTTTGGAGCCTAATATGAATCCAACGGCGACCGATGCGACCATTGCCCACCATGAACTGGGGTTATTGCACCTGTCTCTAAGTGAACCGGAAAACGCTCTGGAGCATTTTGAGAAAGCTCTGACACATCTCCAGCAACTGGGAATTGACTACAATACGGCGGTGGAGCACTTTTACATCGGAAACGCCTATGTATTACTGGCCCGTTATAATCAGGCGGCAGAACATTACCGTTCAGCAATCATGCTGAATCCGCAGGATCCGGACTACGCCACCGCTCTGGCCAAATTACCGGCAACCGGTTCAGACCAACAACCGCGATAGAAAACCATAAAACCCACTGGAATAACCATGAAATCATCAACCATCAGCCGCAGAACATTCATTGGCAACTCAACAACGTTGGCCGGTGCGTTGGCATTCCCCTTCGTGGCCAGTCGCAATGTTCTCGGCGCAAATTCACGAATGAATATCGCAGGTATCGGGGTGGGAGGCAAAGGAGCGGTCGATATCGGTTACTGTGAAAATGAGAACGTTGTTGCGCTTTGCGACGTCGACCAGCGCCGGGCCGATGTAAGTTATAAACGCTTTGATCAAAGCAAACTCTTTACTGATTTCAGAGTATTATTCGATAAAATGGAGAAATCCATTGATGCGGTCACCGTATCGACACCCGATCACACCCATGCCCATATCGCATTGATGGCTATGGACCGGGGGATGCATGTCTATTGCCAAAAGCCCTTGACCCACACTATCGAAGAAGCCCGCATCCTGACTAGAGCTGCTCGCAAAAATAAAATCGTAACACAGATGGGAAACCAAGGGCATTGCCAACCGGATTCCCGGCGCCTGGTCGAATTAATCCGGGGAGGCGCACTCGGCAAGGTTAAGGAAATCCACGTCTGGACGGACCGTCCTATTTGGCCGCAGGGTATTCAACGCCCAGCCGGTTCCATTAAAGCTCCGACATCTCTCGATTGGGATCTTTGGTTAGGTCCTGCACCTGACCGCCCTTACCACCCGGCATACGTCCCGTTCAAATGGAGAGGTTGGTGGGACTTCGGAACCGGCTCACTGGGGGATATGGGATGCCACAATACTGATTTGGCCTATTTCTCGTTGGGACTGAAGAACCCCATTCATGTCGAAGCCGTTGCTTCGGATTTTCATAAGGAAACAGCGCCCCGATCTGCGGTCATTATCTATACTTTTAAGAATTCCGAAGGTGAAAACCTTCCTCTGACATGGTACGACGGCGGCCGAACCCCCTCGCCTTCTCTGGTCGGCAAAAACACGCTTCCAAAAAATGGCTGCATTATGATCGGAACAGAGGATACTCTCTTTGTCCCCATGTACTGGGGTGCCGGGTCATTTCTCTCGGGAGCCAAAATGTCGGATTTCGGTAGTATCCCCCAGTCTCTTCCCCGTTTCCATGGATCCGATACAAATAATGACAAAGCGCACCACCTTGAATGGATCGAGGCCTGCAAAGGGAATGGTAAAGCATTATCCAATTTCGATTATTCAGGCCCGATGACAGAATCCCTCCTGCTTGGTAATGTGGCGCTCCGTCTACAGGAAAAGGTCGAATGGGATGCTGCGGGTTTAAAGATAACAAATCACCCGGAAGCGAATCACCTGATCAGGAAGCAATACCGAAAAGGCTGGGAACTCCCGAAAGTGGGTGCGATTAAAAGTGCGGCGATATAGGCACTGAACTAAGTAAAATGGCTGAATCGAGAGATCAGAATTGCCAATTAGAAATTCCGCTTAAGTGTAGCTTCAGCACCCGTGCAAGCCTACGGATACCGAATGGAACTGAAGGGAGGGAGAGCGTCTCCGCGAGCCGAAAAATGGGTAGACAGAAAAGTAGACCACTCCTACTCGTCTTCCTTTCCAAGTATGAAGGAATCCATGAACGGCTCGCGAGGACGCTCTCCCTCCCCGCACTGGTAATCGCCCCCCCCGAAAGTATAGACGGTAAAACCGTTGAATAATCTTGATGTACAATCCGTCCGAGTTAACGTTCCAAATTGAAGACTTCCTATGAAAATCATGCACCAGACCTGGACTCTTTTTAAAGTCGTAGCTTCCCTCTCATCACTCGCCCTGTTGACATCTGTGTCGGGCTTGAACTCCCTTGCTGCTGAAGAATCAGAAAAAAAGAAACCCACAGGATACACCAACACTCCGTTCATTCCGGGGTCAAAATGGCGAGTGCACGACGACAACCGCCCTAGACCCAAGGTGGTCTCACCTGGCAGAACTTCTTCCACCCCCCCTGCCGATGCCGTTATTCTGTTCGATGGAACCGACCTTTCCAAATGGAGAAATGCAAAGGGGGGCTCGGCAAAATGGATTGTGGAAAACGGTTACATGCAGGTGCCGAGCGAAAAAGAACGAAAAGGGGACATCTTCACCAAAGAGGTCTTTGGCGATTTTCAACTGCATGTGGAGTTCGCCACTCCTGCAAAAGTTCTGAGCAACTCTCAGGGTAGAGGAAACAGCGGAGTCATTATTTTCGGTCGCTATGAAGTCCAGGTCCTGGATTCCTACAATAACAAGACTTATGCCGATGGGCAGACTTCCGCACTCTACGGATGGAAACCTCCTCTGGTCAACGCCAGTCGCCCCTCGGGTGAATGGCAGACTTATGATATCATTTTTGAAGCTCCGAAATGGAACGATGACGGAAAGTTAGTTAAAAAAGCCTATACCACGGTTCTGCACAACGGAGTCCTGACTCAACACCGTCAGGCATTTCAAGGGGATACACTCCACAAAAAACCCGCCAAATACGTGAGGCACGCCGCGCAAGGTCCTATCAAGCTACAGGACCACAGTAACCCCATGCGATTCCGTAATATCTGGATCAGATCTCTCGATCTCAGTATCCACGACAATTGAGCTCTTAAGAGGACACTTTCAAAAGAGACAGTCCTTTCGGATTCACTACTGGCTCTCATCTGGAGCCTATGTAGGTGTAAATTAGCCTTCGTAGAAACGCTTTGCGTTTCTACGGGCTTCCTTCGCTCAGGTAAAAAGAGCCCCTACAGTCATTCGGTTAAGGTAAAACCGAATGGATTCGGACATCCCCTAAGCCCGGTGTGCCGAGTCGGGATCGTTGAAATAGAACAAATACTCCATCCAGTTTCCGGCTTCGGCTCAGCCAGTTTCAGGGATCACGAATTTATCGAGCGTCCGGAAAACACACCACGATTTCAGCAAAATCCCACCTTTCTACATCAAAATTTGTTGTTAAAACACCCATTTCAGAGAAGCATAAGCTCACTTATTGTTTAAAATCTCTAAAAACAATGAGCAACTCGCATGAACTTACCGAATTCAAAAACCTCAATTCTGAATCTCTACATTTCCGATGGCCATAACTTCATCGGACACCATGGTCGCCCACCGGGAAACCATCAAACCATTGAAAAAGAAGAAATTCAGTGCCTGGCCGGCAGAGGATTGTTAGGAGATCGATTTCTGGACCACCCACGCAATGACAAGAGTCATATTACGTTTTTCGAATACGAGGTATATGAAGAATTATGTCAAAAACTGCAACGTTGGGATCTGCCGCCATCTGTCTTCAGGCGCAATGTGTTGATTCGGGGTGTTTCCCTGAATCATTGGATCGGCAAAGAATTTGAAATCCAGGGCATCCGCTTCGAAGGGGTTGAAGAGTGCAAACCCTGCTATTGGATGGATAAGGCTTTCGGCAAGGGAACCGAAGACCAAATGAAGGGAAAAGGGGGATTGAGAGCCCGCATCCTGACTGATGGACTTCTCCGCAGAACACCCCACAATTTAATGAAATCCCCTCCCTTACCAAGTGATCCAGATTCAAAAACATCGTCCCCGACCTAAAGTAAAATAACGTTCGCTATGGGTCCCCATGGTCATGTTCCCCTGTTACATTGTGTGGCCATCCGTATTACTCCACTTTGATGTGAAGATGCTGTACTGCTTGAAGCCCGAATTGGTTGGTATGACGGACAGCCACTATATAATGGCCTGGCTTTATGAAACGGTGAGTCGTTGTCGCATAACCATCCGCGGCATGAGTATCTGCGTTTCCATCGGACTTGACCTCAACCTCTGAGCTGCCATCGCCAAAGTTCCATATCTCACCGGGTTGGGTGGTTCGAAATGATCTGGCTTTGAAGGTTACAGGATCACCGGGCTTGATCCCGAAGGTCGGTGAGTACGCCGCGTGAACAGTCGGAGGTGTCCGCTCAGGGTGATCGCGATCAATGACCTGGACAACCGCAAAATCATAATCGATATTCCCGGCTGTATCGGTCACTTTCACTATCTCGCTGTAGACGCCAGCTTTGGTGTAGGATCTCGAAACCTCTGGTCCGGAAGCGGATGACCCATCATAAAAGTTCCAGGCAATTTTATTAATTTTCCCACTGGCACTCCATGACTTGGAGGCATCAAGCAGGACGATTTCACCGGTCTGCACGAAATGATGTGGACGTGCTACAGCAATCAGCTTCGGCTGGTGCTGCCTTAGGTAAGCTTCCCAAAGAAAAGCATATCCGGCTTGGGTCCCCCATTCACCGGAAGGCTGTCGGGACTTGATCTCGAAATGAAGATGCGACCAACCGCCACTGCCTCCTTCTTTACCCAATATACCGACCGGATCTCCCATCTTAATGTGAAGTCCCGGTGAAATCGTTGAGTCGATTTGTTTCAAATGACTATACCGGTAATACCAGCCACGCTGATCCTGAATGTAGACAACATCGTAACGCGGCCGAATCGGAGTGTCTGTCTTATGAGTTTCAAGCACTTTTTCTCCGGCTGAGACGACTAGTCCATCGGTTGCTGCGACGATGTCCACCATTCCCTCGGTGCCACCAATATCAAGGCCGCTGTGATAGTAAATGTTTTTCCGTGTTGGAGCCTCCCCTCCATCGACAAAGGTCGGAACATTGGCCATCTGTGTAGCGGTCGCAAACCATCGTTGTTTGGCTGGGTATTGGAAAGTTTCCGGTCGGACAGCAGGCGAACCGACTGGCCACAATCGAAATCGTGCCGCCTTCTTCAAACCCCATGAATCACTTTTCGAGTTTTTGTAGAAACCTCGAGTGATCGAGCAATCAATCCTGACGCCTGCTACATCAATGGGAAGATGGTAAGTGGCAGCGACCAGTTCTGTGCGGTGTCCGTCCACCTCACGATCACTCCCGCTCGGCGCACTGCCTTGCTGATCGAATCAACCCCTTCATGTAATTCAAGCAGTTTGATGGTCGCTTTGGATCCAGCACTGAACTCCACTTCGGCAGATTCACCGATATTCAAATCGATGACTCGAAATAAGGGTTCCAAGGCTGAAACACTCATTATTCCGATGGCGTGGGTCATCCATAAAACACATAGTGGAACTCTAAAAAACTTGTTGAATCGGTGCATTACTTCAAGAGACCCATCAGCCTCCGTTGGAATTGGATGGGTTTTTCTGTTTATTTAGATGAGTCGGACGAATAGAGACCCTCCATGATCTTCTGAATCTCTTTCAGATCATCCTTTACCGGCATTCCCCATCCAGGTCCATATTGAAATAAATCCTCGATGCTGACGGCTCCAAACCGGTCATCCAATATTTCAAGGTGACGACTGCTTATCAGGGCTGGATGGATCACGCCGCAGGCATGGGAAAGATTCAGAATTTCCTTGCGGAGAGTCGTGACAAAATTTGCCAATCGCCCCCCTTTGTGGTGTGGATCCAATCCACGACTCAGCCATCTATTCTGAGTGGCCACACCCGTTGGACAATGCCCGGTATGACAACGTTGCGCCTGAATGCAACCGATTGCCAACATGGCTTCACGACCAATATTTATCAGATCGCACCCCAAAGCAAAGGCGAGGATACTGCACTCAGGAAAACCCAGTTTACCACTACCGACAAAAACGACTTTCCGGGCAATGTCCCGAATGGCAAACTCCCGGTAAACACGGACCATTGCCATGCGAAACGGTAGGGAAACATGATCCGTGAAAACCAAGGGTCCGGCCCCGGTCCCCCCCTCGCCTCCATCTATCGTAATAAAATCGACTCCACGGGAATCCTTTTCCATCTGCTGGGCCAGATCAATCCAAAAGTCACTCTCTCCAACAGCCGATTTTATTCCAACAGGCAACCCGGTGGCATCCGCCAGCATCTCGACAAGACGGCCGCCGAGACAGAGGCCACCTTGAAGGAGCTTGGTTATAGAGACAGATCCGTAAAAGATTTTTTAGCAAAAAAGCCAGAGCATATAACCGATACTGCGTCTATCATTAAATATTTCTTGAAAACTATCAGCAACTAATTTCCTAAGCCGAATAAATCTGTTT
>DUCD01000515.1:0-522 GCA_012959985.1 Verrucomicrobiales bacterium | reverse complement strand
GGGAAGAATTCCGCCCATCCCCGGTTTCGCACCTTGGCTCAACTTAATTTCAATCGCCTTAACAGAACAACACTGCACGGTATCGATCAAGCGGGATAGATCGAATCTTCCTTTCTGATCTCTACACCCGTAATATCCAGTCCCGATCTGCCAGACCAGATCTCCCCCATGCTGATGATGATTCGCAATGCCGCCTTCCCCGGTATTTTGCAAACACCCCGCATCCGCACAGCCTCGATTCAATGCTTCGACCGCGGGAGCGCTCAATGAGCCGAAGCTCATCCCGGATATATTGATCACTGATTGAGGCCGGAAAGCACATTTTCGTTTTCTCCAGGCTCCCATGACCTTCGCACAGGGAATCTGATAATCAGGATTGAGTTTACTACCGGTAGGATCTTCGTAGCTGATCGGAAAGGCGGAATGTTTGATGATCAGAAAATTAGGTTGGGTTTCGAGCTCATTGTCAGTCCCGAATCCAAAATAATTATTCTGCTGCTTGGAAGAGGCGTAAACCCATCG
>DUCD01000514.1 GCA_012959985.1 Verrucomicrobiales bacterium | reverse complement strand
TCCAGCAATTTCCCTCTGCATTAAAGCCGATTTGAGCTCACTCTGGTCTACGACATTACCTCGACAGGTGTTAACTAAATAAGCCGTTGTTTGCATTTGATTGAGAAAATCTTTGTTCACCATTTTGATGGTGAGGGGAGTTTGTGGTATGTGAAGAGATACAACATCCGACTTTGTGATCAGGTTTTCCAGGTTCGTTTGTGTTGCGTTGTGTTTCTGGCAAAATTTAGATTTGTCGACGATATCGCAAACTAGCAAAGTGCATTGTAGTGGCGCAAGAAGTTGGATAACATCAGAACCGACGTGCCCGCATCCGACGATACCTACAGTTTTACCTGTGAGCTGCCACCCTCCTTCTTTTTTCCATTTCGATTGCTTCAATGAGTATCCAGAACCAAATACGTTTCGGCAAAGCCCTAGCATGAAGCACAGGGTCAATTCTGAAACCGATCGTCGATTGACTCCCCCGGTCCACCCCAGTGCGATATTTCTTCGTTTCAAAGATTCCTGATCGATACTGTCCAGACCAACACCATATTTGGAAATAATTTTCAGTTGAGGCGTCTCGCTGAGAACCTGATCGGTTATCGATTCGATTCCGACCACGGCGGCATCGGCATCTTTCAAAAAATCGACTAGTTCAGCCCCGGAATACCGTTGACCCTCTTCGTTAAAATAGCAGTTTGGGAAAATCCCCTTCAGCTTTTCTCTGAGTATGACGGATTTACCGAAGGAAATCGAAGTGACGGCCACGCGAGGACCGGAGGATTGGGTTTGTTTTTGGTTTTTCATAAGGGAGTTTCAGCGGAGGGGAAGGAATCGCATGAATTTGGCCGGAACCTTGGGGTGAAGCCCCAGATAAAAATATGTCATAAAGTTGACCAGACTCTTTAAAATTCGTAGTATACAAGTTAGCACATTGATGATCCGTTGAAAAACCAATTTTTTTGTATTTCCTTCCTTGCCGACCAGTTTATGCCTGCACCCATTTTTGACCGTTCAGTATTGAAAATCAAGCCACTCTCCCAGCGGGTTCATGATCTGAGTTGGGATGTTGTGCTTGATCTGAAACAACCTGCGTCACTGGAGCATCAGGACGAGTTGAAGAGTGTCGCCGAGTCGATCATAGCGGCCAAGGAAAAGGGAAGCAGTGCCATCATGATGATGGGCGGACACGTGATACGGTCCGGTGTGCAAAAGTACATTATTGATTTGATGACCCGGGGCTATATAGATTGTCTTGCTATGAACGGATCCGGAATCATTCACGACTTTGAGCTGGCTTTGATCGGAGCGACAACGGAGAGTGTCGCCCGCTATATTCAAACAGGAGAATTCGGATTGTGGCGTGAGACTGGATACTTGAACGATATTATTAATAAAGCTTATCGGGAAGATTCAAGTGTGGGCATGGGTGAAGCTGTGGGACAGGCTGTTTTGGATGGGGACTATCCACACAAGGATATCAGTCTTCTTGCCGCGGCCCGTAAACTGAATATTCCGGTGACCGTACATGTGGGAGTGGGTTATGATATTATCCATGAGCACCCCAATTGCGATGGAGCCGCGATGGGGGCTCTTTCTTTCAATGATTTCTTGAAGTTTGCCGAGGTGGTTCG
>DUCD01000513.1 GCA_012959985.1 Verrucomicrobiales bacterium | reverse complement strand
GGTTGTGAAAAACCCCGAGGTTAAAACTCTAAAACTTGATGCGTAAGAGTATAGCATCCAGGGGAATAAAAGTTAGCGGGTGGAAAGGGTATTCACTCCCTTGAAACCGATTAACTTCTGATCAGAAGTTACAAGGGTAAGGCCGTGAATCCGGACCGTTGCGACAATAAGCCGGTCCGCCGGATCTTTATGGAACCCGGGACCTAATGCATAAGCCTCCCGGGCAATCTCGGGAGTGATCGCCAGAAGTCGGACCTGATTATCAGGCAACGCTTTCTCAAGCCAATGGGAAAGTGAACTTCGAAAATGCAATTTGCCCGTGGCTTCCTTCTGGCACACTTCGACTAAACTGATCGTCGCAAGCGCGAATTCAGTTTCCGTGGACAGTGCTTTACGTGCCGATGCGGAGATTGCGGTGGGAAGGCTGAAAAGATGTATCCAAGCATTGGTATCGAGCAAGTAGGTCATGGGGATTCTTCATCGACGTGCATTACCCAGTCCTCATTTGACCATGTCTGAGTATCGAGGCCGGCACCTTTGCTGATTTCTATCAGGCTGGCGGCAGAACCCATCAGTTCTCCGAGTGTTCTCAACGGGTACTGTGTCGGTGGCTCGACCACTGCTATCGTTTTACCGTGGCGGGTGATGACCAGACGAATCCCCTTTTCTTCCACCGCCCGTAGCTCCTCCGTGCAGTGGGCTTTGAAATCGGTGACACTAATGGTCCTGGGTTCATCGAACTTGGCAATCATCAAACAACCCTATAATGACCAGTAAACTAGTCAATATTCAAATTTATTTATCGTAAGTTATTTATTCATTCTGACGACTTTCCCACAAGCAGTCACAAATTAATATGAATCAACTCTCGATTAATCGAATCATGCAGAAACCTGTATTTAGATCCTTTACATCTCGGCATTGGATTATTCCCTTGCTCACGACATTGAGTTTACTCTTCACATTGCAGGCAAATGCTCTTGAAGTAAAAGTCACTGTTGAAAACCTTGGATCCGAAAACGGTCACTTTCTGACGCCAGCATGTCGCAGGTTTTTTGGGGGTATGGTTAATGGACGGAATCGAATTGCTGAGTCCAGAATTCCTGAGTCCCAACAATGTGGGTGACCCTGGATGGACAGTGACCGGTACTGGGGATTATGATGGTGACGGAAAACCCGATATCCTGCTGCAATTTGAAGATGGTTTGCTGGGAGTCTGGTTCATGGACGGTATCACCAGAACAGAGGCAAGGTTGATTCAACCTGAACCGGGACCCGAATGGCAAGTGGTGGGTCCTTAAGGCCCCCATAACTCTGTTTGAATTCATCGTGACGGAAACCGGATGCTGCTTCAGCATCCGGTTTTTTCTGCCTCCGTGATTGTAATCCTCATTTTGAAATCCAGCCTGAATGAGGGGGGATGGCTTTCTTTATCGAATAATCAAGAAAGGGACAGACTCGAATGGCACTAAGGTAAGGCTTTTTGTTCCGTCCTGATTGGTTTTCCATTGTCCGGGGTCGACGCCCCCGGCTTCAGGAACAATATCATGCCCAGGGCCTTTTCAAACTTGAAGCCGGCCGCGGTGAGGCCGGATTCGACATCGATCCGGTCATGTCAATCCCAGA
>DUCD01000512.1:43276-52542 GCA_012959985.1 Verrucomicrobiales bacterium | reverse complement strand
GGCAATTCATGCATCGGGAACCCTGACTGTCCGGGGAATGGTGCGTGTGTGCGGCGATCTTCTCAGATTGAGAAAAGCGGTCATGGCAGGAAATGCAGGATTGATCGTCCTGCTCAGGAGGTGTTGACCATTGGGTCCCGATCCCTTTATGCGGATCATGGCAGTGGATGCACGTAAGCGAACTCTTTCCATGGGCTTTGGCTTTACTCATGTCGTAACAGAACCCCTTCTCGGCATTGCTGAACTCGGTTGAATTCCAAGTCGCCATTCCTGCGGCAAATTGCGGGCGGCTTCCTGAATGACATTTAGAGCATATCCAGTTGACGTTTTCTGTATTCCGGCTCCAGGCATCTTCCGGGTTCTTCCGGTTCATATACATGTGGGGACTTGATGGAAAGAATCGTGGATTGCTGCTTGTGGATGTGGTGGTGCTGGCCGAAACATGATCACGTCCACCTTGGTGACACGCCTCACACCCAATTCCCAAGGCGCTGGCGTATTGCCGGGCTGGAAGATGACTCATCTCTTCCACTATTCGGGTAAATGGGATGGTGTCGGGTTTTTCCGTGGTCAAGGTATCGGAAAAGGTATTTGCATGGTTTTCATTGATGTAAGCGGACACATCAAATGCAATGACTTTGGGACTGAACCGATCCATCCGCTTACCTGAACCCATGCTCAACATCCAGTCCCCAACTGGGCGCGTCGTATGGCATGTTGAACACTGCCGATCGTAGGCCAACGAATCCGTGGTTTCATAAGGATCGATGCGCTCATTGTCCGGTAACTCATCATCGACATGGACAATGGGAACCCATTCCTTTTCCTCCAGCCAATATCCAATGGGAAGAACATGTTCGATCTTCCGAATCGGTGCGCTTTCGGGTTCTGGACCGTCAATGAGTGTCCCGATGTAATATTGGAAGAAACGGGAACCAATGGTTCGGTTGACGGAGTAGATCCGGGTGGTACCGTCTCTTGCCAGTTTCATCCGGTACTGTTCATTTATCCGATAAAAGGAAGCCTCGCCACCGAGATAGTTCATGACAGAGTTTCCCGAAAAATCCCCCATTACATTTTCAGGAATTGCCAATGCATTCATTCTCCGGTGGGAATGCTGATACCATTTCCGGTAGTTGGATGGGTGGCACTCGCTACATTTTTCAGATCCCACAAAATCCTTCAGTCGGATGTTGCTATGTTCCGGTTTTGCATGGATCCCATGATCCTTGATTGCTTCGCTCACTCCGTTCCACCAATAAGAGACACGCTTGTTCTTGGATAAGGGATGATAGAAGACGATGTGTTCATCTGTATCCTCGGACTCAACTTTCTCCAGGGAAGGCGTCGGATGAATCTCAGCTGCTTCAATAGCAACCGGATTTGAAGAGTTTTGTGAAGGTGCTTGAAAAGAGTCCATCCAAAACCAGATCGCCCCACCCAGAATCAGTGCGTAGCTAATGGGTTGTCCATAACGCTTTAGGATTTTAAGAATCATTTCGTTTTGGATCTAAGTGAACCTTCTTGAATTTGCCTGTGACGACGGATGGATTCAATAAGAAACATTCCCATGCCCGGATTAAGTCGATCTTTAGCACCTGGTTGCTGAATGTGACAAATGGGGGCGCGCGTCGTTGCCATTCGGTTAAGCCAGATCGCTCATCCAAAGGAAAGAGCCGCCTCTGTTTCGGGGGGGGGAATCTTTCTCAGAGCGAGGGTGAATGCGGTGCACTCTTCAGTACTTTGAACCAGGACAAGGTCACCACCGTGGGTCCGTGCAATTTCTCTTGCTAGACTCAGTCCAAGACCGAACCCATCCACCAAACGAGTACGGGATTTATCTTCTCGGTAGAATCGGTCGAAGATCCGTTCATGATGCTCCGCGGGAATGATCTCGCCGGAGTTCATCAGGGTAAAATTGATTTGTTCATCTTTAGATTCAAGATTGAACCGAATCTCTCCTTTGTCCTGATTGTATTTTACGGCATTGCTGACGAGGTTTTGCACAACCTGATGAAGCAGTGCTTCGTCTCCTTCAACCCACGTGTCTTTTTCTATCGAAGCCGTCAGTCGGATTCTGCGACTTTCCACCAGAATCTGCGCATCTTCGAAACAATTCTCCACTATCTGACTGAAGTTGAAGGGCGTAGTGCACAGCCTGAGATCACCAGAGTCGGCTTTCGAAAGTAGTAGCAGGCTTTTAATTATCGATTTCAAACGGTGAACCTCTTCGAGCAATCCCCGAAATGTCTTCTGAATGTCTGAGTTCGTTGGCGCTTTAACCATGGCTGACTCCAACTCGCCCTGGATAATGGTTAAGGGAGTTTGCAATTCGTGCGATGCATCCGCAGTGAAACGATTGGCTTGATGAAAACTCCTCTCGAGCCGATTCAACATCCCATTGAACACCTCTGTTAACCGATCAAATTCGGAAACATCCTGCGCAGCCGGAATCCGTTGTTTCAAACCTTTTGCCGTGACATTTTCGACGATAGCCGTAAGGGTTTCGATGGGCTTGAGAGCTCTTCGGGAAATCTGTAATCCTCCCCAACCGATGAGGAAAAGTGCCGCCGGAAGTGCGATCAGAAACGAATTGCGCATCCGGTTTATCTCGCCGCGGAACTCATTTAGATTAAGACCGATAAACGCTTCCATACGGCGCCCCGACATATAGGCAATCCTCCATGATTCTTCGGAAGATTCTATGGTCAGGATCTTAGTCACTTCAAATCCAGGCCTCCCGCTAATGGGAGTCTCTTCAAAACCACCTCTTCGAAATCTGTCTGGGCGCCTTCCAGGGGGTCTCCGTGGCAAGAGAGGCGGTGGCCCGAGAATCCCCTCATCCAGACCCTCACGGCCAGTTGGGGTCACGTCACCAAGGTTTAATGCAGAGAACTCAGTCAGGTCCAATTGCGCGGGCCAATGCGGTGAGCGGTATATGGTTTCCTGTGGGCCGCGGCGAAACCAGACGATCGTCTCCTGGTTCTCCTGCTCGCCGAATACGAATCCGAAGGCTTGATTAAACTCCTCTAAATTTCGGCTCCTGATTATGTGCTCCATTTGACGGTCTCCCATCGCGGACAATTTCCGGTCGATGGCGTTCAGGTTTTCCCGATAAAGCAAAGTCCAGACAATGCTTCCGAAACTTACCAGCACCAGACCGGATATCACAACGGAAACCATTGCAATCTGAGATCTGAATGAGCGAATCACGATCCTTTCTCCGTGATTCGGTAGCCCACGCCACGGATTGTCTCGATTAATTTGGTTTCGAACTCGGCATCGATCTTTTTGCGTATCCGTCGAATATACACATCCACGAGATTGGTTCCGGGATCGAAGTCATAACTCCAGACATGCTCGCAAATCTGGATGCGTGTGTATACTCGACCGGGAGACCTCATCAGGAATTCCAGCAATGCGAATTCGCGCATTGTCAAATCGATGGATATTCCATTGCGTTTCACTTCACGAGTTATCAGATTCAGGGTGAGATCGCGGACCGTGACCAAGCTTGATGTGTCTCCGTTGGCTCGTCGGACAACCGTGCGGATCCGCGCAACGAGTTCTTCTACATAAAATGGCTTCGTCAGATAATCGTCCGCGCCGAGGTTCAAGCCTTCCAAGCGTTCGTCCAACTCACCTCGAGCCGTCAGCATAATGACCGGCACGTTGTTCTTCCTCGAACGTAGTCCGCGTAACACACTCAATCCGTCCCGTCCGGGAAGCATGATATCCAGAATGACGACATCGTATTCCTTTTCGGTAGCAAGAAAAAACCCCTCCTTCCCGTCAAAAGCCTGATCGACGACCATGCCCTGTTCCTGCAATCCCTTTTGGACAAAGGATGCAATTTTCCGTTCGTCTTCCACGACCAGGACTTTCATTTCACCGGTAAGCACAGCAGGCTGCATTGTGATTGTCGAACTAAAACGGTCCCTTAACGAAAGAGTTGGTTTCGCCTAAAGGCAACGGCGGCCCATGAGATTTAATTCCTACGGACCGCCGAGTTGATCAATCTATTTATTCCCATTGAATAGGGTGACAAATCCTCAAAGACTTCTTCTCAGCCTCCAACGGCTTATTGGGTTCCAACCGCATAAACCACGCGACAGAACATTGACTTATCAAAGGAAGGCTGGATCGTTTGATCGACGATTCCATCGCGATCGGCCCTGAAGGGTATACTTGTCCACGTTTTGAAGTCTTTTGTCTGTTGCACTAGGTAGCGAACATTTGGCACACCCCGCATGCGAACTCGGAGCCGACGACTGCGGTTGTTACCGTTGCCTGAAATCGTGGTTCCTTCGGATGGAATGACAACCAATCTCAGCTCACCTCCCTCATTAAAGGGATCTGACCATTTCTCATCCGTATAAACAGCATTGCCCGTCAGCGTCTCAAGGAAAGCTACCAGGTCGGATTTTTCACCTTGAGAAAGATTAAGGTTTTGGCCGTTGCGACCACGGCCACCGCTCAGTCGTCGATCCAGATTTGGATTTACTCCCTGAATACCATCGTAATGATTAACAACGGCCAATAAACTTTGAAGAGATGCATTGTGCATGAATCCGCTATGCGGTTGTCGATCAGATCCCACTAAATCCCGTAGTGAAGGAGAACGCGTCACAGTGAAGTCAGTGCCTCCTCCCAACGTTCCGGTAACTCCGTTGTTCTGGCTATTCGGATTTATGTCGAATTCCGGAGGCCGATGGCAGGCCGCGCAGCCCGCCCCGCGTTGAGCCCGAGGATCGAGGAAGAGCCGTTTTCCCCGGTTCTCAGCATCGGAGTAATTTGGGAAATCCTGGCGATCGGTGCTCACCTGGCTTAACCCCTCATCGAAGCGGCTATCGAACGATTGGATACTTCGTACAAATTGAGCGATGGATCGTTGAATACGCTGTTCTGTTATGTCCAGATCCCCGAAGACAGCATTGAACAGGACTTGGTATTCTTCAATTCCAGCCAATTTCACCGCCAAATCTGAGAAATCAGGATCACCAACCGTTCCGGAGAAGCCCATCTCGATATGATCCTGAATGGGGCGAGTCGCCTGATCCTCAACGCTATCGGCGCGCTCGTCCCAGAACATTCGACGTTCATTTCCAAACCGCACATTGATCAATCGCATGGAATGGCGGCCCGTTGTTCCACTCACGCCGAGGCTTGCATTAAGTGGATCGCCAAAAGCGTGCTCTTGCTGATGGCAGGAACTACAGGAAACGGTGTCATTTCGAGACAATCTTTTGTCATAGAACAATACCCGCCCCAACATGGCACCCATATCTGAGATAGGATTGTTTCTTGGGGTATTATCTCGATCGATATAGCTGGGTAACTCCTGGTTAGAATAGTTTGGCAATTGAGTCAAATCAACTACACCTTCCTGCGATTGCGCAAAGCATGCCGAACCCAAAATCGTCGCACACAAGGCCATTCGAAAGGGTGCCGCAATCTTGGATCCTATTTTATGATTTGTGGCTGAGCTGCATGCGTGTCGCTCGGCCGCTCGAGTCGGTAGATGTCCTGATGCGCAATTATGTCCTGATGCGCAATTATGTCTTGTCAAAGATTCCGGGTGTTGAGTCATACTGATCCCTTTCTTTCCATCTGAATTTACCATGTTGATTTTCTTAGTTACTAACCCTTATTCTTCCTGCCTGTATGAAGGTAACTCCATGAACATGACAAAATGACTCTCCGAAAAATGACAGAATTGTCATAAATCAAACTGTAAAGAATGGTGTGAAGTATTACTCTGACCCTACTGGACATCCCCCTTTCTCTGGGCACTTCCAATGTGAGTGATTCCGGTGTTCATTGTTTATTTTCCTTCAAGGAGGTTGAACGCCCATTCTAAAATCACTTTTCTACCCATTCAAAACGCCATTGCGCCGAATAAATCTTTCGGGTGTGGACGACGATTGGTTGATTGAATAAACAAAGAATAGTGGGTTTGAGGCAGACACACGGAATTCACTGCCCAAACCCACTGTCCACGCACTCGCGTAGATTGTCGCTCCGAGTTCCTATCGGACCCTCCAAAGGATTAACGAACACATCATTTCCTGAAGCGATATTGAACGGGAACCGTATTCGTCCAAGGCCAGCGGAGAAACTCGTTAGAGAGGATTACTCAATAACAGGGCGTCCAAATTGGAAATAAAGTCGTTCATGGCCCAAGCCACTTCGACATTTGAGTTGAATAGCAAGACTACGCTGCAATCCTACGGCGTCAGTATTCAACCGCATAACGTTGCGTTCTTTCGAGCAAAAGGCTGTTTGGCCGACCGGGATGATCTTCCCTGCGGTAGGGAAAGGACTCCCACACCCAGGCCGTGTGGTCCAACGAGCCGGAAATAATCCGATCACTCGATGGGCTCCACGCCGCCGCAGGTATAACATTATCGTGGGCTTTTATGCTGAGGAGTTCCCGTCCCGATTCAAGCTCCCATATATCGATGGAGGGAGTCCCAAGACTCGCCTGGCCTTCTGAGTAAGCGGCCGCCAGTCGCTCGCCATCAGGACTAAAGGCAATGGATCTGACGGAGCCTTTGCTGCTCATCAGCGAAATCTCATTTCCCGATTCAGCATCCCACACCCGGAGGGTGCGATCCTCCCCTGCGGTTACAATGAGTTTTCCATCGGGACTGTAAGTAATGGCCACGACATTACTGGCGTGCCCCTCCAAGGTTAAGAGTTCAGAGCCGTTGGTGGTGTCCCAAATCTTGGCGGTTTCGTCCCTACTGCTGGTGGCAATCCGTTCTTTGGTCGGATGCCAGACCAAGCTTTTAACAGTATGGGAGTGTCCTTTCAAATTGATTAGTTCCTGACCGCTTGAGGCATCCCAAATCTTTGCAATTAAATCATACCCTCCGGTGGCGATCCTTCGTCCACCCGGGCTGAAGGCCACCGTTATGATTCCCCGAGTATGGCTCCTGAAAGTAAGAAGCTCTTTTCCCGTGTTGGCGTCCCAGACCTTGGCGGTCTCATCGCTGCTAACTGTCGCGATGCGGGTGCCATCGGGACTGAAGTCAATTCCCCTTACTAATTCGAAGTGTCCTCTCAAGGTGTGGAGTTGTGCCCCGCTCTCAATATCCCAAATCTTTGCAAGCCCGTCTGCATGAGCGCTCGCCATGTGTTTGCCATTCGGACTTATTGCCACTCCCATGAACCAGTCCCAATGTTGGAGCCTTTCCCGTCCATGGTCGCTCCTCCATAGCTTTATCGCTCCATTTCGGTCACCGCTGGCGACCCACCGGCCATCGGGGCTGAAGGTGGCCGTAGAGGCGATATCCCGGTGACCCTTGAGTGCCCGTAACTCGCGGCCGTTGGCGGTGTCCCAGATCCGGACCACACGGTTTCTTCCAATGGTTACGATCCGTTTTCCATCGATACTGAAGGCGGCACGGGAGAATGAGTCGTGAAATGCGCACTGCTCTTTGCCTGAAGGGAGGTCCAGGATCCTGGCCGTATCGTTGTCGTCCACGGCACAAAGCAAGCGGTTGTCAGGACTGAAGAAGACGCGTCTGATTCCTTCCTGGAGGCCCCTCAGCGTTGGCAGCATCTCTCCGGTCGCGATTCGCCTGACTTCCAGCCCTTCCTCGGCCGTTCTCCATACGGTGAATTCCTGATTGTCGGCGTGCAGGGTGGAGCCTTCAGGCCACGGTTGTTGATTGGACGTGATGATATTACCTTGGGAATCGATTTGCCAATAACTCACATCATCGGGCCCGATGGCCACAATGGATTGTCCGTCGGCGCCTATGTGGAGTCTAAAGAATCCGGCGGTCGGCTTGCCCTGTAACGAGGTCAGCACACGGCCGGAGTCAGCCTCGAACAGAGCCACCCGGAAAGAACCTTTAATGGCAACGATCCGATCACCGCTGAAGCGCACTTGGCTGAACTTCTCTTCGGCAACCGGATCGATCTGATAGCGTCGGCTCCATAACCGGGTATCCCAGAGTTCGATCGCCCCCTTTCCATTGATCAAGGCGAGTTTCGTCCCATCGGGAGAATAATGGATTGAAATAACTCGATGGGTCTTCCCGCCATAGGTCCATTCCTCTTTTCCGTCCAGAGTCTGCCAAACATGGAGCTGATTGGCGGCATCAATTGTTGCCAATTGATCGTTCCCTGGACTAAACTGAATAGCGGAGGTAACGGAGCTGCTGGAGGAGGCAACCTTGGCACTCCACACGTCCTGATGACAGAGATAAAGCAGTCGTCCCCATTCCCAATGCCGATACTGAGGCGGACATTCAGTCAGAGCCTGTAAGGCCCGGTCAATGTCCCCATCTTCGATATATCGGTCAGCCACATTAATGTTGGCATAATAAAGCTCCCGTTGAGCGTTTTCTTCCGACTTCGCCGCTCGTTGCCTTTGCTTGGTTTCAGCCTCTTTTGCCAAGCGTTCCATTTCCGCTCGTTGATCCGCGAGGTGTTCGGCTTTTGTCGCTCGAAACAACAACCAGATGCTCACTACTACGGCGATTATTAGCGTCACGGTAAAAAGAGAGACCGTGGCAACGACCTTGCGGTGTCGCCGGGAAAACTTGCGCACTTGGTAAAAGAGACTGGGCGCTGCGGCCGCGACAGGTTCGTGGTTGAGGTGGTGATGAATATCAGCGGCAAATCCACTCGCGCTTTCATATCTCCGAGTGCGATCCTTTTCCAAGGCCTTCATTACGATCCAGTCCAGCTCGCCGCGGATCACACGGTTGAGCTTGTCGGGCAGGACCTTCCGATGGGCCGCGAGCGTGCTTTGTTCCTCCTGATGGAGAACGCTGATCCGGGTGGACGGTTTGGGTGGCTCCACCTCCCTTATGTACCGGCGCATTTCATCGTAGCCTACCGCCATGATTTCTTTGGAATCGAAGGGAGTCTTGCCGGTCAACAACTCGTAGAGAAGCACGCCGAGCGAATAGACGTCCGATCGGGTGTCAATATCGAGTCCGCTCATCTCGGCTTGTTCGGGGCTCATGTAGGCCGGTGTTCCGATGAATTGCTGGAGTTGGGTGAAGACCGTTTTTTCAGTAAGTTTCTGCTGAGTGGCCTTGGCGATACCGAAATCGATGACCTTGGGCACCGGGATTCCGTCGTGGAGCGTGATCATCACATTCGAGGGTTTGATGTCTCGATGGATGATCCCCTTCTGGTGGGCGTGCTGGATGGCCTTGCACACGGGGATGAGTAACTTGGAGTCGCTCTTGTGTGGTTAGGTTTTGCTGATCGCGTCAAAGAGCCAAGCTCGCGCCCAAACCCAG
>DUCD01000512.1:33960-43266 GCA_012959985.1 Verrucomicrobiales bacterium | reverse complement strand
CGGTTGGCCGTTTTTTCGGAGATCTGCAGCACTTTGGCCGCTTCCAGGTTCGTCTGGCCGATGAAAAACGGAGTTTTACCAGTTCCGCTTTGGTGGCATCGACTTCCCGAAGGAGTTCCAGCGCGGATTCCACTTCCAAAAAGGTGTCTGGATCGGTTTCGGTGGCAATCTGGATTTCCTCGAGGACGGTTCGTTTCAGATGCCCGCCGCGTTTAAGTCGCTGTTTCTTACGGGCATTCCAAATAAGGATTCGCCGCATGGACTCGGCGGCGGCCATGAAGAAATGATTTCGGCCGTGCCAGTCGGTTTCATGGGAACCGATCAAGTGTAGATAGGCCTCGTGAACCAAAGCCGTTGCTTGCAGCGTTTGCCCCGGTTTTTCATTTGCCATCTGTGCTCGCGCCAACTTCCGCAACTCCTCGTACACCAGGGGCAATAATTCCTCCGCGGCTTTTGGATCCCCATGGTCGATGGAGTTCAGAATGCGGGTAACTTCGCTCATAGGGTTGGGGACGAGAGTAGGTGTTCAAAAGCCTTTTTCAAGAAAAATGACCCACACCCTCATCCTCATCCAGCAGTGCCGATTCTTATGGGAAAACTGTGACTTCGCCTCCGCACGCCGAAGCCATGTCGCATTAAACCAAACCGCTCTGAGCTTTCGGCAGGTTTTGAGAGGGGGGTGTGACGTTAAGGTTCAAGCATTGACAACTCTGTGAAACATGTTACACATTTTTTAATGAAGACGATCACTATACGGGATCTGCGTCAGCGCTGGCCGGAAGCCGAGGCTTTGCTGGAAACGGAGAATGAAATTCTCGTGACGCGTGATTCCAAGCCGGTCGCCCGTCTGGTGCGATACATGGAACCAAATCGTCCGCGCAAACAGTTCGATCCGGCGGTCCATGCGCGCTGGCAGGAAAAGATGGGCGGGAAAGTTCGTCTGGTTGAAAAGTATTTAACCGCTGATCGAGAAAGTTAGCCTGTTCCGTCGAGACGGAGATGATCTATATCGACACCAGTAGCCTCTTGAAACTTCTGTTCAATGAACATGAATCTGGCGCAGTTCGCCAGGCGATTGCGGCCGAACGCGAAGTGCGCGTTTCATCCTTAACCAGGCTCGAGGCACAAGTTCAACTGAAGGCCGGTTGTTTAGGGGGGGACTACGGAAAAACCAAATACCGAGCCTACCTAAAACAGTTGGAGGCCTTCGGCGACATGGACCCGTTCCACTTCGTCTCCTTATCCGGAGGCGTTTTCGAAACTGCGATGCAACA
The DNA here is from genome assembly GCA_012959985.1 of Verrucomicrobiales bacterium. Taxonomy (GTDB): domain Bacteria; phylum Verrucomicrobiota; class Verrucomicrobiia; order Limisphaerales; family DUCD01; genus DUCD01. The sequence continues at coordinate 41,992 of DUCD01000512.1, read as the reverse complement.
GGATTCAGGATCACCCAAAGACCATCTTCGGACACTCGACCGCCTTCACTTGGCCGCAATGGGCGAACTGGGCATCTCTCGTCTCATGACAAATGACTCCCGTCAGGCCGAATCCGCGTTGAGTGCCGGGTACGAAGCGGTTGTCCCGCATGGGTAGGATTCATTTCTTCGGGCAGCGTGCGATCACCGAATCAATTCTCGGTTAAATGAATTAGTCAACCAACCGGTCAGCTAATGTGGCTACTATACCCGTGCTTGGGACCGCCACATCCACTCTTGCGGTGGCACGCCCGATGCTATACTCTCCGTGATTTCAAAAATTACCCAATTACCAGATACAGATTGTAGAGATGGACGACAAAGCAGACTCGCAGGGCACGCCCGATTCAAAGCCCAAGTACAAGGCATGGTTTCAGAGCATCGCCGATAAAACAGAGAGAGGCCCGCTCGACGACCTCAGCTACAGGGCGAGCGATGGTGCACTGCTGGAGGTGCGACACGATATTGATGAACTGCGTAAAACGTCGGCCGATGAGTGGAAACGTATCTTCAAGCAGCGATCTCATTCAACCGACTGGCCCTACGCTTCCGGCGTCTGGGGCAAGAAGGAGTGGGTCCTGCCCGGGATCGACAACGCCCATGTCGTCTCGATGTACGAGGGCAACACCAATCTCTTCTGGGCCGATCGCTACGGACGACAGTTGGGTCTGAAGGATCTGTGGATCAAGCAGTGCGGCAACACCCACACCGGGTCGTTCAAGGACCTCGGGATGACCGTGCTTGTCTCCCAGGTGAAGGAAATGATTGCTAAAGGCAAGGATATCCAGGCCGTTGCATGTGCCTCCACTGGTGACACCTCAGCCGCGCTGGCCGCCTATGCGGCGGCTGCGGGAGTTCCTGCGATCGTCTTCCTGCCAAAGGGGAAGGTTTCGATCGCGCAACTGATTCAGCCGGTTGCCAACGGCGCCATTGTCTTTGCGCTCGATACCGATTTCGACGGATGTATGAAGATCGTCAGGCATGTGGCCGAAAACGATGGAGTGTATCTCGCCAACTCAATGAACAGCCTCCGGATCGAAGGCCAGAAGACGGTTGGGATCGAAATCGTTCAGCAATTCGATTGGAATGTACCCGATTGGTTGGTGATCCCCGGTGGCAACCTCGGCAACGTATCGGCGCTTGCCAAAGGGCTCGACATGATGATCGATCTGGGGTTGATCCAACGGCGACCTCGGATAGTCTGTGCACAGGCCGAGGCGGCTAATCCTCTGTACCAATCGTATCAGCGAGGTTTTAAGGGCTTTGAGCCAATCGCCGCGGGCCCGACACTCGCGACCGCGATTCAGATCGGTAATCCGGTGTCGATCGACAAAGCGATTGACGCGTTAAAGCGCTACGACGGTATCGTCGAGCAGGCCACTGAGAATGAGATTGCCGAGTCTTGTGCGCGTGCAGACCGAACCGGTCTGTTCAACTGTCCGCACACCGGTGTGGCGCTAGCGGCGCTCGAGAAGATCGTGGCACGAGGCGAGATCAAGAAAAACGATCGGGTCGTCGTATTGTCGACCGCGCACGGGTTGAAATTTGTAGAGCAGAAGGTCAGCTACCATCGTAAGGAACTCGAGGGCATCGACTCAGCGATTGCCAATCCGCCTGTGGAACTCGCGGCCGACTACCAGGTCGTTCGCGACGAAATGTTCCGGCAGCTCGAGCTACGCGACAAAGCCGTATGACATAGTCTGTTTACCGGGACTCCCGGACACTACGGGAACGCACAGGTCTATCTGAATTCGTCCACGCTGAGACCACTCCCTTCAATAATGCTTTTGAGGGTACCAATTGGGAGCGGCTTTTTGCCGTGGTCAGCGACGATTACTTGGCGTCCGTTGGGGTGACGCCATTTTTGATGACTCCCTTTCTGGCTCACCTGAGAAAAGCTATGTCCACGAAGAACTCGCGTGACTTCTCTGGCGGTACAAACTGGAAATCGTTGACTCAAGGTAGTACGACTTCGACTACCTTTGCCCCTGTCGGGAGTGGTTCAGAGGACGGTTCGAACCAGAGCTCCAATGCTTCTGTAGCGTTTCGAATGGCTTCGTCCTCAGTGTCCCCTGCCGAGGCACAGCCGGGCAACTCGGGAAATACAGCCGACCAACGGTCAGTTTCGGTATCATGTTCCACAACAAGTCGCAGTTTCATTCGCCCAAAATAGTCTTCAGCAGGGTCGCTGGCAATCATGAAGTGAACAATGCGTGCTATCGCGGTGGTTGTACACCGGAAAAACTTCGTCCACGTTGGAAATGAAGAAGTTGGGAAAACCTGGAGGTTTCTTGAAAATCTGGTGCTTGCGCAAACAAGTGTTAATGCGGACTCCATAAACTATTCCAAGCGTGCAAAAAAAGAATCCAGGAGTCACGTCTAAACATTTAACTGGCAGCACAAAAGACCGCATAAAATGTTTAATGTTTAGACGTGACCCCAGAAATTGACCCAAAAATTTTGGAGGTAAAGGACGCAAAGTATTCAGCTTCTAAGTGCCACAATAAGTTGCCGCTATTTCTTCTTCCGGTAAAGGAGCGATCCTATATGAATCCAGTTCAGGCTGCTTGAGATAAGGATTTTCCAGGACTTTATTCAGTTCATTAAAAACCGAGAGATCCTCCACCAATGCCCCCTGTATGGCTCGTTCCACTTGATGATTTCGAGGGATGTAAACTGGATTTACCCGGTTCATGTTTTGTTTGATGGTTTCAACGTCGAAAACTTCGTTCTTCAATCGTTTCTTCCAGCCTTTTTCAAAATCTTCAAATGGATGGGTTGATTCAAATAAAGAACTACCGTTATTTTCATCTAACAAATCTGATAGTTTTCTAAAGCTCAGAGTGAAATCCAGTTTCTCTTTTTCCAAATAATCAAGCCACATCTTGATAAGTTTTTCATCTTCAATAATACTGGAATCATCGGAAACAAGACCCAGTTTTGCTGCCATTCTTTGGACCCAGTGTTTTGTAAAAAGATCGGAGATGTATGATAATTCGTGATTTAACAGCTCTCTTGCTTTTTGATCGTCTGAATCAACTAAAGGAATCAAGCATTCGGCCAGTCGAGTGAGATTCCACTGAACGATATGCCTTTGGTTCATATAGGAATAGCGTCCTTGTGAATCTATATAACTGTAAACCTGACCGTAGTTAAAACCGTCCATAAAGGCACAGGGACCATAATCTATGGTTTCTCCTGAAATCGACATATTATCGGTGTTCATCACTCCATGGATAAATCCCAGACTCATCCATTGGGAAACCAGAGAGACTTGATTTTGAATGACTTTTTTTAGAAATAGAATTGGCGATGTTGAATCATTGGATGAATTCTGAATCTCAGTTTTAATTTCTGGATAGTGCCGATCTATCGAATAATCGAGGAGAATTTTTAGTCCATCAATATCCCCTCGTGCAGCAAAATATTGAAAAGTGCCGATGCGAATATGACTTGCAGCAATTCTGGTGAAAACTCCACCGGGTAGAGGGCCTTCTCGAACTATTGAATCACCGGTCGATACCGCTGCCAAAGCCCTGGTCGTGGGGACTCCTAAGTGATGCATCGCTTCACTTACAATATATTCACGAATCACCGGACCTAAAGCTGATTTTCCATCACCATTTCTAGAAAAGACCGTCCTCCCGGCTCCTTTCAATTGAATATCGAATCTTTTTCCTTTCGGATCAATTATTTCGCCCAGAAGCAGCGCTCGTCCATCTCCCAGTTGGGGAACAAAGTTGCCAAACTGATGCGCTGCATAGGCCATGGCAATAGGGTGAGATCCTTCGAGAAGCCTTTGCCCGGAAAAAATCTCAGCCAGCTTTGTTGTCGATTGCTCACCTGGATTCAGACCTAAATCACTTGCCAGGTTTTCGTTGAATCTCAATAAAGTTGGGTTTGAAAATTTTTCTGGAGTAACCTCTGCAAAGAATCGAGCCGGTAAGGAATCGTATGTATTTTTAAATTTCATGCTGTCTCAAATGAGTTTCGCATTCCCTGGATAGTCCGGACATCCGGACGCAATTTAAATTGAATAAAAACCAAACGAAATGAATGATCACGTTTTATGCTGTTAAATTGGTGTGTTATGCAATTTATCGGAGAAACCTTTAGCCCGACTAACATCGTTGAGCAACCGTGTCCACTGTGACGGGTTTTCAGGAGGATGCGATTAAAAGTGCGGGGTGCATGTAAATCAGCCCTTTGCTTGTAGCGTGCGTTGTCCCCAGCGCATTTTTAGTGTATCTACAGAAATTTCGGCTGAGGACAGCCGACTCTACAGTAATCCATCCCCGTATTATTAATGTCACCCTTTTCAGGAATCACCAGAGTTGAATTATTGAATAAAGCCAATTATAAAGGAAATAGATGAACTACAGAAAATTTGGACGAACCCAGTGGGAAGTCAGTGAACTTGGATATGGTATGTGGGGCATGGCTGGTTGGACGGGTTCCGACGATAGCGAATCGTTACGTTCCATGCAACGGGCTGTGGATCTTGGATGCAATTATTTTGATACTGCCTGGGGATATGGTGAGGGTAAAAGTGAGAGCCTGCTCGGTGAGTTGGTTCGAATGAACAGTGGAAAGAAGTTGTTCACTGCGACCAAGATTCCTCCGAAGAATTTTCAATGGCCGAGCCGGCGGAATTACTCTCTGGAGGATTGTTTTCCGCCGGATCATATCCAGGAATATGTCGAGAGGAGTCTAAAGAATGCAGGATTGGATTCATTCGATCTGATGCAGTTTCACACCTGGGAGGACTCGTGGTTGGAAGATGATCGATGGGTCTCAAAAATGAACGATCTTAAAAGTCAGGGACTGTTTCACGGAATTGGTATCAGCATCAACCGTTGGGAACCATGGAATGGCGTGAAGGCAGTCCAGAGCGGCATTATCGATTCGGTGCAGGTGATTTACAATATCTTCGATCAAAACTCTAAGGATGAACTCTTTCCCGCCTGCCGGGAAAACGACGTCAGTGTCATCGCTCGAGTGCCTTTTGATGAAGGTACGCTCACTGGTATTTTGACGAAAGAGAGCAAGTGGCCGGAGGGTGATTGGCGTAACACCTACTTCGTGCCTGAAAACCTGAATTCCAGCGTGGAGCATGCGGACGCACTCAAGCCATTGGTTCCCGAAGGGATGACGATGCCGGAAATGGCGTTGCGATTTATTCTGGACGAACCCACCGTTACCACAATCATTGCTGGAATGCGTAAGTTGAACCATGTCGAAATGAACATCGCCACCAGTGATGCAGGACCCTTGGATGCTTCCTTGTTAGCGGAATTGGAAAAACACCGTTGGGATAGGGAACCGACAGCTTGGTCTCAATAAGGGTCTATTATGAGTCATTGTGAGTAATCGATCTCAAAGTATCGCGTTTTTTGCAGGGCTGTTGATTTGGCTCACATATCCGACTGTCGGTTTAACTGATGAGGCCCTGCAGTCTCGTTTGGAAAGAACTTTTTCACAAACGATTCAACCCTTCATTAAGCAGTACTGTATTGAGTGCCACGGTCCTGAAAAGCCCAAGGCCAAATTTAATATCGGCGTCTTTGTTGAATTTGAAGATATTGTCGAAGGATATGAAAAATGGGATAGGGTTCTGGAAATGCTCCAGGAAGGTGAAATGCCGCCCGAAGAGACTGATGCCCACCCTTCGGAAGCAAGCGTTTCCGAGGTGGTTGAATGGATTAAAAGGGTTCGAAAATATGAATCAGTAAGGAACGCCGGCGATCCCGGACAGGTATTGGCGCATCGACTCAGCAATGCGGAATACAATTACACCATTCGGGACCTGACCGGTGTCGATTTGCAACCGACCCGGGAATTCCCTGTCGACCCCGCGAACCAAGCGGGTTTTGATAATTCCGGAGAGTCACTCAGGCTTTCACCAGGACTTCTTACCAAGTATATGCAAGCTGCACACAAGGTGGCGGAGCATTTGGTTTTGAAGCCTAATGGATTGGACTGGAGCCAGCACCCCGTAGTTACCGATACCGATAGAGACAAATACGCCGTTCTGCGAATTATCGAATTTTACCGGAAACAACCAACGGATTTAGCCGATTACTTTTATGCCGCCTGGCAATATCTTCATGCTACCGAAGACCGATCGATTGCTATCGTCGCTGCTGAGGCCGAACTCAGCTCAAAGTATCTTCAGTTGATCTGGAATGTATTGAACGAGCCCGCTGAACTTGTCGGACCTATCTTCAGGATCCAGGGAATGTGGCGTGCCCTTCCATCTAGGCACGAGTCGGACGAAGTTCAGGAAGGATGTGAAGGTATTCGGGACTATATCAAAACCATTCGGTCTCAACTGGAACCTAAAGTGGAAAACCTCGAGGCTCGTGGAATTCATCGGGGCTCCCAACCGTTTGTTATGTGGAAAAACCGCCAATATTCGACTAATCGGCGTCGTTACAATTTGTCGGATCTCATGACACAGTCACAGATTGATGATCATTTGGAGGCGGCGGTTATTGCGGCAGAAAAGAAAGGAAAGAACAAAAGAAATTCTCGGAAACAATCCGAAAAGTTTTCCCCACCGCACCCGGATCTTATTCTTCCGGAAGACCCCCAATCCCACCCAGTCTATCACCGAGAATTTGCACACTTCGCTAATATTTTTCCCGACGCCTTCTACATCTCAGAACGGGGCCGTGATTACCTTGGAGTCACCCGGGAGAAACAAGAGAAAGGACGGTTACTAAGCGCAGGATTTCACAGTATGATGGGCTACTACCGAGACGATCAACCCCTCTACGATCTGATTCTGAATGAAGCGGATCAATACGAATTGGATGTGCTTTGGGATGAACTTGACTTCATTACATTGGCCCCGAAGCGTCAATATCAGGGATTCGTTTGGTTTGAGCGCACGGATTCCCGTTACATGACCGACGAGGAATTTGACTTCGCGCGTGCCGAAGATAAGGAGGTTACCTCCGAAGTCATGATATCACGTTTGGCTAATGTCTACATTCAGAAGGCTGAGCGTATCGGGGCCGCCGAAATCCCCCTACAAGCCATCAAAGACTATTTCGACGGAATGAACGAAAGAATTAGGTGGTTGGAAGCGGCTGGTGTGAATGCCGAACTCGGTCATTTACGGGACCTACTTACGATCGCTTCGCGTGCCTACCGACGTCCACTCGCCGATCAGGAACAAGAGGAGCTGTTGGCTTTTTATTACTCTATGCGTGAGGGCAGGGGGCTTAGTCACGAGCAGTCCCTGCGCGATACGGTTGCCAGTATTCTCATTGCGCCCTCGCTCCTTTACCGCATGGACCTGGCTGCCGTCCACGATGATATCAGCCCGTTGTCAGACTATGATCTCGCCAGTCGACTCAGCTATTTTCTTTGGTCCAGCATGCCCGACAAGGAACTTCTCTCATTTGCCGCTGCGGGAACCCTTCGAAACCCGGAGGTGCTGGTGAAGCAGGCTGGGCGAATGATTCAGGATGTTCGCATCCGTGCCCTGGCAGTTGAGTTCGGTGCCAACTGGCTTGATTTCAGACGCTTTGAGAAACATAACGCCGTTGATCGTGAACATTTCCCCCAATTCGATAATGCCCTCCGTCAGGCGATGTTCGAGGAACCCATTCAATTCCTTGTGGACGTCATCCAAAACGACTTGTCGCTACGTGATCTTCTTTATGGGAAGCATACTTTTGTCAACCGCAGGCTTGCCGAGTATTATGGATTTCCGGCAGATCAACTGAACGACCGTAAATGGGTTCGCTTTGACAATGCCGATGCATTCGGCAGAGGGGGGCTTCTTCCAATGGCCGCCTTTCTCACCCTGAACTCTCCCGGACTCCGAACCAGTCCCGTCAAGCGGGGTTACTGGGTAGCGCGACGTGTGCTTGGTGAGGCTATCCCTCCGCCACCGCCCGATGTGCCTGATCGGCGCGCGCTGCACCGCGCCGGGGTTCCCCTGCGCGTGCTCGCCGACCACGAAGGCGCCCTCGCCGACGTC
>DUCD01000512.1:26800-33950 GCA_012959985.1 Verrucomicrobiales bacterium | reverse complement strand
CCAAGCGACGAATCGAAGTTCGGCGAACTCACCCTGCCTGAATTGCTGGCCAGGCATCGTGAGCATGAAAGCTGCGCCGGTTGCCACAATCGTTTTGATTCCTTGGGCTTGGTATTTGAAAACTATGGACCGATTGGCGAACGACGCAGCCTGGATCTCGGCAATCGTCCGGTCTCGATTGAAGCCACTTTTCCCGATGGCACCACGGGATCCGGCCTTCAAGGTTTACAGAACTACCTCCGCGCTAACCGAGAGTCCGAGTTCGATGAAAACCTTTGTCGGAAACTCCTGGCCTTTGCTTTGGGGCGCAGTCTTATACTTTCCGATGATCTTTTGGTAGAAGAGATGCTGGTAAAACTTAAAAAAGCCGACTATCGTTTTTCTGTCTTGGTAGAAAGTATAGTTAAAAGCAGGCAGTTTCTGACCAAGCGTCGCAAAAAAACCATGGCCCAAAACTAGCGGATTATGCACGACTTAAACGAAAAATCTGTTAAAGCCCATCGGTATCGCATTTCACGCCGAACTTTTCTCCGCGGGGCCGGAGTTACTATGGCTCTCCCCTGGTTGGAATCGATGCCGGTATGGGGCGACACTCCTCAAAAAAACAATCTGTCCGGACAATTTCCCAAACGTTTCGGTGTTCAGTTCATGGCTTGCGGTATCAATTCCGACCACTGGTGGGCTAAAGGGTCCGGACGGAACATGGAACTTGGAAAGAGCCTTCAGCCAATGGAGTCGCTGAAGCACAAGATGAATTTCATTACCGGTCTTTTCAACAAATCGGCGGTAGGGGTTGGGATTCATCCCGGTCAGACAGGGAACATACTTTCGGGAGCTTCTTTATTAAAAGGGGCGATCCTGAAGGGCGGCATCAGTGTAGACCAAATGCTGGCCAATCATCTGGGGCATTTAACCGTGCAGCCCAGCTTGGTATTGGGGTGTGAGCAGCCGACCACCGGATATCACGAAACCAATTTTTCGATGGCTTACAGCTCTCATATTTCGTGGCGCAATACGACTTCCCCAGTACCGCTCGAAGTGTATCCGTCCCTTGCTTTCGACAGCCTGTTTGACAATCGTGGCCCTATCCGAAATCAAAGCATACTTGATCGTGTCATGCATCAAACCGATGCCCTGATTCGCAAAGTCAGTGCGCCGGATAAAGCAAAATTGGATGAATACCTGACCAGCGTTCGGGAAATCGAACAACGCATCGAACGACTGAGAGACGACAAATCCAAAGCGGTTCGCAGTGCGTACAAACAGGGCAAGCCGCTGATGGCAATGGAGCGTCCCGAAAACGGGCTGCCGGAAGACATCCGGGATCATATGCGCCTGATGTGCGATATTGTTGCGATCGCCTTCCAGACGGATAAGACACGCATTGCCTCTCTGCTCCTGTGCCGTGATATTTCTGGATTGTTTTATCCATTTCTGAATGTGCGTCATTCGCATCATTCGGCCTCACATCGTGATCTGAGTGATTCCTACGAACAAATTGCACGTTACTATTGCGGGCAGTTGGCTTATCTCGCGGAAAAGCTTGATAAAATGCCTGAAGGAGAGGGATCCGTTCTCGATCACTCCTGTCTCCTGTTCCTTTCCAATATGTGGTCGGGTAGTAAACACGACAGCACCAAACTTCCCGTCATTCAGGTAGGCGGGCTTTCCGATACGATCGAGACGGGGCGGGTATTGGATTACTTGGATTCAGGAGATGAAAATAGAAAACTCTGCAGCTTCTATCTCTCGATAATGGATCGACTGGGCGTTAAGCTTGATCGTTTCGGTGATGCAGACACCCGGCTGGCAAGGATCTAGTTATGAACCGAAAAGCCGTCTCATTCCTAATCATTGGATTTGTGCTGGGCATTTTGGCAAGCACATTTGCTTTTTCGTTTTTGAGCCACAAGAAGGAAACGGACTCCAATGAGACGAAGTCGTTGATTCTGAAGTTGGCACATGTATTAGATCCCTCTCACCCTGTGCATCAGGCCATCGAGTTTATGGCAGATCGACTTGCTGAGAAATCGGGCCAAACTATGACGATCGAGATTTTCGCGAATGGGCAGTTGGGCTCGGAGACCGAAAGCATTGAGCAATTGCAACGAGGCGCCCTGGCCATGGTGAAGACTTCCACCGCGGCGATGGAGGGCTACATCGGCGAGATGGCATTGTTCGGGCTGCCCTATTTGTTTCGCGATGAAGACCATTATTGGAAGACATTAAACGGGGAGGTCGGGAAAGAGTTGTTGAATCTGGGAGGAGAGGTGGGCATCAAAGGATTGAACTATTACGAGAGCGGGAGCCGCAGTTTCTACACCATCGATAAGGCCATTCTCCGCCCCGAGGACTTGGCTGGAAAAAAGATCCGCGTGATGCGCAGCAAGATGGCGATGGATTTGATCTCGCAATTGGGTGGGGCTCCCACCCCGATTCCATTTGGTGAACTCTATACCGCCTTGCAGCAGGGAATGGTCGATGGAGCGGAAAACAATCCTCCCACACTGGACACAAGTCGTCATTACGAAGTGGCCAGGCATTATTCGCTGGACGAGCACGCGCGCATTCCTGACATGGTATTGATCAGTCCCAAGGTTTGGGATTCGTTTACCCCTCAGCAGCAACGTTGGCTTCGGGAAGCGGCAGACGAGTCCGTGGTCTTCCAGCGTGATTTATGGGGACGAAAGACCTTGGAATCACTGGAGAGGGTAAAAGCGGCCGGTGTAAAGGTTTATCACCCGGACAAGACTCCCTTTCAGGCCATGGTGGAGCCATTGTATCGAAAGTATGACGATACAAAAATTGGTGAATACATTAAACGGATTCAATCCATAAAATGAAACACGCTCTTTCAACTCTGGCAGTGCTGCGAAAAATTCTGGTGAAGCCCATGGAGTGGTTCCTTATATTGGGAATGACGGGGCTGACTCTGGATGTGTTGTGGGGCGTCTTTTCGCGTTACGCATTGGGGGCCCAAAGTCGTTGGACCGAGGAATTGGCCATCTATCTGTTGATATGGATTTCGCTTCTTGGAGCGAGTCTAGTCTACGGGGAACAGGGGCATTTGGGTGTCGATTATTTTGTAAAAAAACTGGATTCGGGTGCCCAAAAGATAGCGGCCATATGCGTTGAAGGACTGGTTTTGTTTTTCGCTTTTTTTGCGATGGTTGGGGGCGGATGGACGATGGTTGTAGATACACTGGCGGATGGATCGGTTTCACCGGCATTGGGCTGGAAACTGGGGCATGTTTATGCCGCTGTCCCCATCAGTGGAGCCCTGATTGTCTTTTTTGCAGTGCAACATTCTCTTGAGCTGATCGCAGATGGCTTCATCCAGACAGGCGAGCTCGAAAAAGAAATGAGCGACGTGTAATCAGGATGGAAATAGAAATTCTCATTCTTGTTGTCAGCTTTGTTGTCCTGCTGGTCCTGAATGTACCGATCGCGTTTTGCATCGGCATTTCGAGTGTCCTGACAATCTATTCACTGGGTAATGTGCCGACAGGAATGATTGTTTCCCAGCGGATTTCGACGGGCATCGCCAGTTTTCCATTGCTTGCCATCCCCTTCTTTATCCTGTCGGGTATTTTAATGGGAGAGGGAGGCATGGCACGACGACTGATGGACTTGGCCAGTGCCGTGGTGGGGCGTTTTCCGGGAGGGCTCAGCTATGTGAATACAACGACCTGCATGATGTTCGGTTCGGTATCGGGTTCTGCCGCCGCCGCCGTTTCGTCGGTTGGTGGATTCATGATTCCCGAGATGACACGCAAGGGATATGGCAGGGAGTTCAGTGTGGCATTGACCACTGCTTCGGCGACGACAGGGTTACTGATTCCTCCCAGCAATGTCATGATCGTTTACGCAGTGGTGGCAGGCAATGTTTCGGTCGCTGCCCTCTTCATGGCCGGTGTTCTACCGGGGGTCCTCATGGGTCTGCTCATCATGGGGGCAGCTTGGTTTCAAAATCGGAAAGCCTTTGCTCAACTCAGTGAAAAACAGCCGGATGTTTCCTTTTTCAAGGCGCTCTGGGGTGCCCTTCCAAGTCTACTGTTGGTAATGATCGTCTTAGGAGGCATTCTGGGAGGTGTCTTTTCGGCGACGGAAGCCTCTGCGGTGGCTGTGGCCTATGCACTCGTGCTGGCCGTAGGGATCTATCGCGAAGTCAGGATAACGGATCTTCCCCGAATTTTGCTCAAGAGCGTGAAAACCACCTCAGTGGTGATGATTCTGGTGGGTGCAAGTCAGGCGATGAGTTGGGTGCTTGCCTATCAGAACGTGCCACAAACGGTGAGTGCCAGCCTATTGGCGATCTCTGAGAATCCAATCGTTACTTTAATGATGATCAATGTTCTCCTGTTGGTGGTTGGGACCTTCATGGATATGACACCGGCTGTTCTGATTTTCACACCTATATTTCTTCCGGTGGTGATGGACATGGGAATGGAACCCGTTCACTTTGGAATCCTGTTAATCGCCAACCTGTGCATTGGTCTTTGCACCCCACCGGTTGGAACCTGCCTGTTCGTCGGTTGCAGTGTAGGCGGTATTTCTATCGCTCAAGTGATCAAACCCCTGTTGCCGATATTCATCGCGATGCTGATCGGCTTGTTGGCCATTACCTATATCCCGTCCTTATCTCTGTGGCTACCCAGGCTATTGGATCTATAAAGGGTGTGATTAGAAGTGCGGGTTATTGCGGCTGAAACAGAACGCGAACTATACCCGGGAATCTTTCTAATCTCCTATTCCAAAAAATGTCCAAGTTTGTAATAGTCAAGGACCGGGAATCACGGCATATTGATTTACTATGTTATGGGCTTGGATCATCTTTGGTGCGGTTTTGATGCTGCTAGAAATTCTTCTGCCGGGTTTGGTGGTCGTTTTTCTAGGTCTGGGGGCCTGGGTGGTGGCATTGGCTCTTAAGTTAGGATGGGTGGAAGGCTGGATGACGGCCGGCACTCTTTGGTTCATCAGTTCTTTGGTCCTGATTATTGGGTTGAGAGGATTGATCACCCGGTTTCTTCCTGGAGATACCGAAAGAGGGTCCGAACTCGATGAGGATCTGGATGCCTTCGGCAAAGTGGTCGAAGTGGTCGAGGAGGTTTCTCCTGAGAACGAAGACGGAAGAATACGGTTTCAAGGATCCAGTTGGCCTGCCGTATCTGAAGATGGATCCATTCCGGCAGGGAATCATGCAAAAATCATTGCTCGTCAAAACCTTGTCTGGGTAATTGAACCAACGGAGATCGATTAAGCGATTTATTTATCAGATCTTAACGATCGGTCAGGAACCGGTCGAATGCCACAAAGGTTGAAAGGAATCATTAAATGACATACGTTACTATTACTGTTCTTGTCCTTCTGTTTTTTATATGGAAGACCTTTATTATTGTTCCCATGCGCTCTTCTTACATTAAAGAAAAGTTGGGCAAATTCGATGGAGTGCTCGAACCCGGATTCCATTTTCTGATTCCCTTCATCGATCGTGTTGCCTACCGGCATGAAATCCGCGAACAGGTGATGGATATTCCGGCGCAGACCTGTATTACCGGAGACAACATTCAAGTTCTGGTGGATGGGCTGGTTTATATCAAGGTGATGGATCCGAAGAAAGCCAGTTATGGGATCGGAGACTACCGCAATGCCAGCATCAACCTGGCCCAGACCACCATGCGCTCCGAGGTTGGTAAGCTGGCCCTTCATGAATCTTTTTCTGAGCGAGATAAATTGAACGAAAACATCGTCAGGGAAATAGATAGGGCTTCCGATCCATGGGGAATCAAAGTGCTTCGATATGAAGTGAAGAACATCACTCCCAGTGAGCATGTCGTGCAGACACTTGAGAAACAGATGGAAGCCGTGCGTGAGAAACGTGCGGATATCATCATGGCAGAGGCCCATCGACAAGGCACCATCAACATTTCTGAGGGAGAGCGACAGGAAGCCATTAATTTATCGGAAGGGGCGAAGCAGAAGCGCATCAACGAAGCCAATGGAAAAGCCAGGGAAATTTCCATTATTGCCGAAGCGACGGCAAAGGGAATCAAACGTGTTGCTGAGGCGACCACACGTCCCGGAGGGGCCGAGGCGATCAAGATGAGAATTACTGAAGAGTTCATTCAGGACCTAGGAGAAATCCTCGAGAAATCTACGATCACGGTATTGCCTGGGCAGGCCGCCAATCTAAAGGCTGCATTTGAAGGCATCAGTCAAGTCACCTCGAAAGTCACCCAGTCATAAATTATTTTTAATTTGGAGATAAAGCCATGACAACACCTTATTATTTTGCTGCAATCGACTCGCAGGTTTTCAATTTCACGGTTTGGGGAATTATTTTCCTTATCATCATTGTCCAATTCATACGGTCCATTCGATTAGTGCCGACTCGTTCTGCTTATATAGTGGAGAGACTGGGGAAATACCGGACCACCCTGAAAGCCGGGTTTCATGCTTTGATACACTTCCTTGACCGCGTTTCTTTCATTGTCGATCTGAAAGAGCATGCCATAGATGTACCTCCGCAGGAGTGTTTCACCAAGGATGAGGTTCGCGTGGAAGTTGATGGGGTTCTCTACATGAGCGTTGTGGATCCTGAAAAAGCCTGTTACGGGATTACGGATTATGTTTTTGCATCGATTCAACTGGCTCAGACCACCACTCGATCCATCATCGGTACCTTGGAGTTGGACCGGACCTTTGAAGAACGGGACTTGATCAGCTCTAAGGTTGTGGAGACCTTGTCTGAACTGCACGACCATTGGGGCATCACGGTTCATCGGTATGAGATCAGCAACATCTCACCTCCTGCATCCGTTCAAGATTCCATGGAAAAGCAGGTGGGCGCCGAACGGAACCGCAAGGCAATCCTGGCTAAGTCCGAAGGAGACCGACAAAGCCGCATCAATCTCTCTGAAGGTCTGAAGATGGAAATGATCAATAAGTCGGAGGGGGAAATGCAGCGACGGATCAATGAAGCCGAAGGAAAATCGCATGAGATCATGGCATTTGCGGAAGCGCACGGACTGTCGGTGGTCGAGGACTGCGCACAGGCGCATGGGGCCCGGTACAAGGGAAAGTTGTGCGGAACCATTGGGAATGCGGGCGCGTTTAGTTTTTATCCAAGCAAAAATTTGGGTGCCTATGG
>DUCD01000512.1:9866-26790 GCA_012959985.1 Verrucomicrobiales bacterium | reverse complement strand
ATCCTCCTGCCGGCGGATCTGACCCGTCCTCAGGACCTTCTGGATGCGGTGGGTCTGAGAACAAGTGAAGACTAAGTTCGGTTGTACTGATAAGCTCTCTACAGAATGCATCTGAGAAAAAGGGTTTATCAAATTATTGAGCCGGATGATCTGGGGAGAAGGTCCAGTCAGGTCTTCGACCGATTCATCATCGTATTGATCTTTCTCAATGTGCTGGCCATCATTCTGGAGTCTGTCGAGAGTCTCCATTTGGAATTTGAGAGCTGGTTCAATACATTTGAATGGGTATCGGTTTTCGTTTTTCAATTGAATACCTGCTTCGATTGTGGACCTGCGTTGAAAAACATCCGGAAGCCTCGCCCGCCCGAACCCGATTCCGCCTTTTTATTTTTCGGCACTCGGTTTGGATCTCCGATTTGCCAGGATGCTGCGTCTCCTTCGGGTATTACGCCTGGCCAAGTTGGGGCGTTATCATCATTCCCTGGAGGTCATCATTTCAGTTCTGAAAAAGAATAAAGAAGAACTGGTGCTGACGACTGCATTCATGGGAATGCTACTGATCGGTTCCTCGTGTCTGCTGTATATTGCAGAACATGAAGCACAACCGGAGAAGTTTGAAAGTATTCCCGCGGCCATGTGGTGGTCCATTGCCACCCTGACAACCGTTGGTTACGGCGATGTGGCGCCCATCACTCCTCTGGGTAAACTATTCGCCTCGATGGTGGCGGTATTGGGTATCGGTATGTTCGCTCTACCGACCGGTCTGCTTGGAGCCGGTTTTGTAGAAGAAATCCAGAACCGAAAAACCAAAACCAAAACCCAATCCCAACCCTGTCCTCACTGTGGCAAATCGTTGGATTCCCATTAGTGAATCTTAATGGATTCTTTAGTTCCTCAGTGAAACGAACCATTCCAAGGCCCCGATCACGCTGGGTAGGGAACAATCCACATGTCCCAGAAACGAGGCTGGGTCGATCAATTCCACGGATTCAGCTCCTGCCGCTTTGAATGATTCGAGAGCTTTATGGGCGTTTTCTATGGGCATAGCTTCGTCACTGGCGCAGTGAAACATTCGCATCGGAGTCTGAGGAACCCAATCTAACAGGGTGTTCTCACGGAATGCTTTTCGGAACGGATGATCCGGGTTGTTCCGGATCTGATCAAGGAATTCCTCCCGCAGCATTTCCTTTGGAATCAATGGAAGAAAGGAATCGATTTCCGCTCCGCTGTGGGTTCCGTCAAACAAAGAAATGGCATCCGTGAGGTAGGGTTCCAGAAAGATCTCGGCTGGGTCACCAAAAAATGGGGTTGCTTCGTTATAGGCAAGAATGAAATAAGGAAGCGCAGAAGGGAATATATAGTTCTGATCCGAAAGAAAAACATCCAACATCGTTTCGGCCAAATCGTATGGGCCTGCCATGGGGGCGGTGGCAGTCAGAGAGAATTCGTCCGAATGAAATTCCTCGATAGCCCGTTGGGCTGCCATGGTGGAATATCCTCCCTGTGAGTATCCCATCAAGAAGACTTGATTATTCAGAGTTACGTTGAATTCCACAGCCAGATGCCGGGCAGCTCGAAGGGCATCGACGACCGCCGTCGCCGTTGGTTCGGCCAAGGTAAAGGGATGAAACCCTGGTGAATCCCCCAGACCCAGATAATCGGGCGAGACCGCAAAAAATCCGGAAGAACCGAAGACCGGCCCAACCAGAGTTTCGATATCCGTCAAATTGAATCTCGAAGGAGCATCCGATTTGCGATAGACGACACTGTGCTGGTAGCTGACCAATGGCAGATCTCCACCGCCATTAGTGGGGAATGCCACCGTGCCTGATGCGATCGTCTCTTCACCCATTAAATCAACCGTGAGATATACCATTTTATATATCGATATATCAAAGACAGCCTTAAGTTGAGAGACCCCAGCGACCGACAAGAGGAAATCGAGTTGAGTTGAATTAAAGTCCCGTATCAATTCCCAGGAAATCAATTCTCCCCGATTGATTTCAGGTTCTGGAACCCTAGCCGAAACTCGGTAGAATCGAGAGGAACCCTGGGCCAAAGGGACTGAATCGAGGACTGAAGTATTTGAGGTCGGCCATTGGTCGGCCGGGGACAATGGCTGCCATTCCCCATCTGAAAAAGTCTCACGGAACTCTGCCGTATAAACCCTTTCTTCTGCAAATCCGGTCCATTCCAATTGTATCCCTGTAGGGCCCTGATTCTGAATCTGCAGCTTGAATTCGGTTTCCTGACTCTGTGCGGATCCAGTAACAAATATCCCCAACCAGATGCCTAAGGGCATTATCCAGTTCTGGAATGGATTTAAAGTTTTCATTGATGAATGACGTTGATTGATAATTTTGATTTAACAGTCTCGTCGAACATTTGTAGAAATTCAACGATAAGGTTGGTGCAATTCCACTTTGGGACCCTTTTTTCCCAGTTTCATATTCAGGCATTCCACTGCGCCTGAAAATGCCATGGCAAAATAGATATATCCTTTCGGGATCTCCTTGTGAAAACCCTCGGCAATCAGGGAGCAGCCGATCAGTAGGAGAAAACTCAGTGCCAACATTTTGAAAGTCGGATGTTCATCAATGAAATCACTGATGGTGTCCACAAAAATCAGCATGATGATAACCGCGATGATAACCGCTGCAATCATGACTCCAACGGCATCGACCATGCCGACGGCCGTGATGACCGAATCCAGAGAAAAGACAACATCCAGTAACATAATCTGGACTATGACATTAGCGAAACCCGATACCGGTCCGGCCGTTTGCTCCCCATCCACGCCTTCCAGTTTTTCATGGATTTCGTGAGTGCTTTTGGTCAGAAGAAACAGCCCGCCGACAATAAGAATCAAGTCTTTGCCGGAAATGGCGTGATCCATGATACTGAAGAGCGGCTTGGTCAAAGTAACGAGCCAGGCCAGGCCGCAAAGAAGAAGAACCCTGGTCACAACAGCTAATCCCAATCCAATTCTTCGGGCCTTCTTTCTCTGCTCCATTGGTAATTTGGAAGCGAGGATGGAAATAAAGACAATATTGTCGATGCCCAGCACGATCTCAAGAACAGTCAGGGTCCCCAGGCTGATCCAGATTTCAGGGTTAGTGATCCAATCCATATACAGTTTTCAGATTGATGATGTAATTTGATTCATCAAGCACTTTTCCCAAAAACATTTATTAAAAAGGATCAAACCCAGTAAATCGGAAAAAACTCTCCGTATTTGGAATCGTATTCTCTGTCCTATTCGGTCAACATGACGCCGCACAGATTGGAGAATCACTGCGAGAGCGTGAGTCTTCTCCACTACAAGAGCCAGAGAAAGGAATTCGAAGTGCATCTCATTTGTCTCCGCCTTCGGGATTTCAGGAATTATAAGAAATTGGACATCGAATTGCGTCCGGGATTTCATTTGCTGACCGGCAACAATGCTCAGGGCAAAACAAATTTCCTGGAGGCCATCTATTTACTGGCTTCATTGAAATCATTCCGGGGAGTCGGTGGTGCCCACATGATTCAACACGGGCAATCGGGCCTGTTTGTCGGGGGCAGTCTCCAGAGCACCGAAATTCATCAAGTGCAGTATTATTGGTCAAGTCGGCAAAGAAAACTGAGTGTTGACGGAAATCCGGTTCGCCATGTGACGGAATACCTTGGGCGTTTTCCAATGGTGGTTTTCTGTAGTGAGGATCTCCTGCTGGTGCGTGGGGCAAGCAGGATTCGACGACGTTATCTGGATTTTCTACTGGCTCAGACGGACCGGCTTTATCTGCCATTGCTTCAAAGATACAGTCGCACACTTCGGGCGAGGAATGCCCTTTTGAAGAGACCCGGGTCGGATCCGGATATTTTAAACAGTTTTACCCGGGAGTTGATTACTGCCGGTGAGCAGTTGGTTTGTCACCGGCGGAAATTGGCACCCCGAATATCCGTTCTGGCACGACTGGCACATCGGCGAATCAGTGACAGGGCCGAAGAATTGAAAATCGAGTATTCATCATCAATCAAAGAAGATTTCGAGACGGAACTGGCCAGGACTGCCGCAAGGGAAAAAATTCTCGGTTATACCCTTATTGGTCCTCATCGGGATGAATTGAAGTTTTTTCTGGATGAGCACGCCGCTGCGGATTTTGGCAGTGAAGGGCAGAAACGGACTATCGCCATCGCCCTGAAAATGGCTCAGGCAGAATACCTTTCCGGTGTTTGCGATACCGCGCCGATCCTTCTAATCGATGATGTGATGGGAGAGCTGGATGAGAAGCGTCGGGCTGGTTTTCTCCCTCTTCTCAATCGAGTTCGCCGAGCAGGAAGCCAGGTGTTCATGACTTGTACCGAGGACAACTGGCCGAGTGAACTATCTGAATACATGTTGAAATGGCAGGTGAACGATGGACATCTAGTAGAAGCGTCCTGATCCGGGAGGGCTTTAAGGTAGGGAGTGCTGTCCCCAGCGCGCCGCTTACTGCCTTATCGGTCACGTCTTCGGCGCGCTGGGGACAGCACTCCCATTGCCATTCGGTTAAGGGTTTTTGGCACACAGGTTAAGGAAATCTTACCTGAAGGTGGCCGCGCTGAGGCCGGAACATGGTAGGCATGGATGCAAATTTCAATGATCCGGGGTCGACGCCCCCACCTTCAGGGAGGGGAGGTTTCCCTTAACCGAATGGCAGTGCAGCACGTCCCACCATTTTAGCATCTCCTATTCAATAGGGTGCGCCTTATGGTGAAAACCATTGACCCTCAAGAAATCCTTGGTAACTTGCCGGCATGCGGATCTTATCTGGCATCCAACCTTCCGGTGCATTGCACGTTGGAAACTATTTCGGGATGATGAAACCCTCTATCGAGCTTCAGGATGAGGGAGACGCCTATTATTTCATCGCAGACTATCATTCAATGACCTCATTGTTCGATGCTGAGCAGCGTCGTCGAAATACTCGGGAGGTGGCTGTCGATTTTCTTGCCTGCGGTCTGGACCCGGAAAAATCGGTCTTTTTCAAACAATCGGATGTTCCTGAAGTTACCGAGCTGGCTTGGATATTGAGTTCACTGACTCCCATGGGCCTATTGGAAAGATGTCACAGTTTCAAGGATAAGAAGGCCAAAGGTGTTTCGCCTAATCATGGGTTATTTGCCTATCCGGTTCTCATGGCAGCCGATATTCTGATTTACGATTCCAATGTGGTGCCGGTGGGACGTGATCAGAAGCAGCATGTGGAAGTGACGCGGGATATCGCGTTGAAGTTCAATCAGGCTTATGGAGAAACCTTCGTCATTCCCGAACCGCGGATTCGCGATGATGTGGCGGTCGTTCCGGGTACGGACGGACAGAAAATGAGTAAGAGTTACAATAATGCCATCGAGTTGTTCGGTGAGCAGAAACCGACTCGGAAAAAAATCATGGGAATTGTAACCGACAGTCGCCCGCCGGAAGAACCCAAGCCGGATGCCGACCAGAATATCGCTTTGCAGCTTCTGAAGTTGGTCTCTACGAAGGAAGTTTCCCGTGATTATGAGGAGCGTCTTATTCGTGGAGGAATGGGGTATGGGGATTTAAAGAAAAAGCTTTTTGAATGTTACTGGGATTTTTTTTCCCCTGCGAGAAAGCGCCGTGAAGAGTTGAATGCCGATCCTGCCTATGTGGATCAGGTCCTGGAGCAGGGTGCTCTGAAGGCACGCGATTTGGCTGTCAAAGTGATCACCAGGGTGCGGCAGGCTTGTGGACTTTCGTGATTCATCTCTTAATTGAGTGGCTCCTTACAGTACCTTCATTTTGGGAAGATCCTGCGATTCGACAAGACCCACCGGTTCATTCTGTCCATTGACGACCACCAAATCATCGATATGGGTAATATCGAAGGCCTTGACCGCTTCAACTGCCAAGGCGTCTTCACCGATAACTATGGGCTTCGGCGTCATGACTTCGTGAAGTTTTTTTTCCAGAATGGCTGTGTCCTGCATCAAGTGACGTCTTAGGTCTCCATCGGTAAAAACTCCGGCCAATTTACCGGTTTCATTGAGTATGCAGATGCTTCCGGTGCGAGCTTTTGTCATGAGAATCAAAGCTTCCTTTACCGTGGCGGATTCAAGGGCGGAAGCCCACTGATCACCCGTTCTCATGATATCCCGAACTTTCATCAGGAGAGCCCGACCGATGGCTCCCGACGGATGAAATCTGGCATAATCTTCTTTTCTGAATCCCCGGGCCTGGAGCACGGCCATTGCCAGGGCATCTCCGGTAACCAGCATGGCGGTCGTGCTGGATGTGGGGGCGAGATTGAACGGGCAGGCTTCTTTCGGGACTTTAACCTCCAGCACTAGATCACTGTGTGTTCCCAAGGTTGTATTCCTAGAGCAGCACATGCTGATGATTTTGACGGAAAACCTTCTAATTGCCGGGATGAGCTGATTCAGTTCATCTGTTTCTCCTGAATAGCTCAGGACCATTACGATATCCCCATCACTGATAATCCCCAGGTCGCCGTGCAGGGCGTCCCCGGCATTCAAACCCACCGCCGTGCTTCCGGTGCTGTTCAGGGTCGCCACTATCTTATTCCCTATGTTTCCCGATTTGCCTACTCCGACAACTACGATTTTATTTCGGCTTGCCAAAGATTCCATCAGCCAGTCGACAGCGCGATCGAATGACTCATCCAAGCGATTCATCACCTCACGAATCGCTTCGATTTCAACCTCGAATACTTCTTTGCCTCGATCCAGATGTCTTGAGTTCATTTGATTCAGCGTCGGCCTTGATAGACTCGATTCAGTTTTCCAGGTTCTGTTCCCCTGAGATAGAGGAAGGTTACTTTCCACATGCGCCAGTAGGTTTTCAGAATCCCCTGATCCTGAAAGCGGCGGGCTGAGGTTGTCACCGGATTCGAAACCAGAATCATGCGGCCTTTCGATTTCAGAAGGCGACAGAGTTCAAGATCCTCCATTAGAGGAATTTCAGGAACTCCCCCGATTTCGTTCAGGGATTTTCTTCGCGCAAAAATGGCTTGATCGCCATAAAACAAGCCGAATAGTTTATACAGAATTCGACAGCGGAAACGCGACCCAGCCATTAACCGGGATGCATCCCGGAAACTCTTTTGAAATCCACCTCCGACAACCTTGGGATCTTTAAGGGCTGCCAGGATACATTTTCCCGACTCCGCAGATAGCCAGGTATCCGCATGGACAAAGACAACGATTTCTTCTTTTGCTTCCTGTAGTCCACGGTTTAATTGTGTGCCTCTTCCCGGGGCTGATTCGATGACCTTGGCTCCATGCGCTTTTGCCAAGGATCGAGTATCATCCTTGCTGCCGCCGTCCACGACGACGATCTGAGTGATTTCCGGGACTTCCTTGAGTCGGTTCAAGGTATCCGGGAGGCTGGATGCCTCGTTCATGACCGGGATGACTGCTGTGATCACCGGTTTCAAAATGCCTGATGAAGGGCGTGGAGTTCAAGGAAACTTTTGAATCACATGACCTGGACTACAAAATCAGGATCAGACAGAGCCAAAAAAACAGCCCGTATTAGAAAATACGGGCTTTTCGGCAAAAGAAGGAAGGGTAGGGGATAGGGGACCCGCTGTCCCCAGCGAGCCGTTTGATGACATTATGAAACCATTCCCGGTGGGCTGAGACAGCACGCCCTACCTTTATAGCATCAAGCTTTAACCTGCGATTTCCGCAGCATGGAACTCCTGCCAGTCATCCAGGTTATTCAAATTGACCGCATCCAGGATACTGCCGTCGTCACTGATTCCACTGGCAGAGAGAATCGAGGTTCGGGTCTCATCATCGTGATTATAGCCCTTGATTGCGTCGTTCAGTTTACTAACAGCATCCCCATCCAGAGAACCGCCTTTTTGTTCCAGAATCCATTTTTCGAATTGAGGATAGGTCGGTTTGCTATCCTTGATGTAGCCGATAGTGGAGTCTTTATCCAAACCGAGGCCATCCAGGACCATCTGGTCGTAGCCCATGCCGCATCCGGGATATCCGTCTGCGAGCTTTCCAGCCGATTCCAGTGAGACTTTCTGCCAGAACCGTGGGAGATGCAATACACCGAGGGGTCCAGCCGTGCCGGAACTAATTAAAGGAACTATTTTGCTCATGTCTTTATTTGATGAAGATTTGTTGTCAAAGTTAAGGTTGAGCCGGGCATTTAAGAATAACCGGGTTGCCGGGTCAATCTGGAAATGAAGAAAGATTCACCTACAATGCTGAAAGAACGGGAAAAAATTGAACTCAGAGTCAGCGGAATGACCTGTTCCAACTGCGCCCGTCATGTGCGTGAAGCCATCACCGGTCTGCCTGGAGTTGTCGAATCCTTTGTCGATCTGAAACAGGAAAAAGTAACGGTTTGTTTGAAATCTGAAGGAATTCCAGGAATTCCTGAATTACGCCAAGTAATCCAGAAAGCCGGATTTCGATTGGAAAAAGTTCTGGAGAAGGGGGAGGAATTGGACAGGCCCTCTTCGTCCTGGTTTTCCGGATGGACCTTTAATCTTATTTTGGGAGGTGTGTGCACGGTGCCAATGATGATCATGGAGTGGGGGGGGCACCTTGGCATGGAGCGTTGGTATCAATGGACTTCATTTCTTCTGGCGCTTCCGGTTCAGACCGTTTGTGGAGCCCGGTTTTATATAGGCGCTTGGAATCAAGCCCGAAATGGACAATCGAACATGGATACGTTGGTCTCGTTGGGATCAACGACAGCTTTTGCCTATAGCCTTTGGGCTTTGCTCAATGGTTGGGAAACGCATCTTTTCTTCATGGAATCAGCGTCGATCATCACTTTGATCAGTGTAGGGCACGCCCTTGAGTCCAGGGTGGCAGCGAGGGCGGAAACCGCGATTCAGTCATTACTGAATCTTGTTCCACCTACGGCGAGGCTTATTGAGTCGGACGGAAAGGATCGGGAGATTCCCGCCGGAGATCTGCAAATTGATGATACCATTCTTCTGAAACCCGGAGATCAGGTTCCCTGTGATGGAATAGTTCTGGAGGGAAGTTCCCTGATCGACGAGTCGATGCTGACAGGGGAGTCGATGCCCGTTTCCAAAACGAAAGATCATGAGGTTTTTGCCGGCACGGTTAATCAGGACGGGAGGCTTCTGGTTAATGTGACGGCAACGGAATCCGGAACCTCATTATCCCGAATTGTAGAATATGTCATGAGGGCTCAAAACAGTCGAGCCTCCATTCAGAAACTCGGGGATCGCGTCAGTAGTATTTTTGTGCCGATCGTTGTCCTGATTGCAGTATTGGCAGGAATATGGTGGGGGATTTTTCCGGAAACTGCCCAGGCATTGAGGGAGTCACTGCAACCTTGGCTATGGAAAAGCTACCAACCGGAAGGGGCCCTGGCGTCTGCAGTATTCCATATAGCATCAGTCCTGATCGTGGCTTGTCCCTGTGCCATGGGCTTGGCGACCCCCATCGCTATTATGGCCGGCACCAACGCAGCGGCGCTCAAGGGCATTCTGATTCGTGACGGAGCCGCTCTTGAAAAATCCGGAACCATCAACACGGTTGTTTTTGATAAAACGGGTACCCTGACGGAAGGCTGTCCGAAAGTCTCGGATTGTCTGATTATGGGGAATGATCTGTTGGTGGAACAGCAGGTTCATCAGTTGGTGTCCTCCCTTGCTCAACCTTCCAATCATCCTCTCAGCCGCGCATTATGCAAGTTCTCGGATCCGGTGGTTACTCTGGATGAATGGAAGGAATTCAGGGGCTTGGGAATTCAGGCGGAGCTGAAGGCCTCCTCTGGATTTCCCGTGGAAGGTCGCCTCATGCTCGGCTCAATGGCTTGGCATGAAGAACAGGGCGTTCCTATGCAGGATTCACGGATTCGCGAATACCTTGAGCCCCTGAAAGAAAAAGGAGTCATGCTTTCGATCCTGAGTCTGAATCTCCGGGTTCTGGCGATCTATGTCATCGAGGATCAATTGAAAAAAGATGCCGACCTGATCATCAAAATGCTTTCCAAACAGAAGAAACGTATTTACCTGCTGACGGGTGATCGAGCGGAGGTAGCCTTATCGCTTGGTAAGTCGATTGGACTATCCGAAGATCGAATATTGGCCGGGATCAAACCGGAAGGCAAGGCAGATGCGATCCGTAAATTGCAGGCTGCAGGAGATTCGGTTGCCTTCGTCGGGGATGGAATCAATGATGCGCCGGCATTGCAACAGGCCGATCTTGGAATTGCTGTCAGTCAAGCCGGAGACATCGCCAAAGAAGCGGCGGATATCGTTCTTCTGAATTCCGATATTCATTCCATACCGGAAGCCATCCGCTTGTCTCAGGCTACTCTAAGGACCATCAAACAGAACCTGTTCTGGGCTTTTTTTTACAATGTGTGCGCAATTCCCTTGGCATTCCTGGGATTTCTGAGTCCGATACTCTGTGCTTTGGCCATGGGACTTTCAGATATTGTAGTGATTGGAAATGCCCTGAAACTTCGTTATTATTCAGGAAATTAAATTGATGAATACGGAGCTTGAAAAACGGTCGTATCCAGATCCACCCTGGAAGTTCATTCTCTGTATTTCTCTATTCGCTCTCTGTATCGGCAGTCCTGCAGTCCTGCTTCATGTCCCGGGGAATTCGACCTTACATGATTGGGCACATGTTTTTGAAGACCTGCTTCTCCTGCTGGTGGCTCCAGTCTTCTATGCTGCTTATTTTTATCCGCGAAAAATTTTCCACTCCACGCTGCTGGGTTTATGCATCTTTTCACTGATGATCGAGCAAATTAAAGGAGATCTGGTATTTAGCATCTGGGTCACCGTTTCTCTTATGGCTGGTGCCATGGTAATCGCTTCAGAAATGATTCATCGTATCATAACCATAAAAAACGCAGCGATAGATGAAGTTCATCACCTTGAAAAGTTGGCGATGGTAGAATCCAACCACGCGAAAAATGAATTCATTGCCAACATGAGTCATGAGATCCGTACTCCATTGACCGGGGTGATTGGAATGGCCAGTCTGCTTCGAGCAACCAAGCTGGATGAGGAGCAGAAAGAATATGTGGATATGATTCGAGGATCCGGAAAATGTCTTCTGAATCTTATTAATGACATCCTGGATTTATCGAAAATGGAGGCCCATCGATTGGAGTTGCGTCAGGCACCATTTGATTTAAGGGAAACTATAGATGAGGTCCGGAAATTATTTATTCATGAAACAAAATCGGAATCTTTTGAAATTCAGATTGAGAACGATCCGAAACTTCCATGGACAATTATTGGAGATGCTAATCGGATTCGTCAGGTTTTGGCCAATCTACTCGGGAATGCGGTGAAATTCACGGCAAAGGGAACCATTCGGATCACGACTGAATTCACCAAAAAGAAATCAAAATTGGGAGAGGTGGTAGTATCCATAGAGGATCAGGGAATTGGAGTGCCGGATGAGCAACAGGAGATGATTTTTGGTGCATTCAACCAAGTGGATTCTTCTGATACCAAGCAATTTGGTGGCACCTGATTGGGGTTAGCGATATCCCGAAAACTGATTGAAAAAATGGGAGGAACCATTGGAGTCCGCAACAATTCGGGGCAGGGGGCCACTTTTTATTTCTCTCTGGAAATACCTTTTGAAAACAAGAAGCCGGCTAAACCTGCAGAATAACCTGCGTTTTGATGTTCCGATGAAAGCTACTCAATTCCATACAACAATCGTCCCCATTCTCGCCCTCTTCGGTTCACTCGATCAGGCCATCGTCAATGCAGACGGAAGGATTCCGATAAGGGCAAGATCGGGCATGGTGGTTAGCAGTTCCGGGATTGCAACCAAAGCCGGACTTGAAATTCTCAAGCAGGGGGGCAATGCCGTGGACGCGGCGGTCACCACTGCCTTTGTTCTTGCCGTAACCCTTCCTTCTGCCGGAAACATTGGGGGGGGGGGTTTCTGGTTTGGCATGGCGTCGAAGGTCAGGTCACTACTTTTGATTTCAGGGAAAAAGCTCCGGGGTCTGCCTTTGCTGAGATGTTCCTCGATGAGAAAGGAAAGATCCGAAACCGGTCCAACCATGAGGGCGCCTTATCGACGGGAGTGCCGGGGACGGTCGCGGGTTTATTCAAAGCACATCAGAAACTGGGACGACTGCCTTGGAACTCACTGCTCGAACCGGCGGTTCGTTTGGCTCGACAGGGATTTCCTCTGACTTGGTCTCTTCATGATGATTTCCGGCGAATGAAAAACTGGTGGAAGCGCTATCCCTCTTCGGCTGAGGTTTTCCTGAAACCGAATGGAGATGTCTATGAGCCCGGCGAGAATTGGAAGCAACCTTACCTGGCAACCACACTCCAGCGGATTCAAAGGGAAGGAGCGAAGGGTTTTTACCAAGGTGAAACGGCTCGTTTGATCGCTCAGTTCATGAAGGATAACAATGGATTGATCCGTCTGAATGACCTTTCCTCATACCGGGCGATCGAACGTGTGCCCGTACACGGAACTTTTCGCGGATTTGATATTTACGCGATGGGACCACCCAGTTCCGGGGGAGTTGCGATCATCGAGATGCTGAATATTCTCGAACCCTTCGATTTGAAATCCATGGGGCATAATTCGGCAGAATACCTGCACCTTCTGGTTGAAACCATGAGGAAGGCGTTTGCCGATAGGGCTGCTTTCCTCGGAGATCCTGATTTTAATCCCGACCTTCCGATTGAGTTGCTCGGTTCCAAGAGTTATGCAGAAAAATTTCGTCAATCCCTTTCACTCAGATCTGCATCCAAGAGCAGAGTCTCTTCCATTACTGAGCCGGAAGAGAGTGAGCAAACCACTCATTTTTCAGTGATGGATGATCAAGGAAATACGGTTTCTCTTACCTTTACTCTCGAAAATAGTTACGGCTCAAAGATGGTGGTTCAAGGTGCCGGGTTTCTTCTCAATAACGAAATGGGCGACTTCAATCCGGTACCGGGTTTGACAGACCAAAATGGGCTGATTGGCACCCAGCCTAATCGAGTCGCTCCGGGAAAGCGAATGTTGTCGAGTATGACGCCCACGATCGTGTCCCACAAGGGTAGGGCAGTCATGGCGATCGGTTCACCCGGTGGACGAACTATTATCAATACGGTTCTCCAAGTCATATTGAACGTCTTGGTATTTGATATGAATATTGCCGAGGCCGTGGAGGCGGGGCGTGTCCATCACCAATGGTTTCCTGATCGGATCGATCTTGAAACAAGGGCGACCTCTTCTGACTCTTTGAAGATACTACAGAATATGGGGCATGCTTATCGCTTGCGGGGGTCACAGGGAAGAGCCATGGGAATTTGGTTCGATACCAAGAAAAAGCTGTTCACCGGTGCGGCAGATTCTCGCAGCCCGGATGGAGCGGCGTTTGGTTATTGAAACTGGCATGGATTCAAGAGTTATATAAATATGCCGCAGCGATTTCTAATTATAGTCAATCCGAAAAGTGGGCTGCTTCATGGAGTTGACCTAGCCGTTCAAGCAGGGAGTTTTTTTAAATCCAAGGGCATTGATTGTACCTTTTATGAAACGCGTAGATCAGGAGATGCCGGACAAAGAGTCCAGCGCAGTGATTTGAATACCTTTGACGGGGTTTGTGCTGTAGGGGGTGACGGTACTGTTCATGAGGTCGTCAACGGAATCATGAACCGTGAAGATCATTTAATAGTGCCGGTTGGAGTTCTTCCCGCAGGGACTGGAAACGCGCTTCTTAGTCATCTCGATCAATTGGATTTACAGATCGCCTTGTCACGGATTGTTGCCAATGATGTCCGGAAAATAGACCTCATGAAGATTCAGTCCAACGGCCGGACGGAATTTTCTTTTAATATGGTCGGGTGGGGAATGATGGCCGCTGGAAACCGGACTGCAGAGCAATTGAGAATTCTGGGTAAGCTCAGATACCATGCGGCTGCATTGAAGGAAATCATATGCAATCCGTCCTACCGAGCTGAGTTAACCATTGACCGGGGTTCATTGTTGGGACCGTTTGCTTTTGTTACCGCCTGCAAAACCGTTTACGTGGGGAATGGAATGAAGCTGGCTCCCCGGGCGGACCTGACCGATGGGTTGATGGATGTCCTGGTCGTCAGGAATCCTTCCCGTTTTCAGTTGCTGAGTGTATTTCGAAAAGTATTTACTGGCGACCATCTCCAGTTACCTGAACTGACTTACCGGAAAGCATCCTACCTCAGCTTGAAACCGATCGATTCAACTTTCCTCAATATCGATGGCGAACTGTCTCAATCTACCGGATTTGAGATTCAAGTAATGCCCGCGGTATTGCCTCTGCTGAATTAAATAATACGTTTCCATAACCGCTTCAATCAGTCGGATCAGGGAGAGTGATTTAATTTTCATCGTCAAGAAATTGATCGATGAATTCTCCTCCAGTTTCAGAATCTTAGGGATGTCTATACGCGTCCAAAACTCCTTTTGACTTGATCCGGCACGTCCTTGGTTCCCCCGGTCCGCATCCAGAGAAAACCGATCGACGTAGATCCTCCCGTCAAACTCGATACGGATTTCGCCTTCCGGTCCGCCGGGCATGTCACCCTCGTAAAGATTAATCATGGCTTCCGCTTGATGGATATCCACTGGTTGAGAAAACTCGATGAACTCGTATTCACGATCCGGAGATGAACGGTGGTCTTTGTAATAATATCCTTCCGGACTTTGGGTGTGTTTGAAAAAAAGCATTTCTGCACCATTCACTGGACGGGCGTAAAGATCCAGATCGATGTCCCCCTTCCAGCGGATACCAATCTTCATGAGGCCTTTTGTAATAGCGGGTGGGCGGGTGGCTCCCGATACATCACTCATGAGCCAATCTGCAAGGCCAACCTTGCGCGTGATGCGCAGCATTTCAATCTTGGTTTGCTCTGAATCGATCTCGTGGCGTCGATTTCTCGTATCGGACACGTTGGTTCCGGCGCAAATCGCGTTGAACATCGTTGGAATATCGCCGCAAAAAGTTGCTAGTCGTCCACCCTGTTGTTTCAGAAACAATGTCCAAAATCTCCCGATCTTTTCCTGGTGAATCTCACTTACCCAAGGATTTCCGAAATAGCATAGGTGGACATTGATGTCCTGTAGCGCATCGGCTCTTGATTGCAGACCATAAACCGACTTGTCGCGAGTCGCAAGGAGATGTCCATCGGATGGGAAATATCCGTTCACCATCGAAAAGTCGGGCTCCCGATCGTCCAAGTACAAGGGGCCTCCCAGAACTGACAGGATGATCGAATGTTCGGGACCGGTTAGATTCTCACCAACAAAATCCATAAACTGAGGAAAGCGAACCGCCTGGTCCAGATCGAATGGAGAATCGGTCGGTTCTTCGTGCTTCATGGCCAAGAATTTTTTCAACTTTTGAATCGGGTCCTTGAATTGGTTCGCCCGCGTCTTGCTGCTACGGAATGCCCCGACATTCGGAATGTCGATTTGAGTAATTGTCTTTATATGGTAAGCGTCGTAAAGGCTGAGCGAGGAATTCAATGGCATATCCTCGAGAAGGAATCCGACGATGTGTTGGTAGACGGTGTCCTTTACCGAGTCGTCGAGAAACGGAGAGACCCCGATCACGTAGTGAACCCGGTCGTTCACTACGACCGGGTTTTTGGACTCGCATCCTACGCCAAACAATATGAATATTACCAATGGTATGTGAACAAATTTGAAGGAGTAATCGTTCGATGTCATCTTGAATCCTTATGGTCTAATGCCAGGTGTTGAGAGTTTTCGTGCCGAGTCTTGTATTCACCGTTCTCCGCAGCGTCCAACTGGCTCTTAAGCTGTTCAGTAATATTATCGAGCATTTGCCGTTTCTGATGACCTTGATCTTTCCGAACGGAAACCTCCTTCTGAAACAGTGATTTCGCGTAAGCGACGAATACTGAAAGTTGGTTTTGAAGTTTCACTTCGTTTCCTTTGGCTTCCGCAAACACTAATCGTTCCCGGGAAACGATCTCCTCCAACCTTGCTCTTTCTTCATCTAGTTGAATGAACTCCGGATTTGACGCCAGTCGAACCGGTCGGTGCTTCAAATACAGCATCGTCATATAGATGCCCAGGACAGCAGAAAGAAAAATCTCTGCTATGGCTTGAGCGACTACGATAATCATGTCGATTTGCTTTGCCTCTCCCAAAGTTGAGCTGTTCAATGAGCTCTCCGGTGACTTTTCAGAATCGAATACGTGGAGTGACTCGATATGTTCATCGGTGGATTTGGACAAGGTGGGATAAATGCTGGCATAAGCTCCGACCCACACCAGGACGCCGAGTAACCCGATCGCCAAAGAAGCCCAGACATACAGTAGTCTCAATCTGGGTCCATTCAGAAAATCCCATCCAACCTTTACTCCCAATGCACCGACGGGTAAGAGTGCCGCCCAAAAATAGGCACGAATTGGATGTTCGATAAAAGTGACGATGCCTGACTCCAGAAGATTGAAAGAGATGTTCAGAATTCCGAATATGACGAGGCAACAAACCCCTAGAAACGCGGCCCCGAACATCGCACGATCCCAAAGATTCCACGGTGCCGTAGGTTGTACGTCGGGATGACCTTCCTCATCGACTGGAATCAGTTTTTCCAGATCGACTAATTTCGCATTCGCGCTTTCCAACTTCGCATCCAGATACTCAAGTTGGTTTTCATGTCCCAGACGTTGTTGCTGAAACCGTTCCAGGTCTTTTCCGTAGTGGTTCAGAAATATTGCGCGATGGTAGGTCTCGACCTCCTCGATTCCGTTGTCTTTCGAAAACTCAGCCAAATTCTGGATGAATTCCATGTGAATGGTCGATGCGATCTCGCCGTCGTTTCGCTTATCCATCAGCTTTTTCATGGTGCTATACTCTTACGCATCAAGTTTTCGGATTTAAACCTCGGAATTCTTCACAAACTTGATGCCGGGCAGAACAT
>DUCD01000512.1:0-9768 GCA_012959985.1 Verrucomicrobiales bacterium | reverse complement strand
GTTCAGCGTCCCGGGCTTCAGGAAATCGCCGGGACTTATATTCCAGCCCATCAAGTCCGACAATTTCAGCCCCTGGGATTTTCCGAAAACTTGATGCCGATCAGTATATTTGTATTCCTATTCGATTCTATCATCGGTCGAGGGCACAGCTCACGCCGAAGGTTTGCATTGTGGGGAAAAACTGTCCTTAAAGAAGCTGGCCGTGGAGGCTCGCCTCGCTTGTTCTTAAATCATTGTTTCCGTCGATAAAGCGAAGTGTCGCCTCCCGGAATTTCAAACGCGAATCGCATGTTGTGACAACCTTAATTCTATATCACATCAATGATCGCCATCATCTTGATCCGACTTGGGAATCGAATCTTCATCATGGACGTCTTTACGGAAGAATCTGAATGGGTCGTGATCAGCTTCGCGCTCGTGAATAGGTTCATGCTTAGAATTACCCTCGCCCTTTTCTCCTTTCACCTCGATTCTGAATTCAAACTCATTAACTTGATCGTCGACCCGGTTCAATTCGATATTCAGATGGATCAATTGCTTATCGAGCGCTTTCAATTGGGCTTCAAGTAATTTCTTTTGAGCTTTCAAGGAGTGGCGCTGAAGATCATTGAAATCACTGGTTTTCAGATGAAACTGATTCTGATGCCGGACATGAGCTTGTGGGATCTTCGCCTTGTGTTCTTTAATAACTTTGGCAGCGAACTTTTCAGCCTCTCTATGAATTCGTTGAGCATCCCGCTCAATTTCCTCCAGAACCTCTCCGTTCCGGATCACTTCCCGGGTGGGAGTCGACAATACAAAATGAAATAGAGGCATAGCCGCGGCGCCCAATAGACTGACATAACGAACAGCGTACCGGGTTGATGCGTTTGTATTTGGAAGCCATTTCAATGCAATGCAATCCAAACCACCATGGCCAACAACAGCCCTTGGTAAGCTCCGTTCAAAAGTGAGCTGAGTAGATGACTGGCGGCAATGTCGAGTTGCGTAATCATTTTTTTGAATCGTTGAGGTCCGAATTTAAAATCTTTCGCTTCAAATCTTCCAGATCTTCAGGGCGAATGTCCTCGTCCTGGAGAAAGCTCAGAACCAGATCTCCGGGCGAACCGGCGAAAAACTTCGACAGGACCTGACGCACCGCTTTTTTCGCCGCTGCCTCTCGAGCAACCTTGGGTTGAAAAACATTTGCCCGCCCCTGTTTTTGACAGGATAGATATCCCTTATCTCGTAAAATCCCCATCATTGTCAGTACGGTCGTATAGGCCGATCCTTCCTTGCCTTTCAGCGATTCTGACACGTCGGCAACCGTTGCTGAACCCATCTCCCAAAGCACTTCCATAATTCGGTGCTCTGCATCCGTTAAGGTAATTGACTTTTTTCTCGGCATGTTTTTTCTGAGCTCTATCAACTAAATAATTAGTTTCAATAAAAGGAACACAGGTTTTTATGTTCGTCAACTAATACTTTAGTTTTAAACTCAGAGGATCTACCAAGTCGCAGATTATCAGGTAGTGTCAGGGTTCTGACGTTGTCAATTTCAGTGCCTCGAACCGGACGGAGACGGCAAGGTGAAGTTGACTGAGACTCTGCCCGATTCCTCGGCCATTGACAATCTCGCCGAAGCATTGGCCCGAAGGATGAATCCCGGAGGAAAACCTCCATCTGCGTGAGCGATGTCAGGAGATATGGCGAACTAAACGAATACTTGACTTTAAAATAGTCGCGATATTATAAATAGAACCGTATGTTTGGTCGTTGGATTGAGTCGGTTTGGGTCGAAAAATTTAGCTCACCTTATGTCCACATTGTATTCGGCGCCCGGCAGACGGGAAAGTCCACTTTACTCAAGCAATTGATACCGGATGCCGCTGTCTGGTTGGATTTTTCGGATCCGGGTTTGCGGACGGAATACCTGCGACGGCCGGAACAATTGATTGCACTCTGTCGTGGTTTAGAACTTCGAAGGACTCCGCCATACGTTGTAATTGATGAGGCTCAGAATGTTCCTGCTGTTTTCGATGCAGTGCAGCATCTTTACGACAGTGACAAGACTCGATGGAGGTTTATTCTCTGCGGCAGTTCTGCCCGCAAGCTTCGAGTAATCGGTGCCAATCTTCTCCCTGGACGTTCATTCATCCACTACTTGTACCCCCTCATGACGCTTGAGCGTCCTTTTTCCGAAAGCAGCGATTTGAATTGGTCGGTCAGATCGCCTCTATCCTTGCCACTGGGCAAAGCCTTAAAAAAGCCGTCTTTTCCCGGGGTTGAACTAATCGAACGTCTCACTTTCGGTGACCTGCCAGGCGTGGCAACTGCACCTGTCCAGGATCGAGCGGATCTGTTGCGCTCATACGGTTCGGTGTATTTGGAGGAAGAACTCAGGCGGGAGTCGCTCGTCAAGGATTGGGTGGCCTTTTCCCGATTTCTCCAATTGGCTGCAGGCGAATCGGGACGAATGCTCAATTATGCCGGGATATCAAAAGAATCGGGTGTGACCGTGCCGACGATCAAGAACTACTATCAGTTACTTGAGGATATGTTTATGGGTTTTCGCATCTCCGCATTTTCAGGGAGTCCGCGGAAGAATCTGCTGTCTACTGCCCGGTTCTTCTTTTTTGACTTGGGTGTCCGTCATGCAGCAGCGGAACTCCCGCTAGATCCTGCTACTGTTTTGGCTAATCCGGGACCCGTCTTCGAACAATGGGTGGGCATCGAATTATGGAAACGCTTAAAGTATCTCGGAACGGGTAAACTGGTTTATCTTCGAACGAAAGCGGGAGCAGAAGTAGACTTTATCATCGAACGCACCACGGAATTGACTCCGATCGAAGTGAAATGGACTACCAATCCATCGTTGTCCGATGCCCGTCATTTGATAAAATTCCTAAGTGAGCATCCGAAACAGGCTAGGCAAGCTTACCTCATTTGTCGTTGCCGAACACGGCTGCAGTTGAGCGATCAAATCACAGCCCTTCCCTGGTTTTGCCTTTGAGCTGAAGTCGACTCGTGGTCATCCGAGGCCATTCGGTTGAGAGATACATACCATCTCCGGCCTCAGCGCGGCCAGCTTCAGAGATGCTCTGAAGTGCATGGATCTCTGCCCCTGAAGCTGGCCGCGCTGAGGCCGGTTGTATTTATCGATCCTGCATCTGCCCCGGGTATGTAAAGTGACAGGTTTGAATCATCTTTCGAATTTAGATTCACTTTTGGACCCAACATTGGTTGGATATCTCCAGACGAAGTCTCTGTATTTCATCCCAGTGCTAAACCGCTCAATACCTGGAATCGGGTGAGTTTCGGACGGTTTTATCATATCCGACGGGTAGAGCAGGTAGCGTCCGTTGGATGCTTTACGATACCCAAGGAGGGGAGTCGTTGAATTCACCGCGAGAGGAATTGCCGGCAGCCAGTTCGGAACCAGGGCTTTCAGTTCCTCGGGATAATCCTTGTTCGCCAGCCAGTAGCGTTCGAGTGCGCCGCCTGAGCAGTGGAAATTAATCAGGAGGATTGAGGGATCACACCGACTACCCAGTATTCATTACTGGTTGCGGCGCGCTGGGACAGCACGCCCTACCATCCTTAACTGAGTGCCATTCGGGGCTGTCGCTCAGTCACGACGGCTGTGTATTGTGCCTTGCGAATCCGAGATCATTTGAATGGTCTTGATTGCTTCACCTTGGATCTGAGCGTTCGGGTCTGACTGTAGCTCATTCAGTTTCTTCAGCGCAGGTAGAGCGGCGGATCCCAAATCCCTGAGTGCGAGTATCGAAGACATGCGAACAATAAATCGGTCCGAGTCCAGACCGTTTGAAAGACCTTGAAATGATTCAGGGCCCAGTCGACCCATTGCCCAGATAATCGTTCCACAGGTGAGGTCATCGGGATCGTTCATTTTATCCACCAGTAGGGGAATGGCCCAGGTGGGAGTGGGAATCATTTTTGCAAAGGTTTCCGCAACGGTGGTTCGGAGTCGCGGACTCGGGGCATTCATGACTTTACTCAGTTCCCGGATCGGATCTTTTGAACCGTTTGTCAAACGGAGCAGTGCGGTCGGAGACAAATTCTCCAAGGATTCATTTAATATCGAATCCACGATCGCCGGGATGGCTTTTTTCGCCTCGGGACCGATTTCGAATAAGACAGCTAATACCATTTCGTGAAGAGCGCTTTGCTTGGGATCGGAAAGGATTTTGATTAGATGAGGCATTGCGATCGCGGCCTCTTTTCCGAATAA
This sequence comes from Verrucomicrobiales bacterium, assembly GCA_012959985.1. Taxonomy (GTDB): domain Bacteria; phylum Verrucomicrobiota; class Verrucomicrobiia; order Limisphaerales; family DUCD01; genus DUCD01. Next base: position 5,534 of record DUCD01000512.1, on the reverse strand, counting down.
TTTCAAAATGCCCAAGATGTGTTTTTTTTCTTCAACCGGTTCTGTGGGAAGTTTTAATTTGATCTGAATGGAAAAGGGCAGATTCGGATACCAGTGCCGATACATTTTTTTCGGATAGGAATCAGCATAAGCCAGGAGTGATCCGAGTATCCTTGATCCCTTTGAGCCCATATTAAGGATGACCTGTTCTGCTTTTTCTCGAACCGCAGGGGGATGGCTGTAGTCCATGTCACTCAGCCATTCTCCCATGGATCGGCCTTGGACCGCCGGGTTTTCCGGTTGGGGAAAATATAGATAAGCGGCGCTTACTGAAATGGTCAGGATCAGCAGCTTGAAGTAGATCGATCTCTTTTTGCGACCTGAGTTTTTATTCATTACTAAGAACAGAATTCAATGAGGGTTTTCTATCCAAATTTGTAATTTGTGGGTTTAGCACTTACTTTTGGAAGGTCTGAATTAAATCCTCCTCCAGAAGGCGTAATCCACGCTCATCCAGTTCAAGATACAGGCTGTCTATCATCAAATGGCGGCGGAACAATTGAATTTGCCAGAACCCTTCACTTTCCTTGATTATCTGATAGCTGTCGACTTTCCTGCCCTTGGATGCTAGAAAGCGTAACTTTTTCACCATGATTGGATGCCGAACCTTCATGAAAGAAAACATCAAAGAACCGATTGATTATGGAATCAACAATTAAATCAGGAAAGAATCTCGCCAAGGGTGTCGATATTCGGAGTTCAATGTTTCAGGATGTCGATCTCAGTGAAGCTGTATTCGATGATGTCAACATGGCGAAAGCGTCCTTCAAGGACATCAGTTTCAGTAAGGCTACCTTCACCGACGTTGATATGAGCCATGTTGAGATCAGTGATGCAGAATTAACGGGCATGAAGATCAATGGGATTGTTGTGACCGACATGATGGATGCTCACCGTCGTACTGGAAGCGGCAGTTGAAAATGATCAAGTCACTCAGAGTGAGTTGCTTGCCTCGATCAATTCATTGAGTTTTTCAGTCGCTTTTCCAGAATCGATCAGGTCAGCCGCTTGTTCCCAGCCTTGAGTTATGGAACTTGCAGCGTCTGCAATATACAGGGCTGCTCCAGAATTCAAAAGGATGGCATCCCGTTTCGGTCCCCGATCCTTGCCTGAAAGGATCGCCTTTATTATGGCTGCATTTTCAGAACTGTCGCCGCCCTGAAGATCGGTTGATGCCGCTACCTGAACGGGTAGGTTCTTCGGATTGAATAGTGAAACGCATAAAGCTCGCCCCATGGTGAATTCCGCAATCGTATTTTCTCCCAAGGTGGACAATTCATCCATGCAGGCATCATCAATTCGGCCGCAGACCACCATACCGCGGCGAATTCCGATTGTCTGGAGGACTTCAGAAATTCGTTCACAGAGTTTCGGATCGGGAACGCCGATCAGCTGGGCCGTCGGCCTTGCCGGATTCAACAAGGGGCCCAGGAAATTGAACAAAGTGCGTTTTCCTTCAGCTGCACAGATTTTTCTGGCCGGGGCGATGTGCTTGAAGGTTGGGTGATACGCCGGGGCGAAAAGAAACGCAAAGTAATGATCCCTCAACCATGTTGCAGCAATTTCCGGGGAAAGCTCTGTGGCAATGCCCAGCGCTTTCAAAACGTCATAACTGCCGGACTTTGAAGTGATCGCCCGATTACCGTGTTTGCAGACTGTGACACCGGCCGAAGCACAGACCAAGGAAACGGTCGTTGAGATATTGAATGTATTCTGGTGATCCCCTCCAGTTCCACATACATCCAGCAGTTCCCTTTTACGGGTGTTCTCATCAAGCGGGACAGAGACGGCTTTTTTTCTGAGTTGATCGGCGAATTCCGATATTTCCTCAATTGTTTCCCCCTTGGCCGCCAGCGCTTTCAAGAAGGTTGCCTTCGATTCCGCCGAGATTTCTTCCGAAATCAAGTGATTCACGGCTTGAATCACCTCTTCCTTTTCGAGGTTGCCGGATGTTAAAAGTTTTTTTGTAAGTGATTCCAAAACAGGAGGCATGTTACCGATCCTTTTGAGAGCTGTCTAGGGATTCCCCACTTTTGATCCGTTGAATTTGGCCCGCGAAATAGGAGCAGGAGCGCGAAGAAATGGGTGGTGAGAGCTGCCCCACAATTCGGCTAATTGTAAGATCAATCAGGCCAACGGATTTGCTGCTTGGGTCTCGCGAGTTACTCTCCGAATCCAAAGCGGCGACTTCGTCGCACGCAGTCCAAAACCTGCCGGAATATCAGAGCTATTCGGACAAACGCGTCAGCGGTATGGACTGCGTCGACGAGTTCAACGAAGTCGCCGCTTTCGGTTGGATGACCCGTTAACACGAAAGCGCTCTCCAATTTTATACTTCTTGCCTGATTCCTGTTATCTATTTTGAGATTTCCAAAACATCAAAATTCCAGCAGATTCTGGCAATCAGGTGCATCCTATGGCATTGCAGACACCAGAAATTCTATCTATCGATACTAGCGAACGATTTGAAAAAACCGTCCGACGAGTTGTCTCGATTCTTAGCTCAGGTGGGGTAGTGGGTCTTCCTACCGAGACCGTATATGGTCTGGCGGCTGACGCCACTAATGAGACCGCGGTTCGCTCTTTGTTTGAATTGAAAGGACGACCTGACTTCAATCCACTGATTGTGCATGTGGATGGCATTGAAATGGCATGCAGATGTGTCCAACAGTGGCCTGAACAAGCCGGTCTTATTGCCCGTAAAATATGGCCTGGGCCTCTGACCATGGTTCTTGAGAAATCAGAACTCATTCCATCGATAGTTACCGGGGGGCATACCACGGTCGGAATCCGTTGGCCCGAACATGCGTTTTTCCGAAATGTCATCCGGAATGGTGGTTTTCCCATTGCGGCTCCAAGCGCGAATCTTTCCAACCAACTTTCTCCAACGCTGGCCGAACATGTTGCCAAAGCCTTTGGAAACCGGATCTCTGTGGTCGTCGACGGTGGGGCTTCCAATGTCGGGATTGAATCCACAGTGGTCGATCTGACAACGGATCCCCCCTGTATTCTTAGACCCGGAGCTGTCCAGGTCGATGTGCTTTCTCGAGTTATTGGCGGCTCGGTATCTATTTTTGCTGAATCTTCGGGAGTATTGAAAAGTCCTGGATTGTTGTCCAAACATTACTCACCGCGTACTCCCATGATACTTTTGAGCTGGAATTCGATGCATGACCTGGATCAGCAGATCCGAGAATGCGGAAGAATTCCTGATCGGACCCATGTTATTTCGTATCGAAATATTCCCGAGAAAAACCGGTTTGCGAGGGTTTGGATGATTCCCGAAGATCCAATAGCTTACGCCCGAGGAATCTACGCATTGATGCATCAATGTGATGACCAGCAGCCGTCGTTAATTGTGGTGGAAGCACCTCCTTCTGCCCCTGAATGGAGTGCTATCAGAGACCGGCTTTCCCGGGCGGTTTCAGTTGGGAAATCTTGACAGGGGTTGATTTTCGCAATAAATGTGAATACTTTAAGCTTGGAAATAGTAAACGAATTGTAAAGGAATGTTGAAACGTTATTTTCCCTTGGATTTTTGGCTTATGAATGAATTTCGTCCCGATAAACTTTTGAAGTGGTGTGTATTATTGAGTTTTCTGGTATTTATGTTACCCGCCGGGGCTCAGGATTCCCAATCATCCGATCCACCCGTCGAAACGGATTCTCTGACAGTTGAAGAAGCTGATCAAAATACAGAGGAAAGTGACCAAAGGTTGAGCGGAGAATCCGACACCGTTCGTTTTCTTTCTCTCCAGGAATGTATTTTTCTCGCCCTTCAAAATAATCTCGATATCCAGATTGAACGTATCAATCCACAGATTGCCATGTTGGATCTGCAGGGATCCTACTCGTATTACGACCCGAATCTCAGTCTGAGCCAGTTTAGTGGGGAATCGCTCAGTCCCACCTACTTTGATCCTGAAGGGCGTCTTATCCTCGGAAGGTCGCAGGATTTCAGCGCCTTGTCGTCCGGATTGGCAGGACGACTGATTACCGGGTTGCGATATAATGTCGATACAAGCATGAATTTCCGGCGGGTTAATGATTTCAATACCCCAGCCGATTATTCAGCCAGCGCAGGGTTTTCACTGACGCAGCCCCTGCTTCGTAATTTCTGGATTGATCCGGGAAGACTCCAGATCAAGCTGAGCAAGGAGAACCTCAAGATGACTAAGCAGGCGCTTCGGCTACAGTTGATCAACATAATCACCTCTGTAGAAACAGCTTATTACGATTTGATATTCGCGATTGAAAACGTCCAGGTGCAGGAAAAGGCTTTGCAGTTGGCTAAGCGGCTGGTTGAGGAAAACCGGACTCGGGTCAAGGTCGGGGTGATGGCCCCTCTGGATGAAACTCAGGCTGAGTCTCAAGCTGCCGGATCCGAGGCAGATTTATTCTCCACTCAGAGGCTTGCCATTTTTCAGGAAAACGCACTGAAGAATTTGATCACCGATGATTTTGAAAGCTGGCAGAAAATAAAGATCGTCACATCCGATCCTCTGGTGGCCATTGAAGAAAACCTTGATCTTCAGGCGAGTTGGAGCGCTGGTTTGGTGATGCGGCCTGATCTGGCTCAATTGAGAATTGACCTTGAACGCCGTGACATCGACTTGGTTTTCCGTAAGAACCAGTTGCTGCCATCGCTCGATCTGGGCGGATCTTTTCGCTACAACGGAGTCGGCTCCACCGAAACTGAATCCTATGATAATCTGCGAAACGGAGACCGTTGGACGATTTCCACGGTTCTGTCTTTTCCTCTTGGAAATCGTGCCGCCCGCAATAACCTGAGATCCACCCGGCTGGCAAAGAAACAGGCGATACTTGTCCTTAAGAGGGCCGAGCAGAATGTGTTGGTGCAGATCGATAATGACATCAAACTGGTGCAGACCAATCTCAAGAGGGTATCTGCCACTAAGCGTGCGAAGGAATTTTCCGAAGAAGCCCTGGATGCGGAGGAAAAGAAGCTTGAGAATGGAAAGAGTACCAGCTTTGAAGTCCTTCGCTTGCAACGGGATTTGACTTCAGCTGCTTCCGGGTATATCCGGGCGCTTGCCGATTACAATATTTCGGTTACCCGGCTATATCAATCGGAAGGTTCCACGCTGGAGAAACGGAATGTTGAGTTAATTGAACGTGCCAAGAGGACTTTGATGCCCGAACTCGAGGCTTTAGACCACCGCTCAGATGAGAGGGATTCTGAATAGTTCCTCTTGAAATGTCCAAAATGCTGAAATCATCGGGTTCGATGGGAATCGCGACCCTCTTCAGCAAAGTTCTCGGGCTCTTCAGGGAGATGGCCTATGCCGCCCTTCTGGGTGCCGGTCCGGTTTTCGGGGCGTTTGTCCTAGCCAACATGATTCCCAATCTCTTTCGCCGATTATTGGGCGAAGGAGTTCTGACCGCTTCATTCATCCCTATCTTCAAAGAAAAGGAGATTCACACCTAATGGACATGTTTTCCAAATTCTACAAATTGAAAGAACTGAGAATTCT
>DUCD01000511.1 GCA_012959985.1 Verrucomicrobiales bacterium | reverse complement strand
TAAAAAAAGAGTTGGCGGACAACCTCAGATGTCTACCCTCCTGAACTTAGTGCCATTCATCCCAATGGCTAATTCTACCCTTCCGGCATTTTTAAACACATCCTATGGAGGAAATACAGTATCCAGCAAAGTTGCGGGTTCTTCTTTGATATTCAGTGATTGGCCCAGTAGCTTGTCGATGCAATGATGTCGTGCAGACCCAAACTGGTAAATAGTAGACTTTATGCCTGAATGCGGGTAAGTTGGCCTTCATTGAGTAATTAATCCGACATTAAAGAATTGGAGGAAATTGATACCATGAAGAATTCGAACGAAGGGGTCCGTCAAGCTATTGAAAGAGTCCGGAGTCGGCGTAGAATGATGAAGGCTTGGTCCGGATTCTGGAATGGTCTCTGTGTCGGAACGGTATTATGGCTCAGCTTCCTGCTTGTTTATAAATTCTTCCCCATTCCTTTTGCTTTGGTCGGGTGGTCTGCCCTTGTATTTTCAGTAGCACCTTTGGTGGGATTGGCTTGGGGTGTTTTCAAAAAAGAATCGCTGGGCAAGACCGCCTTATGGGTGGACCAAAAAGTGAAGCTCAAGGAAAGATTATCGACGGCTCTTGAGTTCGAGAAATCTCCACAGGCCGGCCATGCCGATTGGAATAGAATACTTCAGAAGGATGCTGAGAATCACATGGGCCGGATTAAGGCGTCGAAACTACTTCCATGGCAATTACCGGCTGTCTGTCGTTATTTAATAGTCGTGCTATTGTTGGGAACGGGTCTTGGTCTGGTTCCTGAATACCGATCTCAGGCTTACTTGAACCAGCAGGAGGAAACCGAAAATATTAAGGACACAGGGCGACACTTGGAGGTGCTTGCCCGAAAGATTCTCCAACACCAGACACCCATCGAGCAAAGCACCAAGGTATCCCTTGAAGATGTATCCAAGTTGGGGGAATTCCTTGTAAGGCACAAGCTGACCCGCCGTGATGCTCTCAGAGATATTGCTGACATGACCCAAAAGCTTAAAGAGGATAATATGGATCTGCTTAAAAACCCTGCCTTGAAACGAATGGCCAAAGCTGCTCGGCGTCGTTCACCGGATTCTGAACTGAATCCCGAAGCTATTCAGAGAAAAATGGATGAGTTGGAGAAAAAATTGGGCCGTGCCGCCCGAGAATCCAATGCCCTTGATGAGTTGAAGAAAAAGCTTTCTCAGCTCAAACAGAAATCCACCCAGGCCATGAGTCAGGCCGATGGCGGAAACTGGAAGGCACCATGGAGATCGCTGACGCCAAGGACCGCAGAGCCATGAAGGATTTGGCCGAACAAGCCAAGCAACTTGGGTTATCTCTGCCGAGTCTGGAGTCGGCGATTGAAGCCATGAAGAACGCCGATCCTGGAATGTTTCTTAAAGATATGGACCTTGCCCTCGAGGACCTTGAAGAACTGGCCAAGGCCGCTCGGAAGCTCAAGAACCTTAAGTTTCAATTGATGGAAATTGGAAAGGACTTAGGTGAGCAACTGGATAACGGGCAAGCCTTGATTGCTATGCTGACTTTGAAGAAAATGGTGCGTGAATTAAGGGAATCAAATCTGCCCAGAGAAAATTTCAATGATATCCTGAAAGAGGTCATGGAAGCAATCGATCCTTCGCTTCCCTATGGAGAAGTTCCCGAGCATTTGCTGAATGCCATGCGGTCCATGAAACAGAACAAGAATTCATCCGCTGCAGATTCCTTGGAAAAAGCGGCCGACGAATTAAAAGAACTGATGGAAAGAATGGGGGATTGTGAATCACTGGAGGCAGCCCTTGGTTTGCTTGGACGTTGTCAGATGGCTATTGGAAACTGTAAGGGATTTGGGCAATGTCCTAATCCCAAAGCAGGAAATGGTGGTAAACCGGGCCAAGGAGTCGGAACTTGGGCCGAAGATGGAAATTGGTTGGATGAAGTGCCGTTGGATGAATATTGGGATAATTCCGGAATCGACCCATGGGAACTGGAAAGTAAGGGGCTCACCGACCGTGAAGCACAGCAAGCCGAAAATACCGAATCGAGCCTGATTAAAGGAAAGTTTTCACCGGGAGGATCGATGCCGAGCATTACGCTGAAAGGTATCAGTATCAAGGGGAGTCGTTCAGTGGAATACGAAGAGGTGCTGCAGGCAGCGCAGAGTGATGCGGAAAGCGCACTGAATCAGGAAAGAGTTCCGCGAGCCTATCAAAGTGCCGTTCGTGATTATTTTGATCAATAATACAGGGTTCAGCCAGTTCTATGCAGGAGGATAAAGATAAAGAAAAAAGAATCGAGGAGTTCAGGGAATCCTACCGTTCGGTTAAATCCGAGATCGGAAAAACCATCGTTGGAAATACTGAAATTGTCGACGGCACATTGATGGCATTATTTGCCGGAGGGCATGTTTTACTGGAAGGTGTGCCCGGTTTGGGGAAAACCTTGCTGGTTCGTACTTTGAGTGAGGTGCTTCACTTGTCGTTCAATCGTATTCAATTCACGCCAGATCTAATGCCCGCCGATATTCTGGGCACAAACATGGTGATGGAAGACCCCAGTGGACGGCGTGTTTTTGAATATCAGAAGGGGCCGGTTTTTGCGAATATTCTACTGGCAGATGAAATAAACCGGGCGACACCCAAGACCCAATCAGCATTGCTCGAAGCGATGCAGGAGCACAGTGTAACGTCAGGAGGAGAGGTTCGTAAGTTGGAGGAGCCGTTTTTTGTATTAGCCACACAGAATCCGATCGATCAGGAAGGGACTTATCCTTTGCCTGAAGCACAGCTTGACCGTTTTTTCTTCAAGTTGCTGGTGAATTATCCCAGCTCGGAAGATTTGCACGAGGTGTTGACCCGGACCACTGAACCCCGAAAGACCGAATTGAAGGCCGTGTTATCCAGAGAGAAACTACTGGAACATATGGCATTGATTCGGGAGGTTCCAGTGGCATCCGCCGTTAAGGATTATGCGGTTCGGTTAGTGATTGCTACGCATTCAGGAACGGAGTCCGCATTGGATATTTCCAACCGCTACCTACGTTTTGGCAGCAGTCCCCGAGGGGCTCAAAGTCTTCTGCTGGCCGGTAAAGTCAAGGCTCTGATCGATCAACGATTCAACGTCAGTTTCGACGATGTTCAATCGGTAATACATGCTGCTTTTCGGCATCGTCTCATCCTGAATTTCGAAGCGGAAGCGGAAGGCATCACAACTGATATGGTGATTGATGATATACTGAAAGAAGTTCCTCGAGACGTCGCTGCCATCGAGGCGTGAGCAGGGAGAATAGACTACGATGCCTCTCGATTCTCAGAAAACCGATCAAGAGGATAGGCTGTTGAATCCGGAATTGCTTCGCTGGTTGGAGCAGTTTCAATTGATGGCAAGAAGACGATCCAAAAGCCAATCCAGGGGTGAACGCCTCAGCCGTTCCAAGGGGCATTCGGTAGAATTTGCTGATTACCGTAATTATACTCCCGGCGAGGATCTTCGTTATCTGGACTGGAATCTTTATGGCAGACTGGATCGTCTGTTCCTCCGCACCTATGAAGAAGAACGGGAATTGCCCGTCACTGTGTTTCTGGATGCCAGTGAGTCCATGAAATTCGGAGACCCTTCAAAATTCACCATGGCCAGGAAAATTGCCGCTTCCATGGGGTATATTGCGCTATGTGGCTTCGACCGTGTAAGGGTTAACGTTTTGCAGGAGGCAAACCTCTCTCGGGCGTTGGTGGAAAAATTGAGAAGGGTTCGCGGTAAAAAGTCGGCCTTGAGTTTCTTTCACAATCTGAGGCAACTGAAAGCCGGTGGACCCTGTAATTTGAATGAGAGTCTTGTTCGTTCCTCTCTGGAAATCAGGAAACCGGGGTTTGCGGTTGTCCTGAGCGATTTTCTGGATCCCGAAGGTTACGAGAAGGGATTGAAGACCTTGGTCGGGCGTGGGTTTCAGGTGAATGCGATTCAGATTCTCGCTCCCGAAGAAATCAATCCGTTTACATATGGTGATTTGCGATTAGTCGATTCAGAATCCGGACATGTTCAGGAAGTAACGTTTGGAAAGTATCGCTTGAAAGCTTACCAGAATACAGTTCACCGCTTTCGAAAACGCCTTGATGAATATTGTCGTTCTCTGGGTATTCAGTTTTTCTCCACTCAATCGGACCTGCCGGTCGAGGATTTCCTGTTGAACCAGTTGAGGCAGCGTTCCGTTCTGGGCTGATGTTTATGCGATGAAATTTCTATATCCCACCGCGTTTTTCTTCGCTGCTTCGATCCCGGTTGTGATCCTGTTCTATCTGCTCAAACGTAGGCGGGTCTCAAGAATCGTTCCCAGCACCTTGCTTTGGCAGAAGTTCCTTGCTGAAACACAGGCCAGTTCTCCTTTTCAGAAACTTCGTCACAATTGGTTGCTGATTCTTCAGATCCTGCTGCTGGCTCTGTCCCGCCCCTATCTCAGTTCCGAAGAAAAGCAGGGGGGCATTCGAATTTTGATTTTGGACGCTTCGGCTTCGATGAGGAGCCGTGATGTGGAGGGATCCCGGTTCGAGCAGGCAAAAACCGAAGCGTTGGAATGGTTGTCGGGTTTGAAGGATACCGACCAGACCGTTGTGATTTCAGCCTCTGGGCAGACAGTCGTTCGACTGTCACCAACAAGTGTTAAAGCCACGGTAGGCCGTGTTATTCGCCGGATGGATGCGGGTGATGGTCCCACTCGTCTTCGGGAAGCTTTGAAACTTTCCGAGACCTTGATTCTGAACCAAATGAATGCCGAAGTTCACTTGTTTTCTGATGGGGGTATCAGTGAGGATCTTTCTGAATTTGAAAGCAAGGGACTGCCGCTTGTGTTTCACAAAATTGGAGTTCGTTCCAATAATCAGGCCATTGTTAAGATGGATGTGCGGAGTAATCCGGACGATGCTTCTCAAAGAGCGTTGTTTACCGAAATTGCCAATTATTCCGATTCAGTGATCGAGTGTAATGTAGAGCTTCAGTTCGAGAAGGATGTGATTGAAGTTCGCTCAGTGAGTATTGAATCAATGAAGTCCACGCCCCTTATTTTTCTGGCGGACCAGCAGACAAATGGAGTCTTCACGCTTTCTCTCAATATTGAGGACGATCTGGAATCGGATAATACCGCATCCGTGGTCAGTCTTTTACCGAAAACTCTTCGAGCATTACTTTTGAGCAGTGGCAACTATCTCTTGGAAAAAGTAATCCGATCTGCTGGTAATGTTGAATTATCAGTAACTTCTGACCCAACGGCGGTCGACGATTCCTATGATTTGGTGATTCTGGACAACCTTTCACCCATCGAGTGGCCGGCTCAGAATCTCATCGCCTTGAATGTTCTTCCTCCCGGTTGGTTTGAAACCAGTGAGCGCGTAGAGGTGCCCGTTGTCATTCCTTGGAAAAAATCCCATCCGCTGCTTCGTTGGGTAACTTTCGAAAATGTCCAGATTGCTGAAGCGTGGAAGGTGAATTCACCGAGCTGGGCGGATAGTATTCTGGATTCATCGGAACATCCGCTGATTTTTGCAGGTGAAGAAAAGGGAGTAAGGCGAATCTGGATCGGGTTCGATCCACTCGAGAGTACCTGGCCACTGAGATTCTCCTACCCGATATTCTTCAAGAACGCCATCGAGTGGTTGTCTCCGGAAGCCGGTAGAGAAAAACAGCTCACCATCCGTACGGGGGATCCCTTTAGATGGCCCATCGACAGAACAAATAAAGAGACGCCAGAGGTTTTACTGCCCAATGGAGTTACCCGGATATTGAAGGTCAATACCAATGCAATTGAAGTGGTGTTTGGCGATACCTTGGCTCAAGGGCATTATGAATTGAAACAAGGAAATTCTGTCACACGATTCGTAGCCAATCTAACCAATGCCGAGGAGAGCGATATAATGCCCAGATCCGAATTGAATTTTGGAGAACGTCTCAAGATTGAAGGGAGTCAAATCAAGCAGGCCAGTCTTGAAAAATGGAGATGGATTGCTGCCGTAGGATTGTTTTTCCTCCTTTTCGAGTGGTGGTTCTACCACAAACGAACGGTTTGAATTCAACATCGGTTTGATAGGATGCCTCTTTTGAAATTAAAATTGCTGTTCTACAAGGTAGGGCTCGCTGTCCCAGCGCGCCGTGGCGATAGTGCTCGAACAAAGCGGCGCGCTGGGGACAGCGAGCCCTACCTGAATTGGGTTTTACTGCTTAGTCTCATTTTTATCGGTTGTTCTCATGACGGGCGACCGGAAGTGGTCGTCTACACTTCTCAGGACCGGGTTTATTCTGAACCGATATTCAAGCGGTTCACTGAGGAAACCGGTATACGGGTCTTACCGGTTTATGACAATGAAGCTGTCAAGACCGTGGGATTGGCTCAGCGCTTGCTGGTGGAGCAGAACAAACCACGGTGCGATGTATTCTGGAGTAATGAAGCATTGAGAACCTATCAGCTGAAGACTTCAGGGGTGTTGGATGACAAGGTGCCGATTGCTTCATTCGGATATAGGAGTCGAAGATTGGTATATTCCACCGAGCATTTTAAGGAGCCCCCTTCGGGATTAAATCTGTTGACCCTGGTCGAGCCGCAATGGAAGGGGAAAGTGGTGTTGGCATTTCCTCAATTTGGAACGACGGCTGCCTTTTTTCTCGCTTTGAAAAAACATTGGGGCAACTCAACTTGGGAGAAATGGTGCCTCTCCCTCAATGCCGGAACTCCCTTGCTGGTTGATGGAAATTCGGTAGTTGTAAAAATGATTGCTGCTGGTAAAGCGTGGATCGGATTGACCGACTGGGATGACGTTCAGGCAGGAAAACGTGAAAAGCTCCCCGTCGAATCTATCGCCGCTGATGACGACACATTGTTGATTCCCAATACCGTCTGTATCATCAGAAATGGCCCCAACCCAGAAAACGCTGTGCAGCTATATCGCTATATCCAATCATCTTCAGTGATTCAATCCCTGATTGAGGCTCATGCACTCGAAGGTGAGTCTATGTCGAATTGCGTCCGTCAATATGGTTTTCAAGCAGACTGGGAAAGTTTAGTGGTTGATCTTAGTGCCGGAACAGATCTTTTGACGGAACTGTTTGCCAGGTAATGATGTCATGAATTACCCACTCCTTATTCAGAGTATTGTTTTGGGATTGATGACTTCGCTTCTTTGCGCCACCGCGGGTTGGGTTATGGCATTATGGACGACAATGCTTCCGGAAAGGTTTCGTAATTATCTGAGGCTTCTTGCCGTTATCAATTTGATGATCCCGGCATTTATGGTTGCTGATGCTTGGTTGGCCTTATCTGCCGGCTCCATGGGTCAGTGGATTCCTCTGACTTTAATGTCTATGAAAGGGGCTATATTTCTGCTTTTTCTGATGTATTGGCCCATACCATTTCTGTTGATTGATGCCATTTGGCGTCGAATGAATCGAACGTCGATAGAATCCGATAATTACCTGAGAAGCTGGCAGTTGATCCGTACTGTTTTTCTTCCATCGAGTCTGCCGGCACTCAAAACCAGTTCCTTGATCGTGATGGTTCTGGCCTTGAATCAGTTTATGATTCCCGTCCTGTTTCAGGTGGATATTCTACCCAAAGTGATCTGGGTGGAGTTGAATACTCAGCTCGATTTTGCGGCAGCGTTTATCAAATGCATTCCCCTGGTCGTTTTACCGGTTCTGTTGATTTGTTTTTTCAAATGGACTCAATTGAATATTCTGCATGACGCCAGCTTTACCCTTCTTGGCGATGGTGTAGTTCGTGGGCGACTGGGAAACTGGATCTACAGGGTTAGCTTGATAATGTCGGTCAGCGTCATGATTCTGGCTCCAGGGGTTCCCTTTATGAACTTGCTGGGGGCCGCTGAAACATGGAAGGAATTGGAATCGGGGTTCCGGTCCGCAGCTCCTGCGATTGTCTGGTCTTTTATTTTTGCTTCCGGCTGTGCGACAATCTGCCTGTTGATAGCTGCTGTCGGAGCAAAGCTTCGAATGGCAGAATGGTTCTGGGTATTCTTTTTCGTTCCTGGATTATTTATTGGAATTGGGGCCGTTATCCTGCTGAATCATCCTCCGGTTCTAATTTATATATACCAGAGCATGGCTGTTGTCCTTCTGGTTTTGTGCCTGCGGTATGTGGCCATCATTTGGAGTCCGGTCAATGTACTGATTCGAAGGATTCCTCGAGAATGGATGGAGTTTGCCCGCCTGCAGACCCCTGGCAAAATCCAATTGCTCCGGAGAGTTCACCTTCCCTATCTTTTTTTGCCGATGTCTGCCGGTTGGTACCTGGTATATCTATTCTGTCTTTGGGATGTGGAATCTCTCATCATGATTATTCCACCGGGCGTGGAGACACTTTCAATGAGGATTTTCGGTCTATTGCATTATGGGCATACCGGACAGGTCAATGCATTGTGTTTGATTTTGATTTTCCTGGCGGCAATGCCTTTGCTGATATGGAAGCTCGCTGCCACCATCAGAAAACGATGGTATCACTTCAGTCGGTCCACACAGATTTATTTAGGTCTCATCCTCATCCAGAGTTTGATCGGGGGCGGATGTGATCTGGATATCGACGACTCCGGTGGGCTGGATAGTGAGCTGTTTGAGAGGGGGGAAGTCATCGGGAATATGGGGCGTGGAGCCGGGCAGTTCTTCAAGCCGAGATCCGTTACACTTGATTTACAGGATCAGGTGTTCGTGGCTGACTTCACGGGAAGAATACAGAAGTTCTCTCCTGAAGGAGACTATTTGAAATCCTGGATGATGCCCATGATTGAAAAAGGCAAACCCAAAGGCATGTGTTGCCATTCCGATGGCTCTATTTTGTTGATCGAACCTCATTATTCCCGAGTTAACCATTTTGATTCCTCCTGGAGTCTGATCCGACAATGGGGGGAGGAAGGAAAGGAACCGGGCCATTTACTGTTGCCACGCGGCGTTGCTGTTAACTCAAAGGGTTTGCTGTTTGTGACGGAGTATGGAGAAACAAATCGAGTGCAGTGCTTCAGCTCAGATGGAAGCAAATGTCTTCTCACTTTCGGTAAAACGGGTAAAGAACTCGGAGAATTCAGTAGGCCGGAAGGGATCTGCATCGATCGGAAGGAACGTATTTATGTCGCCGATTCCTGCAATCATCGGATCCAAGTGTTTTCAGTGAAAGGAGAATTTCTGGAGAGCTTCGGCCAACCGGGTTCGGGAGATCTAGAGTTCAGTTTTCCAATGGATGTTGAAATTGACGATGAGGGATGGGTTTTCATTTGTGACTACGGCAATAACCGGATTCAAGTCCTGGATCCTCAACACCGATTCGTGGAATCGATTGGCTCACCGGGAAGGAGAATCGGTCAATTTGGCAATCCATGGAGTATGGCGATTAATTCTCGAGGTGATCTTTATGTGGCCGATACCATGAATCATCGACTTCAAAAGTTGATCCGTCGGAATCCTTTGAAACCGAAATCCATGCAGGGTAAACTGAATAAACAAGATTCGGAA
>DUCD01000510.1 GCA_012959985.1 Verrucomicrobiales bacterium | reverse complement strand
GGTGGTGGTGGGTCCCTCAATGAGGAGTCCGTAAGTTCCATTGCTGATGATCGAAGATTTTAGGATCTGATTCCGGGTCGCGCCTCCGTCGATTGTGATCCCTATTGTGCTCTTGGCGACGTCGTCAGGGAAGAGCCCGCCACGAACGGTACACTCGAAGATTTGATTGGATTCGGCGGCTCCAGTGATCAAGATGCCACCTGATTCGTGACGATTGACGTCGGAGGATTCGATGCGATTGTTGTTGGCACCTTCGTCGATTCGAACCGCGTGGCGCTTGTTTGGAGTGAAACCGTTAAATTCACTGTCTTTAACAAGATTGAAGCTTGTTTGCACTCCAGATATGACTAAGCCGTGAGCGCCGTTGTCTTCGATGCGTGTTTCGGCTTCGATGCGGTTGTACTGGCAATGGTTGACGAGTCGAATGCCATCGCCACGATTTTTTGAAACCGAGATACCTCGCAATTGATTCTGATCTGTATTGCGGTCTCGAACCTCAATGCCGACGCTTGCGCCGCGAACCCTCGCTCCCTCAATCACGTTCTCTGATGCGCCTTCGGCAATGAGAATACCGATTCCTGTGGCTGAATCGATCTGTGTGGGAAAATAGAAACCGTTTACTGGGCGGGCCTGGACTCGGTTTCGACGAGTACCGGATCCGAGGAAACTGATCCCATTTGCTCCAGAATGCTTGATGTTCACCGAAATTGTGTTGTCGGTAGCGCCGTCTTCTATTCGAATCGCGTCTCCGCTGTTGTCTGGTTTGTTGATTTCGATTCCCTCGCTTCGTTCTTCTCCGATCACGTTGCCACTGGTGCCGGCTCCAGTGATGAGTAGTCCATGACCAACGTTCTCAGTGATTTCGCCTCCTGTGATCTGGTTGTTTGATGCCTGGGCCTCGATCTTGTAGCCGTGCTCCTGGTTGGGGCCGACCTCTCCGGCTCGACTAAAGTTTCCCTGCTTGGTGCCGACTCGGTTTCGGAGACATTCGTTGTTTCGAGTGTTTTCTCCAGTCATCAATATGCCAGTGCCTCCGTTTCCGCCGACGCCGTTGAGTATGACACGATTATTCTGCGCGCCTCCAGCGATCACGATGCCGTGGCGGGTATTTGGGAAGGGGGTTGGAGGCACACTGCCTTCGAAGAGGAACCCGCTGGTACAATCCGTGACCTCGTTTTCCTTTGCACCTTCGTCGATTCGGATTCCATCTTGGTTGGTGATAAGTCGGCAGCGTAAGATGAGATTGTTGGATCCCCCTTTGATGTGAATTCCTGCTTTTCCTTTTTGTACGACTGTGCCGGCAATGCGGTTATTGTTGCCTTCGATCAGAACGGCATCGGCGCTGGCGTTTCCTGTGATGGAGAACGAGGGTGTTTGGGTGTGAGCACTGGCTCCTCCGATCGCATTCCCATTGCCTTTGACGACGACGACAGACCCGGTGTTGGCGGTGAACAATTTAACCGCGTTATCAAATGTGTTGTTGTTTCCTGTGATTTCGAAAAGCGGTCCTTCGGAGATTGTAAAGGTGTCACTGGGCCAAAACTGGATGGTGTCGTTGTTCCCTTTAATCTCGATGGGCCCTTGAACAATCGTGTAGGTGGTGTTGGAAGATTGAAACTCAATCCGGTCCGATGATTCGGCAGAAGGCGCGCCGAATTGGACCCATCTTAATTCGCCTTCGCTGACCCCATTGTTAGGATTAGGGTCAGGACGGAGATCTGAAAGCGTGAGATCCCCGTTCGCGAGCATGACGGCCTCCCTTAAGGAGAGATCGTCGTCGCGCACATTGCCGTCCAACTCAGTGGTGACTTCGATGACGGGATCGATCACCCCCCTGGCTGCGACGGTCAAGGTGAACTCACGTTCGATGAAGGCACCGATGGCGTCAGTGTAACGAATCGTGACGTTGAAGTCGCCGAACTCGGAGGGTCTCCCTGAAATACGACCGGTTTGATCGTCAAACTGAAGACCTGCCGGTAAGGCTCCTGACTGGATCTTGAATCCATTGTTGAGGCTCCGTCCGAATGGATTGGCTTCATTGACGGTTCTGTCGTTAGTTGGGATCCCGTTTCGAATCGAGAGGATCAGGTCATATCCATTTTGAGTGATTGCGATAGGGAGCGTCGCGGGTGTCACCATGATGGGTTTTTTGATGCCTTCAGCGACGAGGATGGTTCGAAACCCGCCGGCGTCGAACTCTTCTAGCGTGGCGAGCTCTCCGAATTCGATTCCGTCACAGACACCGTCACCATCCGTATCGGGATTGTTTGGGTCGAGCCCGGTTGCTATTTCGTATTCGTCTGTCACGCCATCTTGATCTACATCGGGAGCGCCCACCTGTCTGAGTAGCGGGTCAGCGAGTTTCATTCTCAATCCAAGCGGGCCAATTTCTGTTGGCGATGTGAGGCAGAGGTGAACGGCTGAGAGATCGTCGTGACGGGACATGCAGGAGAGCAGGGCACTCGAGAAGGCCGATAGGCCAAAGGGATGGATTGTGCTGAGGGGGGCGGTGCCTGTGATTTGGATCGTCGAGGTCGGGTCGGCTTTGTTCGAGGCCGTTAGAATTTTCATGATGGGCTGATGCCGTTGAGACTTCATGACATCAAACACATGACCGGCATCGCAGGTCTCCATGATGAAATATTTTCCACTGCTCGGAATCAGCGCCATTCGTTCAGCCAAGCTCGCGCTGGAAACCTTGGAGACACTGCCGCCGACACCATGTCCTAAAAGCATGACAACGAGGACATCGCAGGGACGAATCACGGAGCGAAGTTGATCGATTTCTCGCAGGACCCGATTTCCATCTCCATTGGTAATGGACTTGGTGAGATACCGATTCGATTCAAACACTTCTTTCCATCGCCGGGCGGAACGTCCCAAGCGACTTTCCTCTGGGCTCATGACTCCGATGATTGCATAGAACTGGCCTGGGGTTTCGCATTTGCAGGCGTTGGGTGCTGGGGGAAAGACTCGATGGATGGGGAGAAACTCGTCGGCCAGTCGGGCCAAACCCCGAGTGGATTGTTTTGCAAGGGCAATGGGGCTGGCATCCGCCTCGACAGCGGGTAGATCCGGGAAAAAATCAAGGTTCTCGTAGACCTGAGTCCCAACATGGACTTGGTCTTGGATTGATTCCTTGTCATCGAGCGAATTCCAAAATGGCTGGCCGTTTAATTCGGGATACCAAAGGTGTCGTTGCGTGCGATCGATGGCACCTGTCTGACAATTCACCAAGACATAATCGACCGGGTGCGCCCAATTTGAAACGGGATCATGATCGACCATGAAGAACCAGCAGGCACTCTCAATGGGGCGAGCCGATGTCCCGTTCGGATTGGGATCAAATGGGCTCAGGCAATCTCCCTCTTCCAGAGGCTCGTGAAGTCCAAGCGCGATGATCGATTCCTTATTCGGGAGGGACGCGATCACATTCTTGAGCAGAATCTCTGTGGCTTGTTCCCTGGTGATTTCGAATTCCTCATCTGTCAGAATGGCGACGAGGGCAGCGGCTTGTTGATCCGGCTCGTCGATGTTTCTGGCGTGAATAAGAATGAGGCCCGGATCAGGGAGACTCGCAGGTGCGGTATAAAGACCTTGTGGGGTGATGCTGCCGCCGTTGACGGTGTCTGTTGACTGGAGAGTCCACTGAGCAGTTCCTGCGGAAGGGAAAACGGCGCTAAACTGAATCTGTTGTCCGACTTTTAGTTGAGCTCTGCTAGGGGTGATTGAGCCGTAGAGTATTTCTCCCTTGGGCGCATCCGGCGGAATGTTGGAGAGGGCGACGACTTGGTAGAAGCGGTGCTCAAGGGGAAGTGGAAGTGGATCGTTGAATTCGATTCGATTGGCGCTCGCTGTGATAGGGGAGACATTGAGGCGAATCCAATCATCGTTGAGCGATTCAGAAGCGAACACATCGTAATGTTGGCCGATGACCGCGTTCCACGAGAGAGTAAACGTTTCAGAATCTCCAGAACGGCTTGCAATCGAAACGATCAGATCACCATTTGATTGAGCAATCACCGAAGAGGGGAGACCAGAAAGCAACAGCAACTGAACTAGGACGAGCGGACGGCTCCATCTGCGACGATGATTCCAACTATGTTTGATCTTATCTCGGACTTTGATTCCTAGTTCTTTCATGGGGAATAATGTCAATGCTAGCTCCTCAACCAATGTTCAATATTTATCAGAAAGAGAGTGCCTTGGCGATCTCTTAGCCCATTATTGGAAGAACAATGCTATCCTAGCCAATCGTTAAAGGAGCTTGCAGACCAATCTTATCCTGCTCCACCGCAATAAACGGTTGGATGCATCTTACCCGAAAAGATCATAATTTGCTTGTTATTGGACTGCTGCTTCCGTTTGTTGGGGTACAATCGTGAACGTCCGCATCAGGGGATTGGAAACAAGATCATCCAATTTAATGCCGAAGAACAGGATTGTGAGAGAGTAATCGATTGCCGCAGTCGACTGGGAGGAATGTTAAACTACTATCACCGAAAAGCGGCGTAAAATTGTGGTGATTGCATTTCCGGATACTACGGGCTCTTGAACTACTACCATCGAAAAGCCGCATGAAAACAGGTGTATTCGAATTTTGGCACCCTACGCCATCTCTGAAAAGTCACACTTCAGCATTCAGAGACTTGATAATCTTCTTTGCAAGATGTTCTTTGATTTCAGTATGACGTGGAACGGCTTCAATGATTCCAGATTGGGGATTGATCCAAAGGGTATGAGAGGCCCCTTCTCGTTTGAGGTAACATCCTGCACGTCTCAGCTTTCTCTCCAGATCACGCCGCTTCATTGCACCGCGACGGTTGTTTCGATAGCATCATCCGATAATCCTCGAGTGAAGTCTGCAAGCCGGTCTTGAGACAAAAGTTTTATCGCCTCACTCAGGCTGGTCTTTGTTTCTTCAACAGTTTCTCCCTGGCCATTAGCTCCTGGAACTTCTGGACAGATTGCCCAATAGCCTCCTTCTGGGGCTTCTTCAATTATTGCTTTGAATTCACCAGTCATATTTATTGATTCCTGTTCTTTATTTTATGGCAATTAACAGTGCTCAGTAGTTAGTTTGAAATGAAATCGTCGGAAAGTCTTCGAGGAACTCTTGGACCGTACCGCCCCGCATCAAGTAATCAAACAGTTTCCCGATCGGCACCCGCGTTCCTCGAAATACTGGTAAACCACCAAGGATGTCAGAGTTTCTTTCAACTTCGCTCATGCATGCATCCTAACCTGAAGGCATTAGCCCTGCAACGTCCGTTCTTTCTGAACTAGCAATTACTAACATCTGGTGTTCACCGGGAAAAGTCCATCCTGTAATTGTCAAACAACAGTCGGATCATCCGGTCCAAATAGGATGAAAAGGTCCAGCGTCCGCGCTTCAAGGTGTCAGTAAAAATGGTTCAAGGATAGTGTGATGCTACTGGCGGATTGTGGGAGGATAGTCTTGTAATCTTCTGAAAAACATGCGAAAACACTAAGGAATCCGGTCATTTCTGGGTTCAAGTCCTACCTCTGGAGCCAGGTTCTTCCACGTTTCCAGTGGAATGCCTACCGAGCGGGAAGATGGAGTTTTCCAGCGATGAAATACAGCATCGTGATCAAATAGACGCTGGATCGATACCTTCGGGCTTTTCGCTTGGTGGCCTGGAAGACACTGTTTAGGCCTTCCATATAGGCGTTTGTCAGACCGCTTTTCCAATGGGCTACTACGCCCTTAATGTTCCGTTTGATCGTCTGCGCTACAGTGACCATCGGATTGAGTATCGAATGTGAATATTTTCGGGCTGTTCGTTCTACCCACCAGCGCCAGATCCTCAGCCTACGGGCTGCTTCCCGCGCATCCTTCACCAGATAGATTTTCTGAAGCTCCAGTTTCATTTGGTAGGCTTTGGCCGTCAAAAGGCTTTCTTGATCGATTTGATCCAGGCGTTTGTTTTCTTTTTCAGTTAAATTTTCGGGGTTCTTTCGCCACAGCCAGCAGCTTTGCTTTAGTTGCTCCCAGACGCCCTTTCCCCCTTTTCTGATCTCCCCACGTCGAACCTTATCGATGGCTTTGTTCACATTGGCTATTGTGCGGCGAATGGGAACCTATACGGTCCACGCCGATATATTGGCCATTTTCCATTTCCATAATAAACCTAACTCTACGCATCCACTCCGGGGGGGCTGAATGACAGAACTCCGTTCCACTCCCGATAAGCTGTAATCGAAGTGTAGCCAAGTCTCCGGGTGCCCCGCGGCCTTTGGGGTACTTACCGGTCGTAGTCTTGTCCAGAAACCAATTTCGGAATATAGACACTAAATTGAAGAAATGGACCGGTATCCTAATCCTATCCCCTTTAGTCCAGATTTCGTCGTTATTTACGAATTCAAGAAAAATGCGTCTGAGCTCGACAGGTATATATTCAGGGGGCTCTGGATCGTAGGGAATTGTTGTTTCTTGAAGAATCTTGGATAGCACTAATCTAGCCTTGGCGTTGGTTTCGAATGACTCCTCTAAAGTCATTATTTGCTGCCCGACGTTGTTTTGAGCCGTTTGCCACCCAGACTTGGTTGCGAGCGATACGATTAGAGTCTCAAATTTTCCGACATATCTGATGGTCGGTTCATCAGAAGCGTAGAAAGTCAGGAAACTAAAAGGCGTCGGATGAGAGCTCTCGCCATATTTTGGGTATGTAATGGTTGAGGACATTGGTTTATTCATGACGTTAATCCGTGAAGTCAGGCAGGAGCCCGATGGAATTCTTCTTTTCAGTGATACCGACCGAGGTATACCGATCAGTCATTTCAATTTCAGTGTGGCCAGCCATCTGCTTTACGACATGCGGATCTACGCCCTGAGTTCTCTGGATTGTCGCAAATGAGTAACGCAAGGAATGGAATCCCAGGATGTTTCTGCGTCGCTTTCTTCCACTGGGTTTTCCAGCTTCGGTCGTCTGTAACCCCAGACTTTTCAGTGACGGGTCCCCTTCACCTAACCCCTCTCTCAGCAGAGATCCTGCGTGTTGTCTGCATTGGATTGCCTCCCTCAAAGTCATCACCTCTAAACCGACATGCCTTATGAACATGTCCTCTGATTCATAGAAAGTCAGAACCCAGAAGTTCGTCCGGAGAGGTGCGATTTCTTCTGAGAATTTAATCATTGAGGACACCGGGCGATTCATGAGGATTTACCCGTAAAATCAGGTAGGAGTTTAATTGAAATTTTCTTCTGCTCGAGATCCACCGATGTATAGATGTTAGTCATGCTAATTGTCGTATGCCCGGCCATTTGACTGACAATATGCGGATCCACTCGTTTGGCTCTTTGTATCGTTGCAAATGAATATCGGAGCGAGTGGAATCCAAGTATATTTCGACTGCGTTTTCTCCCCTTCGTGTCGTCGGGTTCGGTTGTCTGCAGACCGAGACTCTTGAGGTGGCGAATGAAGTCTCTTGATACATCACTTCCCCTGTTCAGGTATCGTTGTCGGATTTGCGGGAAGAAATAACCGTCGCGGTCGGGTTCAGCATTCCTGAGATACTCCTGTAGAACCGGGTGAACGGGGACTATAAGCCTGGCTTTTTCTCCATAACGTGAATTCTTGTGGGGGATAATTACCAATACGTCAAAATCCTCTGTAAGATCTTTTCGGTTCAGGAGCACACTGTCCATCAGCCTGAGTCCGCAATAAGCTCCCACCAAGGTGGCACCGTACCATTCGTGCTTCCGATTCATGACCCGGGCGTTCTTCCTGCATCGAACTTCAACGACACCGGGGTCGAGCTTGTTGAGGATGAGTGAGATTTCTTCGTCGGTCAGTGCCCTTCGGGCTGGAGCGGATTTAACCTGAGCTGGTAGTTTGATCGCCCCGAAAGGGTTCAGCACAAGTCCGGTGTGTTCTGTGGTTTCCTGCAGGACCTTTCGCAGCATGAGCATATGGACATTGATTGTATGTCTCGTGATTCCGGAAGCCGACAGTTCGGAGATATAATCCTGAGCCGTTGCCCTGGTCAGGTGACCAATTTCAAAATCATCGCCGAATCGTCCCTCAATCCATACAGTGAACTTTTTCCATCGGCTTTCGTCCTCTCCGAATGTTGAGCGATCCTTTACCCCAGGCAGTGTCGCCCACTTTTTCCAGATTTGCGGAAGGCTCATCGGAGTCCGTGTGCCCGTGGATAGCACTGATAAAATACGTTTTCGCTCTTCCTTTTGAAGGTCAGCCGGAAGCTCTGACAGGCATTCGATCAACTGGTCGGTAAGTCGATTTATCGTAACAGCGGCATGGTGTTCCTGAAGAATCCGCGCTAGCCGCAACGTTGCTTTATGCTTGGTTTTTTCTCCGGTAGAACGCCAGATATCCTTCCCGTCATTCCTGAAGCGGGTGTACCAGACGCCCTTTCTGAGAAATAAAGTTGCCATTGCCGGGTCCTTCTGGCCGACTCATACCGTCACAGATCGACATGGTCCGCCAAACTGAAAACAATGTAGCAAACCTGTAGCAAAAGGGAAGGGGAAGATTAAGGAGAGTTCCTAAAACCATGAAAAATTTAATAAAACCACTTAAAAACAAGGCCCGGGCGATTGTGCTCAAAAAATAAGCCTTCTGAATACACTGCCCGAACATGTTTCATCCCTGGCTGATCATGACGCTCACCCTGGTTCTCTCGACAAGCTGCAGCCGCAGAGCTTCCCGAGTCGAGACAGCCATTGACAGGCAGATCCTGCACATGGCCAACGGTGATGAACCACAAGGCATTGATCCCCATGTGGTGACAGGCATTCCCGAAAATAATATCCTGGGATCGATTCTGGAAGGTCTGGTCAGCGAAGATCCCAAAGATCTGCATCCAGTTCCGGGCGTTGCCGAGCGTTGGGAGGTTTCCAAGGATGGCAAGACCTACACCTTCTTTCTTCGAGAGAACGCAGAATGGAGCAATGGTGATCCGGTCACCGCGAGTGATTTCCTCCGATCCTACCAAAGGATGCTGACCCCGACTCTTGCTGCGCAGTATGCCTATATGCTTTACGTCGTGGAAAATGCTGAAGCCTTCAACACCGGGAAAATAAAGGATTTTTCCAAAGTTGGATTCAAAGTCATTGATGACCGAACCCTGCAGATTTTGCTTGAGAATGCGACGCCTTATTTTCTGTCCTTAATTAATCATTATTCCTGGTTTCCAGTTCATATACCAACGGTGCTGGAATTCGGGGAATTGGATGAACGTGGAACCCGGTGGACCCGTCCTGGAAACTTTGTTGGAAACGGACCCTTTCGCCTTAAATCCTGGAAGTTGAACCAGGTGCTGATTGTGGAAAAAAGTCCGACCTATTGGGATCGGGAAACCGTGCGGTTGAATGAGATACATTTTTATCCAATCACCAGTGAAGATGCTGAAGAGCGCGCCTTCCGATCCGGGCAGATTCACCTGACCTATGATATGCCTCTATCGAAGATTCCCTACTACCAGGAAAATAAACCGGAACTTCTGCGAATTGATACTTGGTTGGGGAATTACTTTTACCGGTTGCATCTTTTCAAC
>DUCD01000509.1:1533-9597 GCA_012959985.1 Verrucomicrobiales bacterium | reverse complement strand
TGAGGCCGGATTTGACATCGTTCTGGTCATGTTAAGCCCAGACCCAATTGGCCAGAAATTCCATCGATCCACAGCCTTAACTTAGTGCCATTCGCTACAGCCGCCAAAAGTTGATTTTATTTTTCAGCAGTCCCTTACTCCCTATCACAACCAAATTTGTCATGAACGATATTTTCCTCTACCCAAACACTCTGTAATATGAGAGGTTAATCAGCTCTAAAATGTTTCGACTGACGACCATCATCAGTTTGTTTTTTGCCGTGGCTTTTTCTCTTTGCGCCGAAGAGGGAAGCTCCATTCTGCCTATCTTTCAAAATCATTGCATTAAATGTCACGGCCAGGACGGAAAGCTTAAGGGCAAAGTCAACCTGCTCGAAATCAAGAACCTCGGGGCCTTGGGTCAAAATCCAGAATTGTTGGCCAAGCTCGTTGACGTGATCGACTTCGAGGAAATGCCTCCGGAAGAGGAACCGCAACTCGAACCCGGCAAACGGGCAAAGTTGTTGGAGAACCTCAAAATATTGCGCCACCGATTCGCCAACGAAAAGCAAA
Source organism: Verrucomicrobiales bacterium (assembly GCA_012959985.1). Taxonomy (GTDB): domain Bacteria; phylum Verrucomicrobiota; class Verrucomicrobiia; order Limisphaerales; family DUCD01; genus DUCD01. The sequence continues at coordinate 9,045 of DUCD01000509.1, read as the reverse complement.
GCTTCCCCCACACTCCGATTCGGCGCATGAACCGATTCCAATACAACAATGCAGTCGTCGATCTTTTCGCGTTGAAAAGCGTCGTCTTTTCACTCCCAGAACGGATGATGCGGGAACACAAGAATTACTTCAAACCCGAGACGGGAAAGATGGCAGACACCGTCACTGTCGGGAGTCGTCCACTCGGAAAATCACAGTTGATCGAGAAACGCCTCGGTGGGGTTGCCGCCTTCCCTCAGGATCTTCGTGCGGAAAACGGTTACGACAATCGCGGCGATCATCTCTCGCTCTCTCCGCTTCTGATGCAGTCGTTTTTGAAACTGGGTCAATCCGTTGTGGAAAGCAACGATTTCAATCAAAGGACCGTCGGAAGCTGGGCGACGTTTTTTGCCGAACCCAAACCGGAAAACAACCTCAAAAAGGAAGTTCGCACCCGCCTGCACCGTTTCCTCACTCTGGCCTTTCGTCGACCCGTTGAAAGCAATCTACTCGATCGGTACTCGGGATTTGTTACCGATCAACTTGATGCCGGAGTCGCTTTCACCAAAGCGATGAAGGCCGCCGCTGCCGCCGCGATCTCTTCTCCCAAATTCCTCTACCTCTACGATGGGGCCGCTACGGGAGAACGTGCCGAGAGAATCCATGATATCGAGCTCGCCTCGAGAATGTCGTTTTTTCTGTGGGGAAGTATTCCTGACCCGCCGCTGCTCGATCTTGCGATTGCGGGTGAGTTAGGCAAAACTGAAGTGATGGAGGCACAGTTCTCACGCATGTTGGAGGATCAAAAATTGAAACGGTTCTGCGACAGCTTCCCCTCCCAGTGGCTTCAGCTCGAGCGAATTGTTTCCTCCGCCCCGAATCGTGAAAAGTTCCCGGGTTTCTATTTCCTGAAATACCGTGACAGCATGCACATGATGTTGGAACCGCTCCTGTTATTCGAAACCGTCCTCATTGAAAATCTACCCATTATACAACTGATTGATTCCGATTTCACCTATCGTTCATCTCTGTTGCAGGAGGCCTACCAGGACTTGGCGATTGGGGCGGACAAAAAGAAGGCCAAAAATGAGGTCGTGGTTTTGAATTTCAATCGCTTGCCGGTCACAGATCGACGCAGCGGTGGACTGATCACCAATGCCGCCATCATGACCATGACTTCTGGACCCGAACGGACCCAACCGATTACACGCGGAGCGTGGATTGCCGGCGTCATTTTCAACAAGCCACCGGAACCCCCGCCGGCTGATGTGCCGGCTCTCGGTGAAAAACCTCCAGAAGGCGAAGAGCATCTCACTCTGCGGGAGCGGCTTTCGATGCATCGCGAGCGATCCGATTGCAGGGGCTGCCACGAACAGATCGACCCTCTCGGGTTTGCCCTGGAGAATTACGACCCCATCGGAAACTGGCGCGACCAGTATGAGAACGGTCGTGATGTCGATATGTCGGGAAGCTTGTTCCGAAAACATTCCTTCAACAACATCGTAGAATTCAAGGACGCCCTCCTTGCAGAAAAGGACCGTTTCACCCGAGGACTCGCCGGGCATCTACTCTCTTTCGCTCTCGCCCGAGGACTTGGACCGGCCGATCAAGTCGCCCTCGACCAAATCACCGAAAAAACCATTGCGGAAGGCTACAAAATGCAGGCACTCTTGAAGCAGGTGATCCTCAGCGAGCCTTTCCTGAGTAAGACGAATCCAAAAAAAACTAATTTCAGGACAGAAAAATGAAGATGTTCGCTGCGCATGGCATCCCATTACCGTAGCACCCATCACTATCATCCGGAAAACTCATTGAAATCTTCACGACGTAATTTTCTCCGAGGCCTGGGTGGCGCTGCCTTGGCGCTGCCCTGGATGGAAAGTCTCTGCCTAGCGGTGCCTGCAAAGGGTGTCGCCCAGCGTATGGCGCATTTTTATGTGCCCATTGGCGTGGTTCGACGCGGATTCTTCCCCGGAGAAGCAGATCATATCATTCCGAAAGGAAATCTCGGAAACGTGATGGCGTCACTCGGAAAACAAAATCCGAAATTCGAAGTGAAGCCGCTCGACCGATTAACACCGACGATGCAGCCGCTTGAGGATTTCAAGAAAAAGATCAATCTAATCACCGGCATGGACCGAACATTTCAGGATGGCACGGATGTTCATGCACAGTGCGCCTGTTGTTACCTGAGTAGCGCTGAACCCTACTCCATTGCACAATCCGCCTGGCCACTTGACCGCACATTGGATCATCTCGTGGCGGATAAAATCGGAATCGAGACACCCTATCAAACACTGGAATTCAGCTGCAATACTCACAAGGACAACAAGGAATCGATCTACTTCGACAATATTTCATGGTATGGAACCGGTCACCTTGCCCCGTCTATCCGCAATCCGCGCAAGATGTATCGCCGGCTTTTCTCCACTCAGGAAAACGAACGCTATCGCGATGTAACGGATCTGGTGTTGGAAGACGCCCGTTCAATGAAGAAGGATCTCGGCTATAGTGATGCTCAAAAATTCACCGAGTATTTCGATTCCATACGCACCATCGAAACTCAGATGGAGCGTCTTGAAAAAATGAAGTCCGAGTTGTCACGGGTGAAGTTTGACGAACCCCCTGAAGCTTATCTGCCGCGAGGTGAATTCATACGTTTGATGGGCGATCTGATGGTGGTGGCGCTACAGACCGGACTCACCAACGTGACAACCTTCATGGTGGGACCCGAACGCTGGGACACGCCTTACCGATTCGAAGGTCTATTCGACAAACCACGGAGCCACCATGGAATGTCCCATAACCAGACGAAAATGATCGATGACCTGCTTAAAGTCGATCGTTTCCATATGGAACAGTTTGGGTATTTGCTGGAGAAAATGGAGGCTGTTAAGGAAACTGACGGAACATCGCTCCTCGACAATACCCTGTTCACCTACGGTTCCGGCCTGGGTGATGGATCAACCCATCAATACAATGATCTTCCGATTATCGTCGCTGGATCGGGAGGCGGAAAGTTCAAGACCGGCCAGCATATCAACATGCCGGAAGGAACGCCTCTGGCAAATCTGTGGCTGACGCAGGCCAGAGCGATGGGAGTGGATATACCTCGTTTTGCGGACAGTGACGGGGAGATTGGAGCAGTCAAATCCTCGTAAAACCATGAAATCATCTGAATCACCCCACCCCATAAACCGCCGTTCTTTTCTTACTACAACCGGTTGTGCGCTTGCGGCGCCGCTGATCCTTCCATCGGGGACTTTTGGTCAAACAGCCAATGATAAACTAAACATCGCCTTCATCGGGATGGGCGGACAAATCCAGGGACATGTCAAAAACTTGCTGAATATGGGGCATCATGCTGTGGCCTTCTGCGACGTGGATCTGCCAAGAACCGAGGCGGCCAAAGTGCGCTATGGAAAGCCGGCGGCGAAAGCAAATGTCTACCAGGACTATCGAAAGCTCTTTGACAAGGAAACCTCGCTCGACGCGGTGGTCATTGCGACACCTGATCACTGGCATACACCCATCGTCAAACGGGCGTTTGCGGAGGGAAAACACATTTATTGCGAAAAACCCCTGACCCACACCGTCGCCGAAGCCCGCGAATTGAGGGAGTTATCGAGAAAGTCAAAGGTCATTACCCAAACCGGCAACCAAGGAAGTGCGTCTTCGAACTTACGCCGGAGTATCGAACTGATAGAAGCAGGCTTGTTCGGACAGATAAAGGACATCTATATCTGGCACAACGATCATCCCTGGCCGGGTGATACCCAAAACATCGATCAGGCCGATCCGATTCCGGCAGGCCTGAATTGGGACTTCTGGTGCGGACCCTCGAAGGTTCGCCCTTATAAAACGGATGTTTATCACCCCTTCAAATGGCGGGGTTGGTTTGATTACGGTAATGGTTTCGTGGGCGACTTCTGCTGCCATGCGTTCAACCTACCGGTGCGCGCGCTTAAACTGGATTACCCGAATCGGATCGAAATCAAAGCAACGAAACTCGGACACGATTGCTATCCCTCATCAAGCCGGATTCGCTACAAGTTCCCCGCACGCGGTAACCTGAAAGCGGTAACGATCCATGTCTACGACGGCGGTGTTTACCCCGAGAATGGTGAACTGGATGACCTGATTTCCACCTTCGGTACAAGACCACGGGTTGGATGTTTTCTTCAGGGTGACAAAGGTCAGCTATCCGCGGGACTGTGGAATTCAGATTGTTATGTCAGACTGAATGGAGAAAAGAAATTTGTGCATGCGGGAAACCACGAACAGGCCAAAACGATTCCCCAACGACTACCCCGTGTCAGCTCCCATATGAAAGAATGGGTCGATGCAATTTATGGTGGTCCGAAGACCTTCGCCGATTTCGATCTCGGCGGACATCTTACCGAAATCGGACTGACCGGAAACGTCGCCCTGCGCTTGCAGAGGGATATTGATTGGGACGGTCAGAATATGCGCGTTCCTGGCCAAAGGGATACTGAGCATTATATCCGCAAAACAAATCGCGGAAAGTGGCTATAAACCAACCTTTGGTAAGGGTTATACTTCTCAGCGCCAAGTTTTCGGAAATTCCCCAGGCTGAAATCGGTAGATTTAATAGACAGGAGTAAATGGTCTACGCGATTCTCTGAAGCCCGGGACGCTGAACCGGGACCTTTGTATGGAGCCTGATTATAGAATTTTCCATGATCTGCCTCAGCTCGACCGGCTTCAGGAAAGGTGTACTCAGGTGAGGACGGTTTTGGAACTCTCAACTCCCTTGAAGGAAAACAAACAATGAATACCGGAATCACTAACTTTGAAAGTGGCCAGAGAAAGGGGTAAGTCCACGCAGCTTTCGGGCAAGAAGGCGACGCACTTGAAAAGCACATTTTACAAACCGAACAGATTAGCCTGAAGCACACCGACTCGATGATCAGTTTTTCCTTCGCCGCACTAAACTTTCGAGCACCTCATCGCAATCGAATTGAATTTATGCTCGAGGGAGTTGAGCCTGACTGGAGTCTGGCCGGTATTGAAAGGAAGGCCACCTATACGAACCTGAAACCGGGTCAATATCGATTTAAGGTAATAGCAGCAAACAACAGCGGAAAATGGAATCGCGTCGGAGCGGAAATCGGCCTGACGATCGCACCGCCTTTTTGGGGGACGATGTGGTTTCGAGGAATGGCAACGGTAGTATCCACACTCCTGCTGTTCGGCATCTATAAAATAAGCAGCATCCGATCCAAGAATGCAGCGCTCAAAGAAGATTTGGTGGAACGTCATCGGATCGAGGCGGCATTACGTCAAAGTGAAACGAACTTGAGGATTACCCTCGATTCCATTGGAGATACCGTCATTGCCACTGATTCGGCAGGCCATATAGTTAGGATGAATCCAATCGCTGAAAAACTAACCGGATGGACACGAACCCAGACAATGGGATACCCCTTGGAGAAAGTCTATCGGATCCTGGATAAGGAAACACGTCAACCCGTCGAATGTCCCGTTCGCGAAGCTTTTTCCAAGGGACAGGGATACAAGATGCGAAATGAAAAGAGAATTCATGGAACAGGGTATGAATAGAGCTTGCTCAGACAACGATTTGGTATTACGGTATTACCGATGAAAACTTTGACTTTTAAAGTTTCAGAAGCAGAGTCAGAACATCTGCGGGCTCAGGCGCGAAAAGAACGTTTGAGTTTATCCGAATTTCTACGTCGCCGATTACGAGGGAAACCCAATGATACTACGCCGAAAGTGAAACGCCGAAAGTGTCGAACCACTGGAGCCATGATTTTTGCCCCGGCTCCTCATTTGGCGCCTTTGAGTACTGACTCGGTGAAAGACATGCTGGCAGAATTTCCGTGAGATACCTGCTGGATGTGAATGTGCTCGTCGCATGGGGTTGGTCGGATCACATGGACCATGATCGAACTGTGCACTGGATCCGTATCGTCATGAAGAAAACGGCCAACCGCATCCTGACTTCCTCCATTCCGCAACTGGGATTCGTCCGGGTATCGGTCCAGCGCTCTCTCGGACAGGTCAAGCCCGCGAAGGCAGGTCAGACATTACAGGGGATGCTGAATGCTCTGGGCAAACACCATGAATTTCTCTCCGATGACCAATCATCGATAATCTGGCCGACCTGGTGCCAAGGCGCTTCGCGCACTACGGATGCTCACCTATTAACTTTAGCACGGGCGCACAACGCCCGATTGGCTACTCTGGACAAAGGTATCCCCAATGCATTTTTGATAGGTTGATGGGTTGTATTGTCGTTATATGATGATAATGAAAAAAGCCAGACAATCACCCAAATCACCCCCATGCTCCACTTTAAACTCATTAAAATTCCTGTTAAAGTGCACAGTTTTAACTTCCTGAAATTCACGGGTCTGAATTTTGTTCGACTGCCTGCCGGTTGTTCTTTATAACGGGATCTATGCCCGAAGAAGCCCAACTCGGTGGCGACTGGACCCAGCCGAAAGGAGCTTAATTCCACAGAAAATGCGCTGGGGACAACGCACGCTACAGACCCAATGGTTAGTTTACACACTCCCCGGCACTTTTAACTGCATCCAGGACAGACGGGCACCTCGCTGATACTTGACAAGTTGGTGCGATATCAGAACTCTTGGCAGGGACGACTGAGTCAATCATCCTTACCCATTAAAACAATCACGCAAACCACCCCATGTTCCAGTTTAAACTATTTAAAATTCCCGTTACAGTACACGGTTGGTTCTTCCTGCTCATCGCCTTTCTCGGCGGTGCGCTAAGAGCACATAGCCCAGAAGAGTGGCATCGCGTTCTCGTCTTCATGGGTGCCGCGTTCATTTCGATTTTGGTTCATGAACTCGGGCATGCCCTTACTGGACTACGTTTCGGGGCTCCATCGACTCGAATTTCGCTTCATGGCATGGGGGGTGCTGCGGAGTTTCCTGCAGCGGATTTTTCGAGAAATCACCGTATCCTGATGACTGCAGCCGGCCCCGGTTCGAGCATTGCACTCGCCGGAGTTTTCATTGTCATCCGGATTGTCATTACCGATATCGACCCTGATTTCCATAACCATTCTCCTATTTTCGCGACCTTTATATCAACGATGATTTTCATCAATCTTTTCTGGGGTGTTATCAATCTATTTCCTGTTTTGCCGATGGATGGGGGACAAATACTGCGCGACCTCCTGGGTCCGAACCGGCTAAAACTCACATGTATTGTCAGTTTCATCACACTGGCAATACTCGCGTTTATCCTCTGGAGACTAACGGAATCGATTTACAACATGATCATCATGGTATTTCTCGGCAGCTACACCTGGAAGCTCTACCAAGCCGCAGGCCAGCGCACCTAGTTCTGTCGGAGAATACAAGCGCGATCAATCAGTCGCATCCAGGGGATTTACGAATACGCACTGTAAACGGAAGATATCCAGCGCAAGGGCTCGCGGCACTGCCATTAGGTTAAGGATTTTCCGCAGGTGTTTTAACACTGTCATCCCTGAAGCTGGCCGCGCCGAGGCCGGAA
>DUCD01000509.1:0-1523 GCA_012959985.1 Verrucomicrobiales bacterium | reverse complement strand
GGGGGGGGGGGGTCTGGCCCCTGGCTGGGCCTGATGTCCCTTTGTAAAAAAATCTTACAAAGGGACATCAGGAAGGGGGGGAGGGGGTTTCGACCCCCCATTTCTAATTAGGGGGCTAGCTGACGATAGGGGTCCTGATGATTTCCAGGGAATTCCACTTGGCAATAATAGTTGTGGTTTTGCCTGATATACTGAGTTCAGTTGGTTTATTAACTCCCCGTACTGGGACCCCTCCCGGCTTCATGGTATGATATTACCATTGTTGCTGACATTGTTCATTTGATAGATTCCTGTTCTTTGAAACAAACATGACTATGAATTATATTATTAAAACTTCTCCTTTGGGTGCTGTTGAATATTGGATTTTCAATGGTATTCAGAAGTTTTTTCAACGGCAGCCAGTTCTGAAACTCCGTATGATTGGCTGGAGTTTGATGGCAATGATCTGCCTGAATCAGGTCGCGGTTGCCGTGGGAGAAGATATTGCTTCGCTTCAGGAAAATACGGGAATCCAAACCGAATCGACATTGGGAACAGTACAAAAGGAGTTCATCTTTCCGCTCCAGGGAAAGCATGTTCATTCGAGTAGTATTATTGAATTGGCAGACGGTAGTCTACTGACCTGTTGGTATCACGGTTCAGGTGAGCGTCGAGCAAACGATGTGGTGATTCAGGGGGCGGTTAAGCAGGCAGGCAGCCAATCCTGGAGTGATGTTTTCCTGATGGCGGATACTCCCGGATTGCCGGATTGCAACCCTGTTCTATTTACCGATACAAAGCAACGCATCTGGCTGTTCTGGGTTATTCCCATCGGAAATCGCTGGGAGAACAGTGTCTTGAAATACCGTCGAGCCGATCAAATAGGTAAAAATGGACAGCCACAATGGACGTGGCAGGATTCGATTCACTTGGTGCCGGGCGAGGATTTTGTCAACGAAATGGAAGTTGGCTTCAGGAAGTCCGATCTACGGGAAGGAATGTGGGCTGAGTATGCTTTGCCTTACTCCCGATTGTTACTTGAAGCCGCAGGTAATTCTGAGAATCGGCAAAAAGGATGGATGCCCAGAATTCATCCGATCACCTTGCCCTCTGGTCGAATATTGCTGCCGCTCTATTCGGATGGTTTCAACGCTTCAATAATGGCCATTTCTGATGATGAAGGCGAGACTTGGCACCCGAGCAAACCCATCATCGGACTAGGTCCGATTCAACCGAGCGTGGTCCGAAGAAAAGAAGGTCAACTCGTAGCCTATTTGCGGGACAGTGGCCCTCGTCCGGGAAGAGTGATGCAAAGCATCTCGAACGACGACGGAGAATCCTGGTCGGTATCACTGGACACCGACATCCCCAATCCAGGAGCAAGCATCGATACAATCGCCCTTCGTGACGGAAGGTGGATCATGGCACTGAATGATACCGAACGGGGAAGACACCGGCTCGCCCTTGCGGGCTCAGACGACGAAGGGCGAACCTGGAAGTGGACTCTTTATGTGGATAACGATCCGGAACAACAAAAGGGATTC
>DUCD01000508.1:52027-53218 GCA_012959985.1 Verrucomicrobiales bacterium | reverse complement strand
GACCAGGACAGATGGAATCACCGGTGGCCGCACACCATCCGGCCTGCTCCAGAATGGCGAGGGAATTCCAAGGTTCACCCGCACAAAACCCGTCGAGCACTCCCGCTTTCAAATTTTTAAGCAACTGCGGAGGCGGGACGACAAAAACATTGATCTCTATTTGAGAGGAAGTTCCGGCAGGCTTCAACCATTGATTCAAGAGATACAATTGAGTGGAAGAGTGTGCAACCACTCCGAAGTTTAGACGACGGGGAGAAAGAACCCCTGCGTAATCTCTTAAGCTGTCCAAATCTCGAACACCTTCTTCCCACAATCGATTGTGCAAGGTGAGGGCATTTCCATTGTGGCTCATAATGATGCCGGTGGAAACATTTGCAGAAGAAGACGAAAGACCCATTTTTATTGAAAAAGCCATTCCGGCGAGCGCATGAGCTCCCTCCAATTCCTTGCAGGCTATTTTTTCCTTAATTGTCCCCCATCCCAATTCCCTACTGAGACAAACATCAAGCCCAACCGTCTCAAACCAACCAAGTTCTTGAGCCACAACCAGAGGCGCACAATCAAGTAAGGGAATAAAACCCAATCGTAAGGTGCTGGGGAAGCCCCTTCGATTGATTTCGAAGCTGGCCTGATAGTTGCTTTGTCGCTTGCTCATTTATCGTCATTCAAGTCATCAGCAAAATAAATACCAATGCGTCCAATCAAGCACAACGAACCGGTGAAATATTTTCATTCTAACGATGAAATCTGTTAATTCATGAACTCATCCATAGATTTCCGGCAATTACTTGCATTTAAAACCTTGGTCAAGGAAGGGAGTTTTACAAAAACAGGTTTAAAGCTAGGCTTAACTCAGTCCGCAATCAGTCATGCAATAAAGGGACTCGAAAACCAGCTTGAGTGTAGGATTTTGACCAGATTGAATAAAACAATCCAACTGACCCAAGAAGGTGAAATCCTCTTAAAATATGCGGACAAGATTTTGAATGATGTCGAATCCATTCACGATGCGCTGAAAAGTCTCAATCCAAAAAAACAGGGTCACATCCGAATTGGCTGCAGCGCGTCCATTTCCCAATTCATCCTGCCGATTGCACTGAGAGAATTCCGAGTATGTTTTCCTCAATACCTGATTTCCGTACGACAATGCGATAGTCCGGAGGCGGTTAAACTGCTTGAATCCAATAATAT
>DUCD01000508.1:49538-52017 GCA_012959985.1 Verrucomicrobiales bacterium | reverse complement strand
AATTGCTCGCATGTCTTTGATCGATACTTAGTTTACAAACTAAAACAAGTTTAGTTGAATAGCACAGCTGAACTTGACATTGCTTTTTTAATCAGGACCGGTAAGGAAAAAAATCTTTCGGTTGATTCATTTTTCACAGATGGACTTAAACTACTTACCTGTCCCCAGCATCCCTGGGCGAAAAAAGGTACGGCAGTAGAATCCGAATACCTCCATCAGAATTTCATCCTCTATAACAAGAATAGTGTGACCTACGATCTAATAACTGATTACCTAAAACTGTTTTCTGTGAATTTGAAATCCACCACAGAATGCGGGAATATTGAAGCCATCAAGGAAATGGTTAAACTTAGAATCGGGATCAGCATGGTTGCACCCTGGACCGTCAAGACGGAAACAAGGGAAGGAACGCTGATCACCATCAGTCCAGGCAAGAAAAGGATCAAACGGGAATGGTTAGTAGCTTATTCAGCACACAGGAAATTAAACCTGTCTGAGCAAACTCTTGTTGGCTTGTGCCAATCCGTTGCCGAAAACCTATTACTGCAGACATGATCATTGGGGTCGTCCCTCAAGAATCCCACTGAATTCCCTGAAAAAATAAGTGGCGAATTTAATACCACTATCAGAGTCCAGGTGACTGCCGTCGTTGGAGCGAAGATTCGATTCGGAGTAGAGAATCGTCGGTAAACCGGTTGTCTCCGCCAATTGTTTAATGAGTCGATCATCATGTCCCGGGTAGGGAACCAGAGTCAGAATAACAGAACTTCGGGGCAAACCGATCTGTGAGAGAAACTGTTCTGCCGAATTCACAGTTAATGAAGACATCTTCCAGTAGGGATTTCGCCAGACATGAACCGGAACATCCTGATCTGGACCGGATAAGGGCAACCAGGATCCGTCCATTGGAGATCGATAAATAATGCGATAAGGAGGATCAGTATTGAAATAGAATTTTGGCAGGATTCGGTGAATACGTTGCCGCAACTCCCATGAGGACTGTTTTTCGAAGACCCGTTTACGAGCTGCCCAACGGGAGAGGGCGAACGCTTCGATACTTCCAATTGAGGATTCGGGATCAAAAAAACCATCGGTATTGACGATTACATACTTGGGATTCAGCTGAAATTTCTGAATGATCTTCAATGGGAAATTCATTTTTTCTCCCCATGAAAAACTAAGATTGAACACTTTCAATCCGGTTTTTTCTTGAAAGCGTTTCAATTCCATTTGGGGAAACCCATAGAGAGCCCGACTGTTGCCGAGGATAAGAACATCCACATCACGCGCATGGGCTATGGAATCGTCCAATTGATGAAACAAAACTAGATGATCCAACCCACCATTCTCATAAGCGAGGTAAGATTCCGATTCCAGTGGAATGTGGTCGGTATCCTGAAAGAACCACGGTATCCATCCAATCATTTCAACGTTCTGTAAGACGGCTCGACTGACAACAGCCGTCAGAAGGAATCCGGCAAGGAAGACAAGCGGCAAACCAAACCGTTCTCGGAGTGTTTGATATTTAATTGGATTAAAATTGGAAATAGATGAACCCCGTCCTTTCTCCATAACAGGTGAGTATCAGGCAAAACATGACACCTCCCCAAAACGCTTTTTCCGTTTCAGAGACATCTCTTAACCGACCGGATTCAGTCAGAAAAGACCGGACATGCCATCCGATGACCGGGAGGGTAAATACCAGTGCGTAACACATTTCTCGGACATTCTCGTCCGGTGAGTACCAGACGAGTAAATTACTCAGAAACCAGAATGCCTGCTGTGGACTATCGGATCTGAAAAAAAGCCAGGCGATCAGCACGGTTCCCTGAACCACTGCAAACCAGCCCCATTTGGAAAAAGAACCGGTGAATCTCTGCGAATTCGTTTTCTTGAGAGCCTTTTCTGCAACCAATGCGACTCCATGAATACCTCCCCAGACAATAAAATGGAAGGCGGCTCCATGCCATAGCCCACCGATCAGCATTACCAGTAAAAGGTTACGATAAGTCTCGAGCTCACTGCCCCGGTTGCCACCCATCGGAATATAGAGATAGTCACGAAGCCACTGGGACAAGGTGATATGCCATCGGGTCCAGAATTCCTGAAACGTCATGGCGAGATACGGATTATTAAAATTCACAGGAAGACGAAAACCAAGCAGGTAGGCGATTCCTCTTGCAATCAGGCTATAGCCGGCAAAGTCGGCGAAGATCTGACAGGAGAACAGGAATGTAAGTAACAGAGTTGCCAAGGCATGACTTTGGGTTGCCCAGTATTTCTCGAGAAATGGACCGATATTATCGGCGACCACCAGCTTGAGGAAAAAACCCTGTATGATGTAATATAAACCGGTCCGGGCCACTTTCCATCTGAGCAATCTGGGTCGATCCAACTGGCGAAGGAATTCATGCGCACGCACGATAGGCCCGGCGACCAGTTGCGGGAAGAAGCCCACAAACAGCGACATGTCCAACAA
>DUCD01000508.1:47667-49528 GCA_012959985.1 Verrucomicrobiales bacterium | reverse complement strand
TATGGATCGGTTTCATTCGACCGCGGTAGACATCGATCGAGTAACTCATCGATTGGAAGGTATAGAAGGAAATGCCTATCGGTAGAATCAAACCCATGGATGGAGGTGCAATGATATCCACGCCAAACCACACTAAAAAAGTAGAAACGATACTCAGGAAAAAGTCGGCATATTTGAAGAAGAAGAGAATTCCGAGATTGCCGATAAGAGAGAATATCAGCAGACGTAATCGAGTGGGTGATCCCGTGCAGAAATCAGGCAGCAGGAGTCCCACTCGATAATCGATTAGGGAACTTACCAATATGAGACTCAGGTAAATCGGAATGTGCCAGGAATAGAAAAACAGGCTGGCTCCCAGCAACCCCATTAAGTAGGTCTTCTCGGCCCCCCTACGACCGACGATTACCCGAAGAAGAAGCACGCCGAAAAACAACAGACCGAATGCGATGGAAACAAAATTCATGCTGCCAAAATCTTCAAAGTTCCCGGTGGGTTAATAAGGTTTCATTCAATGCACCAGAATTTGTGAAATTGAATTCCGGAATCTTCTGTAGAGCAACCCAAACAGCAGTGTAGTCGGCAACAAGGCAAACAGCGAACCTGCCATGAGAACGGCGTAAGGAACCCGAAGACTGGCGCCGTAAAGAGCGCTCAATGCGATGGGGAGCGTCTGATTTTCGGTGGAATCCAGAACCAGCATTGGAATCAAATGTTCATGCCAAGCGAGAGTAAAATGAATCAAGGCATAACTGAGAACAGAAGACCCGAGCATTGGAATCAAGGTAAGGATGACTTGAAACTCCGAGGCACCGGCCAATCTGGCTGTGTCAATGTAGGATTGAGGCACCTGTCGAAAAACCTGAGTAAAAAACAGAAGTCCCAAACCGCTGACCATTCCAGGCAGAATGACACCTACTGGATGATCGAAAAGCTTTAAGGTTTCAAGCCAACTGAACAGGGGCACAATCAACGCCTGGCGTGGCACAACGATGACCATCAGCAGAAGGACGAAAGCCGTTTTCTTGAATCTAAAATTGTGTTGAGCAAAGACATACCCGGCCGGAACGGTTAAGAACAGGGCCCCTATTGCCTGTGCTGTGGATATAAGAATCGAATTTGCAAATACGGTCCAAAAATCAATCCATGTTCCATTCAGCAATTCTTGAAAAAATTGAATTTTCCATTCAGCGGGAAACAATTGCAGGGGACGGAATATTTCACGGTTTGTTTTGAAGCCCGAAAACAGCATCCATAACAAGGGATAAATAAACAGTAAGCCGAGACATGATACCAGCACGGTTGAACCCAGGCCTGAGCAAAAACGTCGGATTCTACTGTTAGACATGCCGAAAAACCTCATGGGTTCTTTTTACTGGATTCAACTTGACCTTCTTCGCGATAAACCCAGAAAACATATTCCCAGTAGTGCCGCCAGAAAGGGCACCACCGATAAACTGATCGAGGCAGCGGTTCCAAACCGACCAAAGGAAAATGCGTTCGGGTAAGCATAGGATAACAGAAGCAATCCAGAATCGGAAGTCCCTCCAGATCCGCCTAAGAGGATATACGCACCGGAGAAAAGTGAAAACGCATCGATCGTCAGATACACCGCACAAAAAATCAGGACATGGGAAATGCCCGGCAGGGTTACAAGCCGGAACACCTTCCAGGGATTATCGGTTTCGAGGGATACCGTTTCGTAGTGTGCCTTCGGGATAGAATCCATGCCCGAGAGTAGGAATAATGTAATGAATCCATTCCAACGCCAAACGGCCTGCAGAACAAGTGCGGGCATAATGAAATCAGGATCCTTAAGCCACTGAATAGGAACTCCACCAAAAGGGACGACGAACACCTGATT
>DUCD01000508.1:33890-47635 GCA_012959985.1 Verrucomicrobiales bacterium | reverse complement strand
AAAAACAAGCAGGAACAATAATGCCAGGACCGAAGGTGGAGTCAGCCCCGGAAGAAGAAACAGAAAAGTCAGAAAAGTACGCAAGCGAACAAAAGCCGATCTCAAGAGGTGCGCTGTCAACAGCGAGAGAGGAAGAAGGACAACCACAACCGAAACCGTGTAAACGATGGTATTGCGAACCGCCTTAAAATAACGATCGTCATCCAGTAACTGTCGATAATGCTGTAGACCGACAAAACTCCCCGGTCCGACCAGATCGTCCGAGTAAACACTCAGCCTGACGCCTCCGATCAGGGGAGCCACCCAGAACAGCAGGAAGAAGAGGATGAAGGGAGCCAGCAGCCAGCAGGATTTCACGGAAGAAATCCCGGTCTTCAACCGGGCCATCGCACCCATGGTCCTGGAAACCACTGGATTTCCAGTGTTCAATGCCGTCCCAACTGCTTCTTCATTTCACTGATGACTTCCCTGGGTGTCATCTGACCGTACATCAGGCTGGAGAAAAAGGACTCCTGAAAAAGGAAGACGGCTTCCGGTCGTTTAGGGTGCATGACAACTTCGGGTAATTGGGGAGCCAGCTCTGCAAGAATCTTTCCGAGCGGCTGGTTATTGAAAAACGGAAAACTCTTCATGAGTCTCTCATCTTTCCAGGCGGGTTGGTAAGCAGGGAAGCTGTTTCCGTCCAGGAAACGTTTTGCATTGGCATCGGGATCGGTTATCACGAATTCCATGAATTTCCATGAATCCTCCACTCTTTTACTTTTATGATAAATCAACAGGCCCTGTCCGGCAAAGGTTGAGGTTCGCGGGCCCGGGTTTCCGTTTTCGTCAACCCACGCCGGCAACGGCATCACTCCCCATTTGCCTTTCAGATCCGGTGTGAACTGTTGAAGCATGTCCAACCCGTACCAATCGGCGCCCATCACACAGAGGATTTCGCCGTATGCGACGGTACTGTTAAAGAATACCGGATCAAAAATCGAAGCCCGTTCGGGAAGAATCCCAATCTGATCGCGATGCAGTTCATGGAGCCATTTCAATGTTTCTACAGCGGCCTTTTCATTGGGGAAAATCTTACCGGATTCATCAAACAAATCGGACCCTTTCTGTCGGAGAAGAATCCCGAAATAGGTTGGATCCAATGCGATCATGGCTTGTCCTTCGGCAGCCAGTTCCCTCCCCTTTCTCACGAATGAAGCCCAAGTGTTTATCTGCCACGGAGCCAAGTGAAATTTTTCGAACAAGTCAGTGCGATAATAAAGGACAATCGCACTGAGAGATTGCGGTAAACCGTATGTTTTACCCTTGTAAGCAAAAAGTTTCAGTCGTTGAGGAAGAATGTCTTTATCCAGATTGACCTTCTTGATTCGATCGGACAACTCCACGAAAGGAACTTCACCGGCCAGATAGGTGCCAAAAAGGACTTCATCCAGCTGCACGATGTCGGGTGGATTGACACCGGTCTTTATGGCTACCGTCAGTTTATCGGGCATCTCCCGGAAACCATAGGCTTTAATCTGTGCTTCAAAATCAGAATCCACCTTTTCCCGGTAGAGTTTCACCATGCTTTCATAATAAACCTTATCCTGAAATGAGCTGATCCAAATCTGCAGAGGCTCGGCCTGCACTGAAAGGGATAGGGTGAAAAAAAACAACGAGATAGAACTGACACATGTCAGCCCGGTTTTCAGCATTCTATTCATGGCACTCATTAAGTCTGTTTAAGGCCATCCATCCTGATTTTCAAGCGGATAATCGTTTCTCTGTTTTTGCATCGAACCAATGCATATCCCTGAAAGCAAATCGAACAACTCCTGGACCGGACGCCACCATCGGCTTACTGGAGGAAATTCTTGCCTTTACCGATTGGCCAAACAGGTCCAGATGAAACAGACTCTCATGCCCCAGGTTTTCCACGATCTCCAACCCTGCCTCGAAGACAACTGAGCTTGGGTTGACAGCACCTGTGGGCTCGAAGGAAACAGACTCCGGGCGAATTCCCAGGCAGATTTCCGAATTCAGATCAGGTGGATTCTCCAATGAAATGGGAAAAGAAGACCTCGCACCCGTTAAAAGAAATGCAGACTTTCCATGGTCAATCACCAAAGTTCCTTTTAAGAAATTCATCCCGGGATTCCCCAGAAATCGACCTGCAAACATATTGACTGGTTTTTGATAAACGGCTCCAGGAGTCCCGGTCTGAACAATGCTTCCATGGTTTAAAATACAAATCCGGTCACCGAGAGTCATTGCTTCCGACTGATCGTGGGTGACATAGATCATCGTCGAATTGAAGGATTGGTGGAGTCGTTTCAGTTCCCCTCTAAGAGCCACTCTCATTTCTGCGTCAAGATTGGAAAGAGGTTCATCAAATAGAAATAACTTTGGGCGCCTCACCATCGTCCTGCCAACAGCAACCCGTTGCCGTTGGCCACCTGAAAGGGTATCCGGTTTGCGCTTCAACAGCGAAGAAAGGTTCAGCATCTCCGCTGCCTCCTCCACTCTTTTTCGAATCTCAGACTTTGGAACCTTCCGGAATTTCAAGGCAAAGGCCATATTTTCAAAAACATTCAGATGAGGAAAAAGGGCATAATTCTGAAATACCATGGCAAGGTCACGATCTTTCGGAGAAACATCATTTACAATCTTTCCGTCGATTTTTATTGTCCCGGTGTTTGATTCCTCCAACCCGGCGATCAATCGCAGGAGAGTGGATTTCCCACAACCGGAAGGACCGACTACCACCAGCATTTCGCCGTCTTTCACGTCCAAATCAATTTCCCGAAGGGCGGTTGTCCTATGGCCTCGCTCATCCGTAAAGTGTTTCGACAAGTTTTCGAATGATAAGGCAGCCATGTTAAGGTGATTTCAGGTGTATGTTGAGCAAGAGGATTTAATAGCCGGCAAGCTTGCCTATATAAACAACGACATCAAGTATATCCTGTTTTGAGAGAGGCTTGACGGCCACCGCCATCATCAATCCATGAGGATCACGTTCAGAATTTCCGCGCCACCCCATTTGGAATTTACGGATCTGATCAACCAGATACCAATCTTCCATGACGATGAGCGGGGGCGTCTTCAGCAGTGGGATGCCCTCGGCTTTGTTACCATGGCAGGGCAGACACCGCAGAAATATTGTTTTCCCCTTATTCACATCTCCTCTTGCAGTTCGAATTGATTTTTTGATATCAAGCGTTGAGATATAACGGGCCAATTCTCTGACCTGTGAATCCGATTCAAGAACGGACATACCCACTCTCATCAGCACTTCCGACTTATTCCGTGAATCGTTCCCGCGGATATTTTTTCGGAATTTAAACAATTGAGACTCGACGTACCATGCAGGCCACCCGTCAATAATAGGCCCTCGCTGCATTTCACGCGTGCTGTGGCAAAGCTGACAGGATTTATACAACTCCTGAATGGCGGTTTTCGATGTGACCTCCTCATCTGTCTCTGAATTAGGCTCACTGGATATCAGGGTTTGATTGAGCAAACCAAAAAAAACAATCCAAAGGCCAATCAACGGTTTCAACAGGACTCGATTAAACATACCTATAAAGCACCCTGACCGGATATCTTCATGGGGTTCAGGAATTGAATCTTCATTCCTTTTACTACACCCCAATAAAGACAGCCCATAATCCAATTGCGATATTCAAGATAACGAGACAAATAAAGGTTTTCCAGATGATCGATTTACTATGAACTCGCTCCGCTTCGGTCGATTCGAATTTCGTGGCATTTACTCTTTTCATCACTTTATATTGGGTTAGATTATAACAGTGGGAAGCGAGGAAGGAAATCCAGAATCCCAGTGAATCCAAGTAACAATAAAGGATGCCATGTATCAGGATGCGTGTTGATTACTCTGTTGTTGATCAACGGTTGCCATGGCGTCGATGCATCCTCCAAATCAAAATCCTTTAGTCGATTGAGAGAAAACATGGTTTCCACCCAGATCGAAGCCAGAGGCATCAGAAATCCGAATGTTCTTCGGGCAATGAAAAAAGTGCTTCGCCACGAATTCGTTCCTGAAGAATACGCGTCGCAAGCCTATGAAGACAAGCCACTTCCAATCGGCAGCAAGCAGACAATCTCACAACCGTATATCGTGGCATTGATGACGGAATCCATCCATCCGAATTCCAGCATGAAGGTTTTGGAAATCGGCACAGGTTCGGGTTACCAAGCAGCCGTTCTGGCCGAGATCGTCCAGGAAGTCTATACCATAGAAATTGTTCCAACCTTGGCACACCGTGCTGTCAACACTATCTTCCGATTGGGTTATAAAAATATTTTTTTAAAGGAAGGAGACGGTTATGCAGGTTGGAAAGAAAAGGAACCATTCGATGCGGTTCTTGTAACTTGTTCTCCGGATCACGTTCCACAACCGCTCGTAGATCAATTGAAACCGGGAGGCATCATCATCATTCCTGTAGGCAAGTTGGCCACAGGACAAAACCTGATCTTGTTGCAGAAGAAAAACGGCCAGTTAATACAAAAAAAGCTGATTCCCGTCCACTTTGTCCCCATGACTGGAAAGGCACTGAAGGTGGGTTTGGCACCGAAACAGCCGCTTTTTCCGGAAGAACCAAAGGGACCTTAAATGCGATAAAACGCGTGTCGACCAATGGTAACCACCGGTTCTATTCCCTGAGCCCAGAAAGGCTTCTTGATCCAGGTTGCATGGTAATGATTGGCACCTTTTGAGTAACCAGACAACCGGTGGGGTTCATTGTAAGTCACCCTTGAGATCAGGAGTGCCAAGCCGAATTGGGGATGACGCTTCATTTTTCTAAGCAGTAACTCGGGTGTTGTGGAGTTCAGGCAGGAAAATTGATGTCTTCTCTTAACGATTCCCAAGGGCGTCCTGTCGTCCTTATCGGCCCGTGTTCGGATCACTTCCGCCACGGCCACCATTCCATTGCCCTCGTTGGCGGCCTCGGCAACGATGACCGCTGCGACTACTTTTTGACCATATGTTGCCTTCTGTATCAATTCCCCGGAATCCACCCTCTTAATTTCAGAAACCAGCTCCTGAAATAAATCAGATTTGACCACGAAGGAGCCTCCCCCGGAAATACTCATCGGAAGGACTAGGCTAAATAAACATAGAATCGAAAAGATTCTCATTCTGTTCCATCTGTCGGTTGAATTGGCCGAAAGCTTAATAAAAACGATTTTTGAAGGCTTACGACACATCGTCATTTTGCGGGTTGTTATTGTAAATAATCCACAAAAACTTATTCACAACTTCTCACAGCTTATTCACATTCAAAGGAATCTCAGTCGTCTCCTATGAGCAACCTACAAGCGATCGAATGCTCAGATCTCATAAATGGAGTAAGCGGCAACTATTACGCCAATCGAGCGTCTCGCGAATCTCGCCGAGAAAAGGCAATGCGTCGGGATCGTTTAAATCAGCATCCATGTCTTCCCTATTTCGGCCTTGGCACAACCGGCTTCAGGAATGATGTCCCTACAGCGCACACGACAACACCTTATCCGGCAGGGTCACCCTGCTTGCAATAAAGGACAATTCGGAGTATTAAGAGGTGACTCAGCAAGGAATTGAATCATGTTAGATATTATACAAAAAGCCATTCAGGCCGGTATTGGAGCCACAGCTGTTTCTGCAGAAAAGATTGAATCCATTTTAGGTGAACTCGTTGAAAAAGGGAAAATCACAGCAGAAGAAGCCAAAGAGACTGCGCGAAAAATTGTAGATGACGGGAAGACAGAGTTTGAAAAGGCCAAGGGCGATGTTCAGGATTCATTCAAAGAATTGCTTCAGAAGTCAAATTTGGTGACTAAAGATCAATTAGAATCTCTGGAGGCGCGCGTGGCTAAGCTGGAACAAGCCACAGGCGCTCCGAGCGACGCGTCAAAGGACTCAGAAGAATCCGCATCAATGGAATAGGTCCTTGAATCCTTTTTCCATTTTCAATAATGCCCTCCGAGCCAAGGAAATTGTCACCATCTTGGTGCGCAACGGCTTCGATGATCTTTTTGATAACCTTGAGCACTCGCCGGGGTGGCTCAAGAACTTGATTGCACCTAAATCCGAGGGGCTTAACAACTGGCAACGCATCCGGAAAACCTGTGAGGAACTCGGCCCCACCTTCGTCAAGTTCGCACAGTTGCTGAGTTCTCGCCCTGATGTTCTGCCTCAAGCCCTCATTGAGGAGCTTAAACAACTGAGAGACAGAGTTTCTACAGTTGCCTTCGAGGAGATTAAGCCGTCCCTGGAAGAAGAACTGGGAATGCCGATCGATGAATGTTTCGATTCCTTCGATACCACAGCGGTTGCTGCTGGATCCATCGGGCAAATTTATAAAGCCCGGCTGAAATCTGAAAATGCGCTGGTCGCCGTCAAAGTGCAACGCCCTCATATCCGGAAAGCGGTGGAGGCCGACTTGGAAATCATCGGATGGTTGGCAAAGATCATTCACGAACGTTTTGAAGAAGTCCGTCCATTCGATATCCAGTCGGTCGTTGAGGAAGCCAAACAGGGACTCTACCGCGAAATGGATTTCAACAATGAATCCCGAAACACTGAGTTATTCAACAGCCTCAATACCTTTCCGGACGATGTTTATGCACCGAAGGTTTTTAAATCCTACACGGCCAAAGGTTTGATGATAACCGAATGGGTCGAAGGATCTCCACCGGACAAAATTGAGGCTGACGATCTTCAAAAGAAAAAACTGGCACAGATTGGAGGATGTTCCATTTTTCATCAAATATTCATCGCAGGATTCTTTCATGCTGATCCTCATAGCGGAAACATGCTGGTAACACCGGAAGGTAAGATCGTATTTATCGATTGGGGGTTGACGGGGCAACTGACGCGTAAGATGCGCTATTTTCTTGCGGACTTACTGGGGGCAATTCAAAGCGGTTCTCCGGAAAATGTAGTGCATGCAGCCGTCAGGATGTCCCGAAACAACCGCTACATAGACACCATGGAAATGGAAAAACAGGTTCGCAACATCCTGTTGAAGTACCGGGACCTCAAGCTGGGCTCCGGATCCATTGGCCGACTTATTCTGGACATGCTCTTCATTCTCGGATCAAACGGAATTCAACTGACTAAGGACTATACCCTTCTTGCCAGGACCGTCGCTTCCATCGAGGAAATCGGTCATGATCTTGACCCTGAATTTGACCTTGTTAAAACGGCAGAACCTTTCATTCGCGAATTAACGATGGAAAGGTGGAAACTCTCAAACCTCATCAAGAACGGCTCCTGGTTTGCGTATTCCTGGGTGAGGATACTTCAGGAATTACCCGGAGACATTCAACGCCTGGCTCGCAGGTTGGAGCAGGAAGATCTGATGATGCAGGTGCATCATCGGGGACTGGAGAATTTAGAACGCACGTTAGGATCTGCAGCCAACCGGCTGGTTCTGGGCCTTATCATCGGAGCCCTGATTATCGGTTCTTCCCTGATCATCACCTCCGGAGTCGGACCTCGGCTCTGGGACATTCCTTCCATAGGCCTTTTAGGTTACTTGATATCCGCCCTTCTAGGTTTCTGGATCATTGTCGACATCCTTCGTCACGGTAGACATAAATAAAAACATATGCTATTATTGCCTTATGTCGAAGACTGACGATGTGCAGGATGATTGGCAGCCAATAGATCGATCGACCTGTATTCACCATGCGGATAGGGAGACCGAATTTATCTGTACGGGTTGTGAAGAGGTATTCTGCAGGGAATGTGTCACAGAGAAAATGGTGAATCGTCACACTTTTCATTTCTGCGAACAATGCGGATGCCGTTGTGAATCCTATGATCCGACAGAGCGTTACGCATTTCTCACAGACTCCACAAGCAGCTCAGACTCGTTTTTCAATGCATTGATGGAATCCTGGAAATACGCGTTTAATCCGCGGGGAGCGGGAGTCGTGATAGGAGGCGCTGTATTTCTTCTTGTGATGGGCACACTTTCAATGGCGCCACTTGTCGGGTTTATCATCTCGATATTCGTCTCCTTATATGTCACCGCATTCATCCCTCAATTGATCAACGCTTCAGCCGACGGAGAGAAAGATATGCCGGGCTGGCCGGACACCACTTACTTTAGTGATGATATTGTACAACCGGCGTTTCAAATCATGATGGTTACAGCCGCCAACCTGGCCCCGGCACTGATCTATCGCTATTATTTTATGGAGAGTTCCGGAGGAGTGGACGGTATTTACCTGTGCCTGTTCGGTATCGGTTTGTTTTTTCTACCGATGAATCTGTTGTCTGTGACCCTTAACGACACCATGGCGGGTTTGAATCCGGTTTTCGTCATTTTATCGATTGCTAAGGTATGGAAAGATTACTTACTGCTAGCAGTGATTTCCTTAGGAATTGGCGGGTTGATTCACCTTAATGCATTTGTTTACCAAATCCATTTTATCGGTATATTTCTTGGAAACGTGGTATCCTTATACCTACTCTTGATTGAGATGCGGATGATTGGGCTATTGTATTACCACAACAGGCTATCTCTACGCTGGTTTTCAGAGTCACCATCTCGTTAGGAGCCTACTCAGTAAATGCTGCAGCAACCGCTTCCTTCATTTTTCTGAGTCCGGTTTCCAGAACCAGCTTTGCGTCCTGCTCCCAATAGGAACGGTTAAACAACTCCAACGACAAAGCGCCTTGAAACCCCGAGTCCCGAAGACCTCGAAAGATGCTGCCCAATGGAGCGATCCCATCGCCCGGATAAACTCGATGTGAATCATTGATGGTTTCGCGAGGAGGATCCGCAGGATAATCGTTAACATGCATCAAATGCATGGCTTTCCCATTGATCAGTTTCAGTCCATTGAAGTTGGATCCACCTTTATAAATATGATAAACATCCGTTAATACACCGGCATCCTTTCGACCGCATTCGGCAGCGACAAAAAGCACCTCCCCCAATCTGGATAAGGAAGAAGAAAAACCCCACAACTCCACCTGAGGAACCACCCCGACTTCTTCGCCCACTTCCAATAACGCCCGGTATCGATCAGCCGCCTTGAATAGATTCAGATCGGTTTGCTTTGTTGCTCCTACCGGAGGAGCGGCAATGCGTTTCCCTCCGATCCGATGCACCAGATCCATATCCCGTCGAGCCTGTTCCAATCCTTTTTCACGCTGGGCATCGTCATCCACTATCCAGTTTGCAAAGCCGATGGCATCCTCAACGGTCAGGCCATGATCCGCGATCCGTTTCCTTAAATCGTCCAGGTTTCCTCCCGAAGATTTAAAGGTTTCGATTTCTCCTATCCAAGGTTCGATCCCACTGTAACCAGCGGCGGCAATCAGATCTATTTCTTCATCGAGCGGCAGCTTTTGACCTCTTATTGTGCTGGTATTCAGACAATACCTGAATCCTTCGGTTGGTTTCTCGTGTGAATCACCATGGGCTGAGGTTGCGGTCATATGGGAAACGGTCAGGCCGGCGGACAATCCACCGGAAACGGCGAGGCCCGTCGTTTTGATGGCGCACCGTCGGGATATTTGTTCAGGAGTCATTATGAATTGTGACAGTTAGATTTTTGGGAATAGGCTTCGAGAATTATTTTGAGTCCAGGTTCAGTTTCAAAAAGTCTTCGGAAATGGTCGACTTCACACCGTCCCGAGGCACCTCAACTTTAGCGATCCACAAGAGAGCATTCAGAACGGTTTTACGATAATTCACATTGCCCCAGTTACGATGGACATGCCCCCCTGTAAAGCCGAAACCCCGACCCCCGTCTGAACGTTCCACAGCCCACATCATCAACTCGCTGCGACCTTTCGCTTCCTGGATATGTGGATAGGGCCCTTTCGGCCAAACATAAGGACCATTCCTGACGTCATCTGAGGGTTTGGCGGAAAGGATGGGGATCACGCCTTTCCTCTCGGGGCGGAATCTCATGTTGAAATACCATTCGTCACGAATTCGGAAAGGTTTAACTCCATTGGTAATGGGATGATCCGGGAAGGTATCGAATTCAGGACTCCAGAAGGGATTACAGGAAAATTGATTTTCGTAGTGTCCTCCTATCCATTTCTGCCAAGCCTTCCCAGGTCTTCCGACAGGAACCTCCACAGCATAATGGGCACAACCCAAACCAATCCCCTGCTCCATTAATCCTTCAAGCAACTTCAGACGTGCGGGCTTAATCGCAGGATGCCCACCTCCCCCATCCATATACAGAAATACAGCATCTGCTTTTTCAAGAATACTCTCGTCAGCAGGCCATCCATTGGGGTGCACCTCGGCATCAATACCTTCCAGCTTATCCAGACAATTTTCCAGCAAAAGACACCCGGCATTGAATTCATGATCACCGGGACCATGGCTCGGTTTTCCTGCCACCAGAATGATTTTTTTATCCATCGCATCAAGTGTGGAGACGGTCAGAATCAATGACACCAAGACCCATTTCAGGTAGAAGTCAGGATTTATTTTCATATGAAAACTCTGTTGGAAACCAGTCTGTTTGTCACGATGAAAAACTAAAGTCTTCGGTGACACCATTTACAAATGTCGAAAAATGCATACATTGAATACAGCTTGAACCAGAAACTGCTTCGAATGAAAAATCAGTTATTACCAACCTATATTTCAGGACTGCTCATCACCGGATTGATCTTTACCAGTTCATTGGATGCAACGATCGTCATAAATGAGATTCTATATCACGCACCGAACGATCAAGAAGAACTGGATTACATCGAGTTATTCAACACCTCAGACTCCCCTGTGAACCTCGCCGGAATGAAATTCACCCAAGGTGTGGATTTCACCTTTTCTAAAGAGGCAAGCCTGGATGCGGGTGCCCATCTAGTGCTGTGCCGGCATTTAGAAGTGTATAAGACATTCTTTCAACAGGATGCCTACGGACAATACGGAAAAATCCTCAACAACAAAGGAGAGACCGTTCAGATATCGGACGCTTCAGGAAATAGCATTGATGAGGTCAAATACGGAGATCGTTTTCCATGGCCGGTATCTGCAGATGGTTATGGGGCCTCACTGGAAAGAATTTGCCCAACATCGCCTGGCAATGTTGCCGCCAATTGGACCGCTTCAGGGTTTGCCTCTGACCCAAGCCTACCTTACGGTTCGCCGGGCAGGAAAAACTTCCATTACTCCAAGACATTGCCCCCGATTCTTGAGCTGATTGATTTTGAACCCATGTTTCCTGAGCCCGGCCAAGCCATCAAGGTCAGGGTCAAAGTAGGAGCTAAGCAAGATCCTACTGAAGTAATTCTGAATTACCAAATTGCCGGCTCCGGGATTGAAGAGCCTGTGCAGACAGTTCCTATGCAGAGCCGCACTACCGATGCAAAAACAGGGCAGGAATTCGAGGCGATTATTCCCGGTCAGTCAACCGGGGCCTTGATTCGCTTCTTCATCACTGTGGAGCGTGCAACTGAAAAAACCAGAAGACTACCGGCAACATCTGATCTGCGACCGACTTATTCTGCCTACGTCGATCCAAAACCGAAAAGCAGCCCCATCTCAATCGGAAGAATGGTACATATCGACCGCTCAGATTTCGAAAAGTATTCAAATCGGGCTCACACCCAAAGATCACCAAGAAAGAATTGGAAACGAGGATTCCGCGCAGCGCCGGCAGCACCTCTCCCGTCCCGCGGCAACGCCGCATTCATCTATTATGATCCTAAATCTCAACATCCTGAGCTCTTCGATTATGTTCAGATGCGCGACAGATCGAGTGGCTTCAAAATTAAGTTTCACAAGGACCGACTTCTCAACGGAATGGGAAGGATCAATCTGATCAACGAAGGAGTGGACCGATTCATCATGGCAGAGCACCTCGCCTACATTCTCTATCGACTGGCAGGTATTCCCGTGGAGAAATCAGAACCGATCCGGCTTCAGTCCGATGATCACACGTTGGGCCTTTATCTTCTGGTCGAACAACCCAACCGAACCTTCCTGAAACGAAACGGTCTGAATGGGGACGGCAACTTATACAAGATCCTTTGGTATGAGCGAAGTCTTGTCAGAAAGCATGAAAAAAAGACCCATTTGACCACGGGCCACCAGGATTTGAGGAATCTGAACCGTGAGCTGAACGCTACAACAGGGAAAAAACAATGGGACATCATCCGACAACATTTTGATGTCGAGGAGGTCATCAATTATTTTGCAGTCAACATGGTGCTTTCCCATTGGGATGGATACTTCAACAACTACTTCACCTATCACGACTCAGAAGGGACCGGCAAGTGGCAGATATATCCATGGGACCAGGACAAAACTTGGGGTTTTCACGACGGTATCGGTGGGTCGGAAGTCTTTTCCGACATGCCTCTGACTTTTGGAATGACGGGGGATCAACCGCCGCAGTCCGGATTCAGTCTTGCCAGACTTTTATTTGGGAACCGAAATAGAGCCATGCATCAGTGGTGGAGACCTCCTGGTTTTTTCTCAGGACCCTTGCTGGCCAATAAAGAATTCCGCAGACATTATCTGGCCCGCATCCGGGAAATCCTGGACAACATTTACACAGAAACTATTTTCTTCCCCATTATTCATCGCCTGGAAAACGATTTAAAACAGGAATTCATTGATCAAGCCCAGGCACGCGGTCAGATGCCGGAATCCGCATTGGCTCAGCTGGACCGGAACACAGAATCCTTGAAAGAACATCTGGTAAAAAGACGGGAATTCTTACTGCAACAGAAGGAAATACGAAATGCGGGTTCATTCGATCCAAACCAATTGCGATAAATCTCCAGTAGGGGAAAACTCACCGGTTACCGATTCATCAATTTTTCGTCACCGGATCGAATCCTCTGATCAGGTCGGCCAGTGTAGAATCCTGATACCAAGAGACCGCAATGTCCAAGGGACTTTGCCCCATTTGATTCAGAACTTCTTTGTTCGCACCGGAGTTCAGCAATAGGCGCGTGATTTCAAGATTCCCACGGTATACCGCAAGGAAAATCACCGGTTCTTCCTTACGAGTCCTGCTTTCAGGATTCGCTCCTTTTCCAAGAAGAATCCTTACCACTTCGTAATGTTCCGCCTCTACAGCCATCTCCAATAAACTCTTCCCTTTACGACGAACTTCAATATCAATACTGGAATCCATGTGTTCTTCCAGTGCTTCAATATCTGAAACCATGACGGCAGTATATACCGATCGACTTCCACTGCCTGAAGCTCCTTTTCCTTTCAAGAAAGCCACCATTGGCTGCAAGTGGTTTTTCATAGCAAAGTCCAACGGGGTAAAACCTTCAAGCGATCGGACATCAATTCTGCCTCCTGCGGCGATCAGCAAATCCACAACCTTGAATTGATTCACTCCAGCTGCGAGATGAAGCGGAGTTATCAAATTGGGTCCACCAAATACATTAACATCAGCTCCCGATTGGATCAGAAGTTGAACCATTGATTCGTCGAGAACTGAATTGTGAAGTGCGGTGTAACCAGCTTCGGTTTGATAATCAATATCAGCTCCCTTTTTCAGAAGAAAACGTACCACCTCAAGATGTCCATTCGGAGCTGACATTGAAAGAGGTGTGACACCATTGCCTCCTTCGAGTGAATCGACTGAAGCCCCCCATTTCAAGTGCGACGCCACCGACTTGAGATTCCCTGAGCCGGCTGCTTCATGCAGGGTTTGATCGGGTTGACACCCGTTCGGAATTAATCCAAACACCAGTGAAATCAAGGATATGGTCCCCAAAAATAGATGTTTCCTTCTATGCGATAATTGATGTTGTT
>DUCD01000508.1:8573-33880 GCA_012959985.1 Verrucomicrobiales bacterium | reverse complement strand
AAACACCAGTGAAGAAAGAAAAAGACCGGAGATCAGCAAATTCAGCCGAAGTCCCCGGTCCTTTAAAAAGGTGTAAAATTGATGTTTCAGATTTTCGTTGAAAATTTAGAAATTTTTAATTGCTGAGGAACGATCCTGCATCCAAGCCACATCTGGATTGTTAGGAGAAGCTACATTCAATGGAATCTGGCTGGTCCAGGTCGGACTCGGCTTGGTCCGTCCGTCGATCCACTTCTTAATTTCCGCATGACCGTCGTAGAATCCAAAACCCGCTGCACCTGAATGAGTACTCGCGGGATAATCGATAATTTTGGCGCGTCTCCCTTTGGTATCCATTTTCACAGCGAACGCAGCATCGTTGATGCTGCCGGGATGCTCATCAAGTAACACGAATAATTTAGACGGTCCAGGAACCGACATGTCAGAGGTCTTAACATAAACGCGATAGGTCGCGTGCGGCAACCACTGCCCGGAACCTCGACTGACGGAGCCAAAGGACTGGCTCATTGAGATACTCCGGACACGGGGGTGGATTTTCCCGCGGATCTTTACAGTGCTTTTATCGGCCGGACATTTGAAAACCAAAGGATTTTTGGCGTAGGGCCCGATCTGCCCGTGAAGCAATAACTGGATATTCGTATTCGCCGAATTGCCTCCGCTAAAGTTTAACCCTCCCTCAACCCAATGCATGGCTTCCGCAACTCTTTCATCATTATCCGCAGCGTACATAATGCACGCCAAGGTCATCTGCTTGCTGTTGTTCATGCAGGAAATATTGGAAGCCTTGGTTTTTGCCTTGGACAAAGCAGGCAACAACATCCCGGCGAGAATGGCGATGATCGCGATCACGACCAATAGTTCAATAAGCGTAAATGCTTTATTAAGATGTAGTGTATGTGGGTTTTTCATGGGATTCACAGAAATTAATTAAAATGGATGCGTTTTCGAAGAATCTACTGTTCACCATCAGATTAACGACTCGATTCCGTATTCTAAACAGCATAATTTTACCGAATAAATCCCCCCATGTCAAAAGAAATCAACGCACAAGAATATCCGTTCTCTCTTATTCCTTATTGTCATAATTACCCAGCCTAAACACAAGGCGCTCATATCCTTCAAGATCCAGCATCCCGAGGCTCTGAACCGCGCGAACAGCGATCATCTGCTCACTCCAGATGGAAGGTTGTTCCGCCACAAGACACAATCGACTGAAGCAATAGGAATAAGGATCTGTCTCAACAGGAAGTGCTGTTACAAGTATATTCAGATATTGCCGGTATTCCGCACCTCGGCACAGGATTTTCCAACCGAAATCCTCGTGAGCCTGCCGAATGGAACAGTCCTCGGCATGGGGATTCAAGATTGGCCAGACTTTCCTAATGTGCTCACGGACGGTTTTTCGGTAGAGAAACGATTTCCAAAACGGAGGTTTTTCAGGAGGAACGTCAGCCGCGAGTTGAAAAACTTCTCGAAGAGCCTCATACGCTTCAAGGATTGAACAAATCGATTCATGATCACAAAGCCATGCATTGATAACGGCGCGAAAAGCCTCATTACATTTTCGAGGATTCCGGTTAAACCGACGCTCCACATGCGTCTTCAGATTCTGCTCTTTATCGGCCTGATCGTTAATCAAGAGAGAAAGCCAACGCATTCTTTTCTGGCTCCTGGACCGAAGTTCTCTAAAAGATTCCCACTCCTTTTCTGAAGCCTCAAGGGCACTAAGATCCTGATTAATTTGGTCTCGAGGCAAGGTCAACTGGAACCAGTCCGGCAAAGTGAGGCCCAGATACTCGAAGTCGAATGAAGCTCTCAGGATAATACATTCCATCACCACAGGTCGCCTCATTCTGTGTATTTTCCTTTTTGCTGAATTGAAATCCGATTTCAGAGATCGGTGGACGGCAATACCTGCTTCGGGATCAAGAACATCACGGACCACTTCGATCAACTTTCTGGAAACTCGATAACTTGTTTTAACCAAAAAGGCACCGGCCACCATTGGAAAGTAGAAACACTTTGCGGAAGAAAGATAGCGGTTATAGAATCTGAATAAGTTGATCAACTTGCGACTTCTTGGCAGATCATGAACCGGAAAGGAACCGAAGATCACCCGAATCAGGTTTTCACGTTCCAAGCGCATCAATCGATAAACTTCATTTCCAAACTGCATTCGAATCGAATGGTCACGTTGAGACTGATCCGTAAGAAAATGCAGGGCGGTGAATTCGGTAGTTCGGTAGGAAAGCAACCCCTCCTCTGCCCGACTGTCTGATTGTCTCCGTTCACTTTTGCTCAGTTCAGCACCTGGCCTGAGTTGAAGTCTCTTATGTTTCTTCTCCAACCAATTCAGGTAGACCAAACGATCTGCATCTGGGACATGGTCCAACTCAGAAGCAGGAATGCAGTAACGATTGTATTCGACGATTAGTCGGGCGGTAAGTTGAGAAACGCTGTGAGTGATGAAATTGAACCAGACATAAGGACCGAACAACCCCCCTTTGCCTCGACCAAGATCAAGGCGTTTCAGGCGTTTTATCTGGGATCGACTGTATTTCAGACGATTTAAACGGATATTTTCAAGGGTCAAATTCCCGACAAGAATATTGGCAAGTTTGGTATCATTCCGGTGAAAAAATGCTCCGTCCAGAAAAGATCTGTAATAGAGAATCACATTATCAAAATGAGACCAATTCACCGGACCTTTATAGTCAGCATCCCAGATCACTGCAGTTATTGAGGCATCCATGAATCCTTGTCCTCCGATCTGTTTCAATTTATTCATCAAGGCTTCTGTAGAGGGAATTTCATCCCCAAAGTAGAGACGGACTTCGGGAATCAGCACACGTTCTGTCAGAATCTTCAGGTAGTATTCCTCGTTCTCCTCTTTTGCGGTCTCTGTCAAAGCCAGAAACTGGGCATCGGCAACACGTTCATAAAAATCCGTGGCTTCACCCGCAATTTTCCGAAACCATTTTCCAAGGATAAGCGGAACAATACATAAACCCCCAACAATTAAAACCGGCAAAGATAGAAACCGAATTAAAACGAAGGTCAGATTATCAAGAAATTCCAAGCGGAACAGACGCACCAACAACAAGGCGAGGGCCAGACCTGTCCCAAAAAGAATCAACCGTTTTGCGGGTCGAGCAGCTGCCTGAACCAACTGCAACCCAACTCGGTCAAGGAACTGAGCTCCAGTAATACTGCCATATAGATCGGTAAACCACAAAACTGCACCTTGGGCAAGAGCCAAGCCATCTCCGAAAACTTTTCCCAATCTGGCGGTCGTGTTCAACGGGTCTCTCTTTTCCGCCCCAAGCACAAAACGAACCACCGGCAACTTCCGAAACATCGGTAAACGCAGAAAACGAGTCAAAGACTCCACTTGCCTTGCAAAACCAAATCCAACTGAATCCGCAATCCGATTGCTGTTAAGACCTCTCAGTGAATCGATTAATTGATCCACGTGAATATCTCTTACCTGGTCAGTTACGCGGGCGCTCGATTGAAGGATTGAATCGATTCCGTTCAACTCCAGGTTTATTTCCTCTTTTACAAACTCGGATCGATACCTTGCAAACTGAAACAATGAAGAACGGGACAGGAGTTGCAGGCGCTCTTTTACAGAACAAAAAATCCAGTTATCAATATCGCGACTACGCTTGACCTGGGTCGGAGTTGACAGCTCTTCGGTATTATCCGAGAAAAACAGTATGTTCTGATTAAGAACCCAGGAATAACGGTCAACCAAACGGTCCATTGCCCTTGAAAGAAAAAGGACCAACCTGAACACCTGAAACACAGGACGCACGACACGAAGAATTCGAAAAACCCGTATTAGACGGAGTATCTTCGTAGACCGCAACATAGAAACATTTTCCAAATTACCCAATAAACCGAAAGGAAGAGACGGAAGAAATTCAGTAAGGAATTTCCGACGAAAATAATTCCATCGTTGAGGACTCAGCGTAAATCTCACTCCAAAATCCAGAAGAAGAAAACCGCAGATGAAGGAGTCGACAACAATGCTCCAAGGTAAGCCGTCTTGAAATTGCGGAGGATTAAATATCTCCCAGACGATCAATCCCAATGCAGAAAGAATCATACCAAGCACTACTCGCTCCCAAATGCGGACTCCTCTTGCACTGAAAGTGTTTTCCAGTCTCCTCATTAGGATGGTGTCGGAAATCAATGATGCAGATCGCCGAATCATTGTCTTCAGTCTACGACGTGACAATTTCAGCCCCTTGATTTGCGCTTCCGCTGTCTTTTTTACGGCATCATCATGGGGTGGGATTTTTTTTCGGATCCGTTTTGTAAAACGGCGAATATGATCGCTCAAACTCCTCCCAAATCGGACCAACTTACTTAAGTGATCGATTTCATTACCACCTTTTTCATCAAGGATTTCCATCCTCAATTCGTCGAGTTCTCCGGCACATTGCACCGACAGATCATGAAAAAGAGAAACACTTTCGATGCGCTCTTGTGATCCGAGAAAACTCAGAAGACTCTTCTCGAGATGGTGGGATTGATTAGCCAGCATTTCCAACCGGACATCCCTTGCTCTTCGATCGGTAGAACCCTGTTTTCCCTCGCCGTGTCCGGACCAAACCATCAAGCGGGCTATTGAAGTTTCCACTGCGCGAAACAACTGATAGGTCACTACCAAATTATCCGTAGTAACTTCCTTGATCCGAGAGGCATTTTGGATCTGCTGTTTCCCATGAGACCAGATCAACTGTTCCCTGAGTTCGGAAAAATCGACGGGAACAGTCGATAGTGAAACTGTAGCCCCGGAAGCATTTCCTTCCAGAAGGGAGGGGCTTGATTTGGACTGCAATTCCGTTTCGATCTCATGCAACTCGGTCAATAAAAACGGAGTTTCATCCCATACCGGTTCACCGGCCGCAGCCTGTGTCAGCCTCAGTAAAAGCCGGCTTTGAGAACGAATAAGCGCCAAGCCTGCCGAAACATTTTCAGCATCGAACTGAAAATCCACAAAAAATCGTTCAGCATGGTTTTCAAGCTCAGTCAGTAAAACGGCTATTTGATCTTCCAGATCCTGAGCTTTTTGAGTTTGAAGGAAACGAATCAGTTTGTTGAATGCCTGAAACGCCTGGACATAGGAACGGTTGATCTCTTCAGGAGCAGCTCGCTTTTCGAGCAAAATCCAATTCTGTCGAAACGCCAGACGAATCTTGAATACCAAGGAACAAGGATCCGTCGAGCCCCTGTTTTCTTCACTATCGGAATCCAGAGATTCTTGGACCCACTCGGGCTGGCCCTTGCCCTTTTCATTGTCCGAAAAGGTCATTCGTATTCAGCTGGCAAACGATTGGAAAACTTCTATTACCGGGTTAATAACGGGATTCTCCAAACTGTTCAGCCGAAGTTTCCCGGCAAAAACCTAAATCAATTACCTGATTCAGTCTCCCCTTCTACAGAATCCTTGTCCTGTCCTTCTTCAGTAACTTTACCGAGACCAGCTTTCTGCATCGGATTTTCCGACTTTTTCGAAGGTGCCAACTCAAAGCGTGACGGCTGGATACGCCTCGGGAAATAGTTGTTATCGGTATCGGAATCTGCTGTTTCCAAGCGGGGATCCACCTCAACTGACTTCAGCGTCCTTGCAGTAATGATCAGTTTGGTCACCTTTTTATGGTTTCGACGCCAGATTTCGGCAGGAATCCTAATTTCCTCGGAAGAACCATTTTCATATTTCAAATCGAAAATTACAGGCATCAACAAACCACCTAGGTTTTCGAAATCGACGAGGTAGAAATTCATGGGAGACTTCAGGAGAGCCTTGTCCTTATCATCGAGTTTTTTCATCTGTTTTTCAAATTGCTTCCGGTCATCGTCGGTGACATCAAGTTCGTCGAAATCATTATAAAAATCCAGGAGGTGTGGGTAGATATCCGCCCGTTTTTTCAGTGGAACATTTCTTTTCTGTGAGAATGTCTGAGGGTCTTCCTCCCGTTCGGCTTTTTTCAGGGGCTTTTCTATATCCGGATCCTGAGTATCAATAGTAAACAGTCGAACATTACTCACCGCAATATCCGTATGTTGAGTGGTGTAAAACCAGCCCCGCCAAAACCAATCCAGGTCAACACCGGAAGCGTCCTCCAGGGTGCGAAACAAATCAGCCGGGTTGGGACGTTTGAACTGCCACCGTTGTGCGTATTCACGAAAAGCAAAATCGAAAAGTTCCCGCCCCATAATGGTCTCTCTTAGTATATTCAGAGCGGTTGCCGGTTTTCCGTAGGCATTGGGACCGAACTGGAGAATCGATTCTGAGTTAGTCATGATCGGGACCTGCCGGGAACTGGTCATATAGCGGACGATATCTTTGGGTTCCCCCCTGCGGGAGGGATAGTCCGTTTCCCATTCCTGCTCCGCCAGAAACTGAAGGAAGGTGTTCAATCCTTCATCCATCCACGTCCACTGGCGTTCATCGGAATTGACGATCATCGGGAAATAATTGTGCCCCACTTCGTGTATAATGACAGAGATCAAACCGTATTTGGTGTTCTTGGAATAGGTTCCATCTTCCTCAGGTCGCGGCCCATTAAAACAGATCATGGGATACTCCATACCCCCAACGGGGCCATTAACAGAAATGGCAACCGGGTAGGGATAAGGGAAAGTAAACTTGGAATATACGTTCAGGGTATGAATAATTGAATGAGTTGAGTATCTGCTCCAAAGTGGTTCCCCTTCATTCGGGTAGAAGGACATGGCCATGACGTTCCGTTCACCAGCAGGATGCCCCTGGGCATCCCAGATGAATTTTCTCGATGAGGCAAAGGCAAAGTCGCGGATGTTTTCCGCATGAAAAACCCAGGTTTTTTTGTCGGTGATTTTCGATTGCTCATTCTCCAGAGCTTCCTCGGGAGTAATTATAAAAATAGGGGCATCGGCCGTTTTGGCACGCTCATACCGTTCCTTCTGAATTGGAGATAGGACTTCCCCTGGATTCTGCAACTCTCCGGTTGATGCGACGACATGATCGGCGGGAACCGTAATACGAACATCATAATCACCAAATTCCAATGTGAATTCTCCACTGCCGAGAAACTGTTTGTGCTGCCATCCCTGGTAATCGGTATAGGCCGCCATCCTCGGAAACCACTGGGCCATTTCATAAATAAAATTCCCATCCTTTTCAAAGAATTCGTAACCACCACGACTCCGGATCAGATCTGCATCGATAATCTTATGGTTCCAGGCAATGCTGAAAACCACGCTTTGCCCCGATCTGAGAATCTCCTGAAGATCAATCCGCATCATCGTTTTGACGATCTGATATTTCAACGGGTCACCTTCAGCATTGCGCACGGCCGTGATCTGCACTCCTCCTTTGAACTCGTTCATGTAAAAAGCGGCCCTCAAGCCTTTGAAAGACATGCCACTCATTCGTGAAGTGGACGTGGCCAACTGACCTTCCCCACCAGGTGCAAAACGGTTCTGATCCAACTGAACCCAGATATATTTCAAGGCATCAGGGGATTGATTGGTATAAGTAATGGTTTCTGAACCAATGATGCGCTGAGACTCATCGTCCAACTCGACATCGATAACATAGTCTGCCCGCTGTTGCCAGTAGTCCCGACCGGGGGCACCTGAGGCAGCACGGTAATCGTTCGCAGTCGGCAAAACTTCCTCCAGTTGACGAAAACCATCCTCCGGTGTTTGAGCTTGAAGCGTTTGCGAAAAATGCAAACCCAAGGAAATCAATCCAATCAAGGACCCTGTTCTAGAAAAAGTAATTTGTGCTGATTTCATGATTGTGTTGTTGAAGGGAAATTATAAATGAGAACCACCGGCCTGTCTGCGGATTCTTGGAAAGTGCGTTCGTTTCTCAATGGGAAGTGCCAATGGGCGGCGTATCTGGTCGGGCAGCGCACGATTATTCACCGCATGAAGTGCCTCGAGCATTCGAGCATGCTTTGGTTTCTGAGTCTTATCGAGTTTGTTCATCGAGAGTTTTCTCCAGAATCTCTAAAACGGTTGCAAGTCGGGATTGAGCAAACCTTTGAAATCCATCATTTACCTTGTCCATTCCTTCAAAGCTTTTTGCACTCCGGATTTCAAATTCAGGCGTTCGAAGGATTCAGAGAAAACCTTACCCAGATCACCGGCTTTTTCCTTAGTGGTAATGAGCACTCGATCACGCAGTTGCTCGGTAACCCGCCGAATAAATTCACCCGCCGTGATCCCATCAGGCCCCGTCCCCAAATCCCTGAGTTGGATATCGGGCAGAGATGTGGAGATCGTTTTACTTCCCATCAGAGGAAGACTGAGATTCAGCTTGGTTTCTGTGATCAGCAGCTCATCTATCTGCAACTTCTTATTGACTCCGGAATCCTCCTCTTTCGAAAACTTCTCAAGATTCTTTTCTATGTTCTCGAGAATCACTTGAATGTTGTTCTTCTGTAAGCCCCCCTCAAAGGTTATTTCAGCTCCCCGGATGTTGATTTGATTAATGACCGTTTTATCGTCAAAGATGGTTTTGGGCTTGAGATCCACTTTAATGGATTCACAGAAAAATACATGTTCGGTGTCATATCCTTCCTGATTGCGAACTTTGAAGTTCAACAACTGACAGACGCCCGATAATGGAGACAAATCTGCCTGTGAGACGGTGACCTCAACATCGGTTATCAGTGGACCCACAGATTCAATCCCCTTCTTGACAATCGAGTCCAATGAAAAATAGAGAAGGATTGCTCCAGCGAACAAAATGATGAAAAGAAAAATCAGTTCACGTAACCATCTCATATAACCTTCACTCTAAATCCAAAGGAAAAAAATTCCAACTGATTCTACCGCTTTCGATTCTGCCCAACTAGGGTCGGATGTGAAAACCTAAGGAAAACGCCCCTGGTTTGACCCTAATCGGGTGTGGGTTTATACTGCCACCCACAAAGCGCCATTATGACCCACATCCTTCAGCTGCCTTCAACTCCGACAAAGTGTCAATACGTCCCACATTAAAACTCCAAAAAATCTTTATATGTTAATGATGTGCCACTTACGAATCACAAGCAAACAGGCATCTGTTCTGCTTATCTTAGTATTATCAACTGGAATTAATAAAAAACTAACGAAAGGATTCGAGAAATGGATTTAAACCGATTTACCGAGCGGGCTCGGAGCGCAGTAGAGGAGTCACAAGACATGGCAATGGAGCTTTCGCACCAGATGGTGGAACCGGAACATCTAGCTTCTGTTTTAATGAATCAGAATCAAGGACTGATTCCGAGGTTGTTCGAAAAATGCGAAATCTCTTCAGAGCTGTGCCGATCCAAACTCCAAGACAAAATGGAAGAGATTCCCAAAGTGTCCGGCACTGGGAATTCAAGCGAGAATCTCTATATCAGCCAAAGACTGGGCCTACTATTCCGCGAAGCTCTGGCGGAAACGAAAAAATTGAAAGATGATTACGTCAGCGTCGAACACTTGGTTCTGGGCATGTTTCGTCAGGATGCGAATACGGGAATCGGAAGGGTCTTCAAGGAAACAGGATTGAATAGGGAGCGGTTCACCAAAGCTCTGGTGGAAGTTCGCGGAAACCAACGTGTCACCAGCACGAACCCGGAAAACACCTACGAAGCGTTGGAGAAATACGGATGCGATCTCACCTTGATGGCGACTCAGAACAAGTTGGATCCAGTGATCGGACGAGATGGAGAAATACGGCGTTCTATTCAGGTTCTATCCAGAAGAACCAAGAACAATCCGGTCCTTATCGGTGAACCCGGTGTAGGAAAAACCGCTATTGTGGAAGGATTGGCTCAACGAATCGTATCGGGAGATGTGCCCGAAAGTCTCAAGGAAAGACGAATTGTCGCCCTGGATATGGCCGCATTAATTGCCGGAGCAAAATTCCGGGGAGAGTTTGAAGAACGATTAAAAGCAGTCCTTCGTGAAATCACTCAAGCCAATGGGCAAATTATTCTTTTCATCGATGAAATCCACACCATGGTCGGAGCAGGGAAAACCGAGGGGTCCATGGATGCCGGGAACATGCTGAAACCGATGCTTGCCAGAGGAGAACTCCATTGTATCGGGGCAACCACTCTGGATGAATATCGGAAAAACATCGAAAAAGACTCTGCACTGGAGCGTCGTTTCCAGACGGTCCTGGTGGATCAACCTTCTGTTGAAGACACCATCTCAATCCTGAGAGGACTGAGAGAACGTTACGAACTTCATCACGGCGTCCGCATTACGGATTCCGCTCTTGTTTCCGCAGCTACACTTTCGGATCGATATATTTCGGACCGCTTTCTCCCGGATAAGGCCATCGACCTGATGGACGAAGCAGGCGCCAAACTCCGCACTGAAATGGAAAGCATGCCTGATGATCTCGAGAATCTGGAACGTAGGACACTTCAGCTGCAAATCGAAAGAGAAGCACTTAAAAAAGAGAAGGATGCATCATCGAAGGGCCGCCTTCATGAATTGGAAAAAAATCTGGCCAACATTAAGGCGGAGAGGGACAGCCTGAAAGCCCAATGGGGAAACGAAAAAAAAGAAATCGATACCATCCGAAAACTCAGGGAAGTATTGGAATTAGTGAGGCACGAAATCCAAACGGCTGAGCGGCAGCAAGATCTGAATCGAGTCGCCGAGTTAAAGTACGGTCGGCTTCCTCAGTTGGAAAAACAACTGAAAGATGCCGAGTCAAAGACCGTGCCTCAATCGGGCGAGAACCGTCTTCTACAAGAAGAAGTCAACCAGGAAGACATTGCCGAAGTGGTCTCTAAATGGACCGGTATCCCCTTGGCGAAACTGATCGAAAGTGAAAGAGAAAAGCTGCTTAGGTTGGATGATTTACTGCACGAACGAGTCATTGGGCAGGATCCTGCCGTCCAGGCGGTGACCGATGCTGTCATCCGATCCCGATCCGGCTTGAAAGATCCAAAACGACCGGTCGGTTCTTTTATTTTTCTTGGTCCGACGGGAGTCGGGAAAACGGAATTGGCCCGGGCACTGGCGGAATCCCTGTTCGACAGCGAAGACAACATCATTCGAATCGACATGTCGGAGTACATGGAAAAACACGCCGTCGCCCGTTTAATAGGCGCGCCCCCCGGTTACGTCGGATATGACGAGGGAGGTCAACTGACCGAAGCCGTCCGACGCAAGCCGTATAGCGTCGTTTTGTTCGATGAAATTGAAAAAGCGCACCCGGATGTCTTCCACGTCTTCTTACAGATTCTGGAAGATGGGCGACTGACAGACAGTCAGGGAAGAACAGTGGATTTCAAGAATACCACCATCATCATGACTTCCAATGTCGGCAGCATGCACCTCACTCAACTCTCTGATTCTTCAGGAGAGATTCCAGATGAATTGCGGAACAAAGTCCTCTCTGAGCTCAGAGCCCAGTTCCGCCCTGAATTCCTAAACCGAGTTGATGATATTGTTTTGTTTGAACCTTTGAGCAGAAAAGAAATCAAACTGATTGTAGATCTGCAGCTGGAAGGCCTGAAACAACGACTTCATGATCTGCAGATTACCCTGGAAATGAGCGAAGCGGCGAAAACTCACATAGCTGAGCAAGGATACGATCCGATATACGGGGCACGGCCCCTGAAACGATTTATACAGAAATATGTCGAAACCCCTCTTTCCAGAAAACTGTTGGCTAATGAAATCAAAGAAAACTCAATAATTACTATCGACCTAGATAACGGAACACTCACTTTCAACACCTGAGTTAACGTTAACGCTGAGTCGGGAAAGGAATCTCACTGTCTGGACAATAGAAAGAATAGGGTAGGGCTCGCTGTCCCAGCGCGCCGTTTGGAGATAGAAATATCAGCATCAAGCGGTGCAATGTGGACGGTAAATTCCGCGAACAACCGGCGCACTGGGGACAGTACACCCCACCTGCGGCCTTATGGAATCTGCCGCGAACCGTTTATAAACTTGACCGGAACCTTTCGGAAACCTTTACTAGACCGCAGCAGTAAAATCGATGCTTACATCAAAGCTTAAGAGCCTGTTTTCCAACGACATCGGCATTGATTTAGGGACGGCGAACGCACTGGTTTTCGTTCGAGACGAAGGCATTGTACTCAGAGAGCCCTCCGTAGTAGCCATTGAAGCCGGAACCATGAATGTTCTGGCTGTCGGGGCGGAAGCAAAGAGAATGCTGGGACGAACACCCAGCAATATTGTGGCTGTGAGGCCGATGAAAGACGGAGTCATCGCGGACTTTGAAATTACCGAGGCGATGCTGCGTCATTTTATAAAAAAAGTTCACAGTCGAAAACTGGTTCCACCTCGAGTTGTGGTAGCAGTTCCTTCGGGCATCACCGCGGTAGAAAAAAGGGCCGTAAAGGATTCGGCATCGCATGCCGGAGCGCGTGAAGTGTACCTGATTGAACAACCGATGGCCTCGGCGATCGGGGTGGGATTGCCGGTTGATGAGCCGGCAGGAAATATGATTGTAGATATCGGAGGAGGCACCTGTGAAATTGCGGTGATCTCCTTGGCTGGAATAGTCTTCAGCCGAAGCCTGCGGGTTGGTGGCGACGAGTTTGACGAAACCATCATTGCCCACATGAAGAGGGCTTACAACTTAATGATAGGCGAACGCACAGCGGAAGAGATTAAGATTAAAATTGGTTCGGCTTTTCCTTTGGAACAGGAGATGACCCTTGAGGTCAAAGGGCGTGACTTAAGTTCCGGGTTGCCGAAAACTCTGGCGATTAGTTCCGAAGAAATCCGGGAAGCTTTAAAGGAACCCTTGTCTGCTATTTTAGAATCCATCCGTATTACTCTGGAACGTTGTCCGCCGGAATTATCGGCTGACCTTATTGATCGGGGAATTATGGTCGCCGGAGGCGGCGCATTACTGAGAGGAATTGACCGCTTGATTTCAGAGGAAACGAACTTACCGGTGCACATAGCGGAAGATCCGTTAAGCGCCGTGGCGAAAGGAACAGGACGTGTTCTTCAGGAACTGCAGTTTCTGAAGCGAGTCGCTTCCTCAAGCCGATTATAGTTCTGAGATAGTTGCGTTCGCCGCTTGATGAATTTTAAGTGGCGAAATGACAGAAAATGAGAATTTAACCGCGTTCGGGATGGTATTTCTGGTTGCGGTGTTGTGTCTCGCCCTCCCGGGCGTGATCACTTCCCATCTGAAGAAGGGGGTTGAATTAGTATATCTGCCTCTGAACCAGCTGGCTGTGTTCTCTGGAAACGTTCGAACCGAATCCCTGGAGTCCATCCGCAGTAAAAAAGACCTCATTAAGGAGAACCGAACCCTCAAAACCGAGTTACAGAGACATCGAATCAAAGACCACGAAATATTGACAGTCCTTGATGAGAATGCACGTTTCCGAAAACTCCTCGATTTCAAAGCAACGACCAAGTGGAAACTCATTCTTGCCAAAATAATTGGTAAGGATCCTTCCAATTGGTGGAACCATATTAAAATAAATCTGGGCACCGACCATGGAATGGAACCGAATCTCCCGGTTATTGGGCCTGGTGGTGGCCTACTGGGCTATCTTTCCGAGTGCGGATCAACATTCTCGAAAGTGATCCTCATTGGAAGTCCGAACTGTTTAATTCCCGCTAAAATTCGCGGCACTCAATACTCCGGTTTAGTTGAGCCCAGATCCGATAAATCCCACCTTAAATCCAGTGATAAACTGGTGATTTCCAATCTACTACCTGAAAGCAGGCCGCAGATAGGCCAAATGGTGGTTACCAGTGGATTGGGGCAAGTCTACCCGGAAGGCATCCCGATCGGTCGGATATCAGAGGCGTCGAAATCCATGAATTACGACTTGTACTTTAATGCAGGAATCAAACCGGTCGCTCAACCGAACGATCTGCAGGAAGTCTGGGTATTGATCAAATGAAATCCCTTGGATTCATACTGCTTTTTGCCTGTGCGTTTTTCGCTGTTTTTTTCCAATCGGCGTTCAATGGATTCCGCTACAGTATCGGAGCGCAAATCGATCTTTTACCACCGCTGATGGTTTTTGCAGGAATTCGGATGAGAATGATTCCAATGGCTCTTCTGGCGATCTGGTGCGGCTTTCTTCTGGATGGAGTGTCACAGAATCCTTTAGGATCAAGCATGATCCCCTTGTTCCTTGTCGGTTGGGCAGTTAACTTTTCGCGCGCATGGTTAGTCCAGGACCTGTTTTACTCTCAATTCCTAATGGGATTTGTTGCGAGCACCCTCGTCCCCTTTTTCACTTTACTGACTATTATTGCGGTTTCCAGCCTCAAAGGCCTGCCAAATTCCCCCGACTTACATTGGGGATTACTTGCACGGTGGATGATCGTTGCGGTCACTGGCGGAATCCTCACGCCAATTTTTTTCAAGGTTTTCGATAAAACCATGCAGGCATTACTTTACCAGGCGATGCCGGATTCCAGATTCAGGGTAAACCGGGAAAT
This sequence comes from Verrucomicrobiales bacterium, assembly GCA_012959985.1. Classification (GTDB taxonomy): domain Bacteria; phylum Verrucomicrobiota; class Verrucomicrobiia; order Limisphaerales; family DUCD01; genus DUCD01. The sequence continues at coordinate 19,438 of DUCD01000508.1, read as the reverse complement.
CGTCCGAAGACGCTAGGCCAGATGTCATTATTAGCTGATAATCGAGAATCTTTTGACAACCGCAGGCTAACCGCCGTCGCTGTGGTCATGACTCTTGGGTTTTTAGTTCTAATGGTCGGTTTGGGCCGACTTCAGATAGTGAAAGGGGCTGATTACTCGAATCAATCCAAAAGACAATCCCATTGGATTCTTCAATATCCAGCAGAAAGAGGGAAAATCCTGGATCGAAATCGTTTCACAATTGCAGAGAACCGCCCCCAGTACAACCTACTTTTGGACCTCGTCGCTCTTCGTCCCTTATTCACTTCAGAATACTATGGAATGCGCCCAGCAGGTAGATTATCACAAATCGAGAAAGCGAAACTCCAGAAGCAGGCGCGGTATCAAGTGGTCACGAAAATCGAGATCCAGGTAAACCGGATAATTGGCCGAAAAGGGCTTGTCAAAAGGGAGAAATTTGAACAACACTACTATCAACTCCGAACCGTGCCCTTGTTGTTGAAGGAGTCGCTGAGCGAAGAAGAGAGAGCCCGGTTTGAGGTTAATCTTCCAATACCTGAAGGCGTTCGACGAGAAACCAAATCAATCAGAAACTATCCTCGGGGCCGCACGGCCGCACATCTGATTGGATATGTCCGACAGGACAAAACCCCGAATGAGGAGCTGAATTCCGCCGATTTAGGTGAACTAAGTAAATCCCGCCCTTATGTTATCCCGGGAATGGAGGGAGAATTGGGAATTGAAAAATACTTTGATGAGGAATTGAAAGGACGCCCGGGCGTAAAACTACTTACGATATTCAGCAATTTCTATCGATATCAGGAAGAGCCTTGGATCCAGGATGAACCTGGAAAAAACGTGATCCTGACATTGGATCTTCAACTTCAGCTGGCCGTGGAAAAAATTCTGAACCGCGCGAAAGATGATGTGCGAGGTGCCGCCATTGTGATGGACGCCGTGAAAGGAGATATCCTGGCAATGGTTTCCCTACCTGACTACGATCCCAACATTTGGATTCCAAAAATCTCTACGGAAGATTTCAATTACTTCAACGATGCCGACAGCACACCAGCCATCAACCGCGCTACCTATGCGAGGTATGCGCCGGGCTCGATTTTCAAAATCCTGATTAGCTTGAGTGGACTGAATAGCGGATTAATCGATCCTGAAGAACGCATGGTCACTCAAGTCTACCATCCCTATGGAATCAAAGATTTGGCTCCGGCCGGTTACTACAATTTCCAGGAAGCTTTCGCTCGATCCAGTAATTACTACTTTATTGAATGTGGCCTTGAGATGGGGGCACGAGAGATTATTGACACTTCAAGACTATTCGGTCTTGGCAATCGGACCGGAATCGAAGGTATCCCTCCTAGCCAGGAATTAGAAGGCCGAATTCCGAATTACAATAGAATCCAATCAAATTGGTATCGGGGAGACACGGCCAATCTATCCATTGGACAAGGGGAAATCGACGTGACCCTGCTTCAGATGTCTCTGATGACCTCCGCGGTTGCCAATGGCGGGAAACTGCTCAAGCCTCGACTGGTTCAGGCACTGGAATTCCAATCTCCCGTGGAAGGGCGACTGATTTTCAAGCATTATTCGCCTGAAGTGGTAAGGGAACTTGGTTACTCAAACGAAAGCCTGCAAATCGTGCAGGACGCAATGCGGGCAGATGTGGCTGATTCGCGGTTTGGAACGGGAAAACGGGCTGCTGTGGTTGGAATGGAGATTCATGGAAAAACCGGAACTGCCGAAACAACCCGGAATGGAAAAGCTACGAAGAACGTATGGTTTGTTTCCTATTGCCCCTACCTTGGACGTTTGTTCACCGTGGCTATTGTAATCGAAGCCACTACTGAAGCCGATTTCGGAAGCACGGTATGTGCCCCCGTCGCAAAATCCATCTACCTGGCGATCCGGGACCGAATGAGCATGCATGAAAAGTAATCTCAGCCCTAGAATGAGGATACAAAACCATTGAATTAAAACACGAGTATGTCGAGGCCATTCAATAGTCGAATAGTAAATCAGACCATGACGGATTGGTGGCTGATTCTATCTGTTCTCGGCCTGATGATTACCGGTTTCTTCTTTATCTACAGCGCCAAATACCTCCCTTCAGAAACCAATGATCTTCTCTCCTGGCAAGGAGGCTTTCGCGAATGGTTCAAAAGCGATCACAACAAGCAGTTGATATGGTATATCACCGGTGCCGGGGCGGCGACACTGATCTGCCTTGTTGACTACCGGATTCTGAGTCGTTGGTCCACCATCGCTTACTGGTTGACGATTTTTCTGTTGATCCTGGTAATGATTCCCGGTATCGGCAAAATCGGAGGGGGTGCGCGTCGTTGGTTCGACTTTAAAGTGTTCATGCTGCAACCTTCGGAGTTTGCGAAACTGACATTTATTCTCCTCTTAGCTCAATTCCTGAGTCGTCCTCGAAAGGAATTGGCATTATTCGGAAATTTTTGGCGAGCAGTAGGCATCATTGTCCTACCGTTCGTTCTTATTCTGATGGAGCCCGATCTTGGATCCTCCATTGTTTTTATACCTATCGGCCTGACCATGATGTTGGTAGCCGGTATTCCACTGCCCTATCTGGGCGTTATGGTTGGGAGCATCACTATTGCCGCGGCAATTCTCGTCGGAAGTATTCTTTTTCTTCCTCCCGAGGCAAAAGTGAAAAAGTTCATCAAGCTCAAACCCTATCAGGAAGACCGGTTACGCGTTTTCATTGGTCAGGATTATTATATTCCTCCAGATGCCACTAAGAGGGAACACCGTGAAATTCGGCGTAAACAACGGGAAGCATCCCACAACGTGAGACAGGCAATGATTTCAGTAGGATCCGGAGGATTATTCGGAACCGGCTGGTGCAATGGAACTCAGAATTATCTGGGATTCCTCCCGAAAGGGGTGGCACACAATGATTTTGTCTTCTCTGTCATCGCAGAAGAAAAGGGATTTGCAGGCAGCGTAGCCGTCCTGATGCTCTATCTGATATTCATCTTGTCCGGGATAATGATCGCGGCACAAGCACGTGATATCTTGGGTAGAGCAATGGCGGTAGGTGTGGTAACGCTGTTTTTTAGTCAAGCATTCATCAACATCGGGATGAACATTCGTATTATGCCCGTCACGGGAATTCCGTTACCGCTGATAAGCTACGGCGGTTCTTCGGTTCTAAGCTCCATGATTGGGGTGGGAATTCTACTGAATGTTCACCGTTACAGAAGGTCTTATTGAACATGAGCGAAAGAAATTATTCAAATCATAGAAAAAACAGTCAACGATTCCGCCCAAGCGGAGGTATGCGGCCCAAAGTAAAGCGAACCAGCGAGAAGATCGCCCAGGAGACCCGACTACAGGCCAGAACAGGAATGATACCTGAAGAACCTGTTTTCCAAAAACCTCCCCGGCAAAGCCAGGAAATTGAGAACGCTGAAAACAAGGCCGCAGGAATTCCACCTGAAACCCGTAGAAAACAGCCCGGCCGATCGGGTAGAAGAAACCGGAATCAATCAAAAAAATCCGATAAATCGAAAGAATCGGAAGTGAAAACTCCGGAGGTCACCGAAGAGGAAGCATTTGTACCGGTGGAACTGGTTGAAGAAAAACCAAAAACATTAAAAGGGAAACTCCGTTCGGCAACTCAGAAAGTGATTCAAAAAGTGAATCGAATACTGAAACCCAGACCGGAGAATCACAAAGAAGTCATCATCAATGTAGAATCACTGGAAACCCGTGTAGCTATATTGGAAGACGGGTTACTGGAAGAATTCACCATTGAACGAAGGGACGACACCCGTTTGGTTGGCAGCGTTTTCAAAGGTAAAATCAAAAACTTGGAAGATGGATTGAAAGCGGCGTTTATCGACATCGGTTTCGAGAAAAACTGCTTTCTACATTACTGGGACATTGTCCCCAACAATTTTGATAATAATATCGAAGTAGTGGAGCGCCCGGGAAGAAAAAAGCAGAAACAGAAACTGACCCATAAGGATATTCCCAAAAAATACCCACCTGGGAGTGACATCATCATTCAGGTCACCAAAGGACCTATCGGAAATAAGGGACCCAGAGTAACGACGAACATCGCTATTCCCGGTCGATATCTAGTGCTGCTTCCCAATTCCGATCAATGCGGAATTTCCAGGAAAATTGAGAACCAGGCCGAACGCCAACGGTTGAAAGAAATTCTCAGAGAACTGACGATGTTGCCCGAAGGCATGGGCGTCATCATTCGCACCGTTGGTGAAGGCCAGAAGAAGCGCTATTTCATAAGAGATCTGGCCTTCCTGCTCGAGGAATGGAAAATCGTTCAGGAAAAAATAAACGACAAATCCGCCCCACCCTGCGTATTCGAAGAGCCAGATCTGATCGAGCGCACGGTCCGTGACTTTCTTACCGAGGACGTGGAACGGATCGTCGTAGATGAGAAAACCCAGAGGGAACGGGTCAGTAAAATGATCGGAGATATTTCCAAGCGTTCCGTGGACAAAATCAAAGGTTACACCGAGACGCAACCGATATTTGACCGTTTCGGAATAACCCAGCAATTGGAAACAACCTTTTCACGACAGGTCAAACTGAAAAGCGGAGGCTACATCGTCATTGATGAAACCGAAGCTCTGGTCTCGGTCGATGTAAATACGGGCCGTCACAAAAGCAGTTCGAAGGATCAGGAATCGACCATTCTCAAAGTCAATTTGGAGGCAGCCGATGAAACCTGCAGACAACTTAGACTCCGGAATATCGGCGGACTGATCGTCCTTGATTACATCGATATGAAATCAAGAAAAGATCAAAATGCGGTATTCAATCGAATGAAGAAACATTTGAAGAAAGACCGTGCCAAAACCCATGTCCTCCCGATTTCACAGTTGGGACTGATGGAAATGACGCGTCAACGCCACTCAGAAAGCATGCGCGCGGCGGTGTATACCGATTGCCCGAACTGCAAAGGGCGAGGCAAGGTAAAGAGCCCCTTGACGATGAGCGTGGAAATCCAGAGAAAACTGGCCGAGTTGCTCAAACGTCGAAACCGGGATGAATCGGATTTTCAATTGAGAATCATCGTGAATCCAATGGTGCTCGATCGATTGCGAAAAGAAGATGAGAAGCTTCTGATTAACATGGAGAAAAAATATTTCGGGAAATTATCTTTCCGGGCCGATCCAGAGATCGATTATGAAGAATTCCGAATCTTGAATGTGACCGGTTCAAAAGAAATTCTGGAATTCCCAAGAAACTGAAAACAGTTTAAGTTCACGATTAGAATCCATGGATACCTTCACTCAAAAAGCGTTGGTCATTGTTCCTACCTTTAATGAAAAGGAGAATCTGGAACTACTGGTTGCACGCATCAATGCATTGAAGGTTTCCGTGGATTTATTAGTGGTCGATGACAACTCCCCCGATGGAACAGGAAGGCTCGCCGATTCGTTAGCGCAGAAGCACCCTTTTTTGAAGGTACTTCATCGACCTGAAAAATCAGGATTGGGCCGCGCCTATTTGGAAGGTTTTCAATGGGCGTTGGATAGAGAATATGACCGGATTTGTGAAATGGACGGCGATCTTTCTCACGATCCGAATGATCTCCCAAAACTGCTCCAAGCGGCCGATGAAGCTGATATGGTCTTGGGTTCAAGGTATATGAAAGGAATTCGGGTCATTAACTGGCCATTGAACCGGCTTCTTTTGAGCTTATCTGCTGCGAAATATGTTCAATCGATAACCGGGATGCCGTTCTCGGACCCTACCGGTGGCTTCAAATGCTTTCGGCGGTCCGCCTTGGAAAAAATTAATTTGTCGGAGGTTCATTCCAATGGATACAGTTTCCAGATTGAAATGACCCATCATTTTCACCGACCGGTATTTAGGCACTTCCAAGATGTCTCCGAAAATAGTTCGAGAAGCCCTTTGGATCACTTGGAGACTTTTGATCCAGAACAGATTCTCCCGGAGCCCGGGATTGCCTGCATCAAAACCAATTTCCCCGTCATCAACAGCAAAACCGTCAGATCCATCCAACTCCATTCATGCCGGCTGATGGGAGCAGATGTCGTCTTACACATTTGTCCGGTCGCTATCCGGCCCGCCTGGGATCGAGGTTATGCCTATGGATGATCATTTACTGGGCTCTGTTTCTCTCTTGGCAATATCACAATTCTTGGGAAACATCCGCTTGGTTTGCGGTTCTTTTCCTACTCGGAAACCTCATTTATATTTGTAGCGTCTACAGACGTTTTCCTGAAACATTCATCACGCGCAGACATATTCCCAGTTGGGATTTTCTGATCGTTTTTCTTATGATTGCCGTCGGATTCGCCGGGGGGTCCATGATGTTCATGAGTTTTGGCTGGACGGCACTCGGTGTGGTGTTATTCCGCCCCCTGATCCAGACAGAAGCGCGACCCGAATGGTTCAAACTCTGCGTGCCGGTTCTTTTCAGTCTACCATTCTGGCTCGATTACAGTGGATCGTCAATAGCGGCATTTGATGGGTTGCTTTCAACTGGAAGTGAAACATTTATCGGTCAAACACTCTTCTCTCCAATTTTTGGGCACTCCTCAGAATTTGCAGATTCGATTCTCCTGAGAAACCAATTACCGGCCATACTTTATTGCTGTGTTCTTGTTCTCTGCCGGTGGGTTCCCGGAAAGCTTTTTTGGATATTTATCCCTTTGCTCGGCACCTGTTTTTTCCTAATCAATCTCATGGCGGTTCTTCCCGAATCCGCTTCGACAGGACTCTGGCTGGCTCAATGGAAACATTTAATCGGGATGCCTCTCTGCATCGGATCCATGGTTTGGTTCACCCTTCAACAGCCCAGGCTCCCGCAATCATTGTATCAATCTTCTCAGGCTGTTTCCATCCAGTTGGAAAGACGTGTCAATTCTCCCTGGATGGCCGGTATCGTCATCCTTTCACATCAGGTATCATTCTTTTTTTCTCGGGAACAACCCATGCACCCTATTTTTCAGTTTTCAGCATTCACCCTGTTTCTCCTGACGCTCGGGTGGATTCGTTACCACCGTCCGTTAACGCGGCAAAACGATGCAGAGATGGTTTGGCTGGTGATTGCCCTTTTTCTGTTACTGGCGGGGGAATGGATTGATTGGGATCTGCTGAGACACCTATCTCTGGGATGTTTGCTGGTTTCCCTTACTACATGGAAACGCAGTTTTCCTCATTGGAAAGTATTCTTTATCAGCATCGCCTGGATTCTGCTCATGCCGGCAACTCAACTGTTTTTCAACAACATGGACTTGCTTGGAAAATGGATTCCATGGCTCCAGACAATTGCCTCCGGCGCCTTTCTTTTGGCAGTTCTCCCCGGAACAAACCACAGGACTCAGAAAAAGCCACCGAAACCTCGGGAATTCTCTATGGACTGGCAGCCTTTAAAGAGGTTCGCCTTCATTATGCTTTTTCTTCTTATTGGATTTCAAAACCTGTCCCACTATGAAGAACAAACACGAGGCACATTTGCTTCGCCACCAAACCCTACTATTGCCACCTCTCAAGTGAAACGAAAACCAGAGCTTCAAATTGAGCGCACCCGAATCGGACATGAGGATGGAATCGTTCACTCATTCAGACAAAGATCAGGAAGCAATCATTTAAAGATTGTGGCCATCGAAAAAATCATCAGAAATGCCGGATGGAAGATTGAGAATAAGGTCACACAGGACAAAAACCTGAATCGCTATGTAGCGATGGACTTACTGACCGATAGCGGGAAAATGCATCTGGTTTACTGGTTCGAGCACAACAATATATCCTTCACCAGCTATCGGCGAGCCCGTCGAATAGTCTGGAGCGGTTGGCATCATAATCACGAACACCTGGAACTGAATGTATTATTCTCGCAAACTGTATCTCGTGCAGATTTAAGCCGAATGGTCTCTTCCTCCAGAGGTTGAACAGCTACATCAAACCAAGAATTCCCGTTGCCAATTCATCAGTTTTTTCTGGGAACCCTCCCAGTCAACTGCCAATGAAACCAGCATGGCCCGACTGGCAATAAGGGTTGGATCAATTTTCAGTTCCTCCGCATTTCTATCACGGATACTTTTTAGTTCCAAGGTTCTGGATTTCTGCTTATCACTCTGCCGTCGCGACTTGGTCCGTATCTTTTTCGGACAGTCATTCAAAGGAACCGCCAATCCCTTCACCACCGCATCGAGGAACTTCTGCTTTCGTCCGGGAGAAAAACGAAACTGAAGATATTCTGCTGGGGGAAGCCCACTGGAAGCCTGTTCGGCAATGCGAATCAAAGTATCGTGCCGCAAAATATAGAAAGGAGGTTTATTGCGCTTAATGGCTTCCGTTTCGCGACACAGCCACAACTCCCGAAGCACAGCCTTGCCGACGGGAGATAAAGCGTCACACCCTTTCAATCTCCAGGCAATATCCGGATCTTTCCCATTCGTGACCGAACAGGTTTCGATTAAGCGACGGCAACTTTCGACAAGCCATTCTTCCCTACCCTTTTCCCTTAACTCGGACTTCAAGCGTTCCGAAATTGGCCTTAGAAACTCAGTATCCCGACGGGCATAATCCAGCATTGGTTCGGACAGAGGTCGAAGGGACCAGTCTTTCTTCTGTAGACTTTTATCCAGATTAACTCCGTGAAAATCCAGGACCAACTGATGAAGAGAGAACTGTTGATACCCTAACAAGCGCGCTGAAATCATCGTGTCAAAAATCGATTCAGGTCGAAATTCGAAATGTCGAAACAGCAACCGCAGGTCGTAATCGGCCGCATGAAGGATCAATTCCCGGTTCGACAGCACTTTCCAAAGTTCCGTTAAATCAATTGAAGACAAAGGATCCAGCAACTCATGTCCACCCGGGTGGCTGATTTGAATTAGACAGAGTTTTTCAGGATAGGAATAGAGACTGTCCGCTTCGGTGTCGACGGCCAACCATTCTGCGTCCTGTAATACAGGCAGCAGACGAGACAAATCCTCCGTGCTCTGTATCAGCTTACCCTGTGTTTTAGTATCAATATTCATACATTTAACTCATGCGACCTATTGCTGCCACCCCGAGAAACGGAGTAAAACCCAATCGCCATTCACTGGAATCAGGTATTCCTCAATTGATTTTTCTGCCCAGTCATCTCGATATTGAAACATTTTCCCTTTTCATTCCCTATGGAATGGGCATTCTTCGGCAAATGCCGAATGTTATCGCCATCGTAGGAAGACCAAATGTCGGTAAATCCGCTTTATTCAATCGGATTGCCGGCAGACGTATCGCCATAGTGCACGACGAACCCGGAGTGACTCGAGATCGAATCACTATTGAAGCTGAATGGCGAGGTCGCTCAGTGACGATGGTTGATACGGGAGGGATCGGCCTTTTACAAGGAGAAAAAGCCCCGGATATCCTGTCTCAGGCTGCTTTGAACCAAGTGGAGGTCGCCATCGAGTCTGCAGATGTAATTTTACTTACGGTCAACGTAATGGATGGTCTCGTGGCTCTTGATCGCGAAGTTGCCTCTAGACTTCGATCTGGAAACAAACCCATCATCCTGGTGATTAACAAAGTGGACCAGCAACAACGCGCAACGCTGATTCCAGAGTTCACTGAATTGGGTTTCGATGACATGTTTCCGGTCAGCGCCATTCAGGGACGAGGCATTACCGACATGATGGACAAGGCGGTAGAACTGTTGCCGCCTCTGCCCGAAATCACTTCAGTCGATGCTTCAGACACGGACGCCCCGGCTCGTTCTGAGCCCGTTCGTTTAGCTATTGTCGGACGTCCGAATGTTGGAAAATCCTCTTTAATCAATGCACTGACCCGTTCTGAACGGGTCATTGTTTCCGAAATTCCCGGCACCACACGAGACAGTGTCGATGTGCCGTTTGAAGTGGACACAGAGGGACATCGGCAGAGTTATGTCTTGGTCGACACTGCAGGTATCCGTAAAAAACGGCAGATTCGTGATTCCGTTGAATTCTACAGTGTTCGTAGATCTGAGCAGGCTGTGTCACGCTGTGAGCTGGCCATACTTGTGGTAGATGCCGAATTGGGCATCACGACTCAGGATAAGAAAATCGCCGGCCACATTCTCGAGGAAAAGAAAGCCTGCATCATTGTGGTCAATAAATGGGATTTGTATCAGAAAGCGATTAAGGAAGCCCAAAAAGAGGAAACGATCCGAATTCGCTCCAAAAAGCAGAAAAAAGGCATCGCCTTCTCAAAGAAGGAAATGCTGCTGAGCGACTTCGCCAAGTGGGTTCAGAAATCCCTCTTTTTTATCGATTCTGCGCCTGTGATCTTCACTTCGGCATTGGCCGATAAAAAATTCAACTTGGACCGCTTGTTGGAGTCTATCCGGTATGTCCGGGATCAAATGAAGCAGTCAATCCCAACTCCCATCCTTAACGGTGTCCTACGCGATGCTTTTGATCGTCATCCGGCTACCACCGTCAAAGGCAACCCCATCAAATTCTATTACACCACTCAGATCAATAGGGTCCCGCCTGAATTCCTCTTGTTTCTCAATAGAAATGAACCCATTTCCGACCAATATCTGAAATACCTTGAAGGCCGAATTCGAACGGCTTTCGGCTTCGAAGGATGTCCCCTGGTCATCCGTTCCAAATCCAGACCGAGGTCTGTGGAACCGATCCGAAAGTTCGCAAAACAGTCTCGAAAACCTTCAAAATAGGCTTTTCACGGCCGTCAAGTTATCCACAACTTATTCACATTAAACGGATTGTCGAAACTTTCTAAAAAGCCTTGCAGACACAACCTATAGTGTTAGCATCAGCAGAATCGGTTCCAACACGGGTCAACCGGAAAACTGGACCGTTGCTTGTTTGTTCCCCGCTCGT
>DUCD01000508.1:0-8562 GCA_012959985.1 Verrucomicrobiales bacterium | reverse complement strand
ACGGCGAAAAACACCCAGATATTCAGCCTATGAATTTTAAATTGGCATAAAAACATCTTTAAAACCCACAAATACCCCAGCAACATGATAGACGCCACCCAGCAAGCCGTTTCCCCTCAATCGAAATCTTTACGCTCAAGACGCCCAAAAGCTGTTTCTACCGGCCGTAAACGCCTAGGAAGAAAACATGCTAAAACCGGACAGAAATTAAGAATCGAGCGAGTATTCAGTCAGGAAAAAACCCACCCTTTTGACGAAATCAAATGGGAAAAGAGGACGGCGGAAATCACCGATGATTCCGGAAATACTATTTTCAGACAGGAGGATGTGGAAATTCCTGAATCCTGGTCCCAATTGGCAACCAAGGTTGTGGTATCAAAATACTTCTATGGGGAGCAAGGCACCTCCGAAAGGGAAACCTCGGTTAAGCAATTGATCCACAGAGTTTGCAGAACTATGGCTGACTGGGGAGTCAAGGACGGTTACTTCAGCCGCAAAGACGGTCAGGTTTTCTATGAAGAACTATCCTGGTTATGTGTCAATCAACACGGCGCTTTCAATTCACCGGTCTGGTTTAATGTTGGACTGTATCAGGAATACGGGGTCGGCAAGGATTCAGCAAAAGGGAACTGGTATTACAATCAAAAGAAACAGGTAGCGGAACGGTCCCCTACTCAATACCTGAATCCCCAATGCAGTGCCTGCTTTATTCAGTCAGTCGAGGACAATATGGATGACATCATGCGGCTCGCCCACAGCGAGGCCATGCTTTTCAAGTTCGGATCCGGCACCGGCACCGATCTTTCACCTATCCGGTCGAGCCGGGAAAAACTCAGTGGTGGAGGGCGTCCCAGCGGGCCACTCTCGTTTCTCAAGGTTTACGACCAGGTTGCCAACGTCGTGAAATCCGGCGGCAAGACGCGACGGGCGGCCAAGATGAACACTCTATATGATTGGCATGGAGACATTGAGGAATTCATCGACGCCAAGAAGATTGAAGAGAAGAAAGCTTGGGCATTAGTAGAACAGGGTTATGACGGTTCCTATAATGGAGATGCCTATGGGAGCGTGATGTACCAGAATGAAAACCTTTCTGTGCGAGCTGGCGACGCCTTCATGAAAGCCGCGATCAACGACGAGGAATGGTGGACCCGGGCGACCACATCCGGAACTAAACTCGAGAAGAAAAGCGCAAAGAAGCTTCTCCATAAAATTGCCGAGGGAACCCATGTCTGCGGCGATCCGGGAATGCAGTTCGACGGAGCCATCCAGAAATGGCACACCTGCAAGGGAACGGAACCGATTCATTCCACAAACCCCTGCTCGGAATACGTTTTTCTCAATAATACTGCCTGCAACCTCGCTTCTTTGAACCTGATCAAATTCAAGGAAGCCGATGGGAGATTCAATGTCGACCGATTCAAAGCAGCGGTCCGTATTTTCATCACCGCCCAGGAAATTGCAGTGGACAGGGCGAGTTACCCTACTGAGGAGATCGCTGAAAACTCTCATATTTTCCGAACACTGGGATTGGGATTTGCAAATTTGGGCTCACTCATTATGAGCTATGGACTTTCTTATGATTCTGAAGAAGGCCGGGCGCTTGCGGGTGCCATCACTTCGATCATGACCGGACATTCCTACGAACAATCTTCTGAAATCTCACAGGGAATGGGCACCTTCGAGGGTTACTATGATGCAAGGTGCAGCGGGGTTTCTAAACCGGCATCAAAGGACAACGTAGACTCAATGCTGAATGTCATCCGGTTGCACAAAGACGCCGTCAATGACATCGCTTCAAGTCGGGAATTCAGTTACTTGAAAGAAGAAGCCTCAGCAACTTGGGAGCGGGCACTCCAAAAGGGTGAGGAGCACGGATTCAGGAATGCCCAGGTAACTGTCTTGGCACCTACCGGAACCATCGCTTTTCTAATGGATTGCGATACTACCGGGATCGAGCCCGACATCGCTCTGGTTAAATACAAACTGCTCGCTGGTGGAGGCATGTTGAAAATCGTCAACCAAACCGTTCCCTCCGCTTTGGAGAGGTTGGGATATTCTCAGATTCAAAAGGACCGAATTATCGCCCATATCGAAAAGCACGACACCATTGAGGACGTCACAGAAGATACCGGCGAAAACGTTGCAAGTGGGCTGAAACCGGAACATCTTTCCATTTTTGACTGTGCTTTCAAAGCATACAAAGGGAAGCGAAGTATTTCCTACCTGGCTCACTTGAATATGATGGCGGCCGCACAACCCTTCATCAGTGGAGCCATTTCAAAAACAGTCAACTTGCCTCAGGAAAGCACCATTGATGAAATCGAGGAAGCCTACGTGCAGGCTTGGAAGATGGGACTGAAGTGTGTGGCTATTTACCGGGATGGATCCAAGCGTTCACAACCGTTGAACACCAAAAACACCGAAACCACAGAGTCTTCCGAATCCAAGTCTGAACAGATTGAACGCATTGTAGAACTTGAAGCCGAGCTCAAGGCTTTGAGTCTCCAGTCCACTCAACCTTTACGTCGCCGTCTACCTGAAACGCGACAGGCTGTGACCCATAAATTCGACATTGCCGGGCATGAAGGCTACCTCACCGTGGGACTCTATGAAAATGGCGCCCCTGGAGAACTTTTTATCACCATGGCAAAGGAAGGGTCGACCATCGGCGGCTTGATGGACGGCATCGGCACGCTGACCAGCATGGCGCTTCAGTACGGTGTTCCTCTGGATGCTTTGGTCAGAAAATTCGCCCACCAAAGATTTGAACCTTCCGGTTTCACAAAAAACCCGAATATTCGAAATGCATTTTCCATCACGGATTATGTATTCCGATGGATGGCCATTCAGTTCATCTCCGACTACGAGAGTCAGTCCAAACCACAGTTTCCACAGCAGGAACTGGAAATGCCCGGACTTTTTGAGGAGATGAAAAAAAAAATAGATAAACCGGTTTCGGATCTATCTCTGGATACTCCCAGCCCTGAACCCTCTCTGGATAACCGAGTTCCCTCCAACGGTTCGAATGGGAACAGCCAAACCTCTCCCCATAGAGAACTCGGCAGCGTCAAGAATCTGAATGCATCAATAGCGCATTTTCAACAAGATGCCCCGACTTGTCCGAATTGCGGATCGATTGCTGTAAGAAACGGGGCTTGTTATAAATTCCTGAATTGCGGAGAAAGCTTGGGCTGTTCCTGATTCAGGTGAGATCACCAACTTTAATCATCCTTCAGGGATCCCTCAAAATTAAATGGTGATTTTAATTTAGAAGAATCTCTATGCCGGAGAGTATGTTAACTCTCCGGCATTACTATTTAGAAAATGTATCAAGTTACCGAATTGGAAAACGGTTTGCGAGTGGCGACAGCCCGCATGCCCCATATGTCCAGCATCAGCATTGGTTTCTGGGTCGGTGTTGGAAGCCGATTTGAGCCGAAAAACTTATCGGGTGTCTCCCATTTTATCGAACATTTGCTTTTTAAAGGGACGCCACGCCGCAGCAGTCTGAAAATCACTCAGGACGTTGAAGGAATCGGAGGAGATTTGAATGCCTTCACCTCGGAAGAGTCCACCTGTTATTATTCAAAGGCCAAATATGACCGTTACGAGAGCCTACTGGATGTCCTTATGGATATGTACCTGAACGCCGAATTGAAACCGGTCGAGATTCGAAAAGAACGCGAAGTCATCAAGGATGAGTTGAGGATGTACATGGATCAGCCTCATCATTATGTGCAGGAAATCCTGAATGAAGTCACTTGGCCTGAGCAACCTATGGGAAGGCTGATCACCGGATCGATGAAATCGCTTGAATCAATCAAACGCAAGCAACTTTCCGATTTCATCCGGACTCATTACCTAGCCAACAATACGGTCATCACCGCAGCAGGTCCTCTACAGCACAAGCAATTCCTGAAAAGCGTCAGTCAATACGCAAAACATTTTCGCCGAGGATCTCTTCCGAAATTTGAAAGTATTCGAAACCATGCAAAGGGACCACACATTCGAATTTTGAAAAAAGAAACGGAACAAACCCAAATAGCTTTGGGAGTCCAGGTTTGTTCCAAACATGAGGAAGAAAGATTCCCTCTCAGAGTCCTGAACACCCTCCTGGGAGAGAACATGAGTTCACGTCTATTCCAGAATATCCGCGAAAACAAAGGCCTGGCCTATTCAGTGAATTCAAGCGTGAGCTTATTTGAAGATGTGGGACAACTGGTGATCACGGCCGGTGTGGATGCAGAGAATTTGGAGAAAACTCTTCGACTGATTGTCAAAGAGCTTCGACGCTTCGTTTTAGAAAAACCAAAAATCGCCGAAATCAGAAGAGCTCAGGAATATTTGATTGGTCAATTGGACTTGAACCTCGAGAGCACCGGAAACCGAATGATGTGGCTTGGAGAACAACTATTGAGCTACGGAGAACTTGTACCGAAAAAGAAAATCATCGACCGGATTCAGTCCGTAACAGCAAAGAATATCCAAACCGTTTCCAAACAATTCTTTAAAACTGAGCGACTATGTTTATCAGTAATCGGTCCGATTCGCAAAGATCTGGAATTACGATCGAGTCTCATTATCCGGACATGACGATGCCGAAGTCCCGATAGCCTAAACCTTCTCGAAGGGATGGAACCTATCATTCAAAAGATCGATGATGCATCCTGCCATCCAGACTCTCTCGTCAGGGGATTACCGGATCGTCATGGTCTGATTGTTCTGAGAAGCGCTTATTTTGATTCCCCGGAATCACGATATTCCATCGTCGCAAAGGATCCATTTCTAGAGTGTCGATTTTCCGGGAACAGAGTTCAGAAAACTTCTCGGAACGGGGCTAAATCTGAGTTGTCAGGCAATCCATGGAACATCCTGAGTTCTCTGCTGAAAAGATATAAAGTGACCTGTAAATCCTCGCTTCCGCTACCGATCGGCGGGTGCTTCGGATTTTGGGGTTACGAGTTAAGGATGTACGGGGATCCCATTCTCTCTCCCAGCAAGGATTATGAGCGAAGTATTCCAGATGCCCATGTTTTTTTCTATGACAACTTGGTAATCCATGATCATCTCACAAAGGACTGGTGGATCGTCTCCACAGGGCTGAATGAAGACGGATCAACGGATCCATTGAAGGCAAAGAAAAAGATGGAGGACTGGAGGAACTGCCTGCAAAAACTCAACAAACCTCCTTATCAGAGCGAGCCCCTTGATCGAACAGGAATTCTTAAGAAACGCCCCCCCTCTCTTCCACACGGAATCAGTTCCAGTGTCACGGCTCAGGAGTTCATAAACCAAGTGAAAGAGGTCCAAAAGTATATCCGTCAAGGAGACATTTATCAGGTCAACTTGTCGCATCGATTGAGAACAAAATGCCCGTTGAGCGGACAGGAATTCTTCAATCGCCTATTGGCTGTTTCTCCCGCTCCATTCTCAGCTTACCTGAACTTCGGTTCCTATCAACTGGCCTCCTCTTCGCCGGAAAGTTTTTTAAGGATGACCGGTTCTTTGATTCGCACTTCCCCCATCAAGGGGACCCGTCCCCGGGGACAGACCCCAAGCGAAGATACTTTACTGGCAAATGAACTGGATCAGAGCTCCAAGGAACGTTCAGAACTGGTTATGATAACGGACCTGATGCGCAATGACCTTGGAAAAATCAGCTGTTATGGAAGCGTAAAAGTGAAAGACCTTCTACGACTTCATAAATTCCCAAGAGTTCAACATTTGATATCAACCATTGAAGCTCGTCTAAAACCGGAAATATCCCATATGAGAGCATTGGAATCCTGTTTTCCCGGAGGCAGCATCACGGGAGCGCCCAAGATACGCGCAATGGAAATTATTGAGGAAATAGAACCGATCTCTAGGGAATACTATACCGGCTGTATCGGTTATCTTGGGTTCAATGAAGAAAGCGCTTTCAGCATATCGATCCGAACCGCTCTCGTAAAAGATGGTATGATCGATTTTTTTGTCGGCGCCGGCATCGTACACGATTCAGATCCCGAAGCCGAATACGATGAAACACTGACCAAAGCCGAAGGATTCTTTCAAGCATTAAGGTAGGGCTCGCAGTCCACAGCGCGCCGCAAGCCGACCAATACAACATTGAAAAGACGTGATTCACCCATCAGAATCAGGGGAAATTTATTCAGATGATTTATTGCAATGGCGAGTTCATTGAAGATTCCACACCTTGCATATCCGTGCAGGACCGAGGATTCCTATATGGAGACGGTCTTTTTGAAACAATGCGGATCCTGAATGGCTCACCGGTTTTCTGGAAGAATCATTTTTCCAGATTTGCAAAGGGAGCCGAAACCTTGAGCATCAGCTTACCACATTCCGAGATTTCCCTGCACAGTTTGAGCAAAAACTTGATCGAAATGAACAGTTTGAAACAAGGTCTGTTACGCATTCAATTGAGTCGCGGGTCCGGAAAACGAGGCTATTCAACTGCCAATGTAAAATCCGCCACTCTGCTCATCTCAACCCACTCCCTACCAGGAACTATTGGCATTCCGAATAAAGGATGGGCATTGAAAACATCGTCCTACCGGATTGATGAAACCGACCCGCTCAATCAGGTCAAGACCTGCTCAAAACTGAAAACTATCATGGCGATGGCGGAAGCCGAACAGGGTGGATTTGACGATGCTCTGATGATCAATACAAAAGGAGAGGTCGTTGAATCCACCCGAGCAAACTTATTCTGGATGCTGGATGGAGCCATTCATACGGCACCCATCAATTCTGGAGCTCTCCCGGGAATCACCCGAAGTAAAGTCATTGATCTATGCAACAAAGAAGGTTCTTCGGTTGTGGAAACCAGAATTCAACCCGATGACCTCTTGAAGGCTGAAGGGGTTTTTGCTACCGTTTCGACATACGGGCTTGTGGATATCATCGGCTTGGATGGACAGGAAATTCCAAAGTCTCCGACCACTACGCGATTGTCCAAGCTTTACCAGATTCTCCTACACTCTACGGGGAGCCTTTGATCAGAACGCGATGACCGTCAGCTCTCACCAACAGAAAGTATATTAAGTTATGTCGGATGCCGAACCCACAGATCTTTTCCTGAAATTCAAGACCATCATCGAAACCGAGTCCTTACCCTTACTAGGTCCGGAAATGAGACCTGAAGCCAGAACTGAAGGAGAGATCAGAAAGGAAATGGATCAATTCTTCAAGCCACCCGAAGTCCCCGCATCCATTCATGGCTCCCTCTTGAGTGCAGCCTTGCTGTGGCATGATCACCTGGATGCCTCACATACAATTTCTCAAAACATTCCTTCAGCAGACGGGAGTTTTCTTCACGGAATCATGCATCGACGTGAACCGGATTACGGCAATGCAAAATATTGGTTTCGGAGAGTGGGCGACCACAATGCATTCAGCGCCATAGCGAAACAGGTGACGGCCATTGCACCGCATGATGGCGGTGATACACCCTTCATGGAAAATGAAATGTGGGATCCCTTCGAATTCGTAGATTCGTGTGAAAACGGAGCCCGCTTTAAAACGGACAGCCCAGAATATCAGTTTCTTCAAAAAATAGCGGAAATCGAGTTCGATGCCCTTATGGACCATATCTGTAGAAATCCCTGAAATCTCAATTCAGTAGGCCCAGATGACTATTTAATGCCTGTCCTATAGTCAGCCCTTCAGACGAGGTGAAGTCGTTTCAGATTCGGATCCAATATGATTCGAAATACCGCTTTTCCAAATGACAGGCAATGTGGATTGCCCTTTTCTCTGTCATATAGGAGATCACACTCGCTACCGACAGTTTGGGTGGATTCGTATCAGAATGTGGACAGGACCCGCCATTAGCCCGACTTTCGTTATTCGAGCAGGTGAAAACCAAGAATGTTAGGAAAACGCATCACTTTAGGTCATAGGTCTTCACCACAAACACTTTTGAAACGCAACACACCAAAATACTCAGAAAATCGTTAACTTCACCCCTGATGAAAATCAGCCGGGTGGTTGAATAGTGAAAGTTGGGTTAGCAGAAAAACGATATTGACCTTCTTGAGTAAAGTCAGAATTACGAACACATCGACAAATTATTAGGAATGTTTGAGGATTGCCTTCAACAAACCCTCGGAGGTGTGGAGCGACGCCTCGACGTTGGGATTAAGATCAAGTCCATTCAGGACTTTGCTTGTTTCTGGACCGATAGAGGCCAGTTTCAAGTCGGGGAAACGGCGGCAGACTTTTTTCAAATCAAATCGGAGATCGAAATTCCGGACGGTGGATCCGGAACTGAAGGTAATCCAATCTGCCCCCTCATTAGTGAACATTTCGGCAACTCCATTGCGGTCTTCCGTTTCAGCGACTGTTCGGTAACAGGCAACATCGTCAACGATGGCTCCCAAGGATTCCAGGGATTTCGGTAATTCCGGATTGGCTTCTTCAGCTCGGAGAAGTGCGATCTTGATATTGTCGATACTTTGGTATTTCTGAAATGCTTTGATGATTCGTTTTACATTCACTGTGTGGATTACAATCAAAACATGCTAGAATCATTGCAGAGTTATCTTGCACAACAAA
>DUCD01000507.1:6757-9681 GCA_012959985.1 Verrucomicrobiales bacterium | reverse complement strand
GATCACGGCTGAAAGGCCTTTCTTCATCATTTCCGGTTACGATATATTGTCGAAGTTCAGGCCCTATCGCTTCCAACAGAAAACGAATATGTCCGATAACCGGAAAATTCTTCAGGATGGCATGCTTCCTCTGCAACAGATCGTAAACTGTAAGAAGAATCAATAACCCGAACAAAATCTGCAGAAAAGTTTCCATCGTTTTCGCTTAATTCAGCTTGCGATCTTTCCAATATTTGGTGCCGGAAACCATTGCCTGGAGTGCGATTCCGTTTTCGGTGAGCTGATAGATTTCAATGCCACTGCCAACAGCCCCCTCGGCGGCGGCCGTGGTCCCTCCTAATCCGGATTTACCTTCCCCCCCAATAGATGCTTCTTTACCGGATAGGGTCGCTTGCCCGCTCGCTGAAACACCCTTGTCTCCGCCAGCAATAGCCGTTGCATCAGCATTGGCCCCGAATTCCCACCCGGACTCAACAAATTGGTCCATCACGTCCCGACTGTGAAATACAAATACAATTCGAAGATCCTTGATACCGAAACCGATTCCAGCACCCACCTCAGCCATTCGCATAAAGGTTTCATTCCCAGTTTTGTTATCGAAGACCATACCGAATCCATGTCCGGTCCCTACAAAAAAGATTTTCACATTCAGGTTGTCGAAAACGGCATACCCTTCGGCATTCTTAATCTTCTGCTTCAATTCAGGCTTGAACCGGTATAGATCCACCAGAACCTTATCCCGTGTCTCCCGCACATAGGCCTTCTTTTCTACCGGCGAATCCCCTTTCGGTGTGGCACAGCCGTTAAGAAAGATCAGTGCGATTATGAGTGAAAGACAACGAGTAGTGGTTTGATTCATAATTGTATTTTATAAATTTTGAAGGGGATGTGCTTACTTCAGATTAGCCCAAAGTATTGCAATTGTCCGAAAAGTCTCCAATAAATGGGGCAATGAATCAAATCTTTAATAGGGCTTCAATCAATCCGCAGAATAGTAAATTGCTTTTTATCCCTCTTTGCGATACTTCGATTCTCAAGACTAACTTCCACTGAATATGAGCATTCTAATCAATAGAACCCAATTATGGCTGTTGATGTTCCTGATGTCACCCTCCGTGATCCTCACCGCTCACGAAAACGAGGCTGCTGGATCACCACAAGCTGGAAGAACCAGAGAGTCGAGGGATCGATCTGCAATTCGTTGGCAAAATGAAGTCTCCATAACTATCGAAAGAGACCTTCGAATCATAAGGGGAAATGGGTTGCCAGATCACTTGACCGGCAGGTTTCCGCGACGGGGAAATCCTCATCGTATCGCAGCCCAGAAGTACGAATTCAGGATGACCATGGCGCCCCGGGCAAACACTCTGACCACTCCCAACTTAATGAATCCTTTTGGAATCGCTGTAAATGGTGTTGTTTTTGATCCCTGGGCAGAGGAATTCTGGCGAAGGGACCGTTCTTCAGGTTGGCGATACGAAGCTCTGTCCGACGCCGTCAATCTGGGTGAGGATACAAACAACGCCCATGTGCAGCCAAATGGAGCCTATCACTACCACGGATTACCGACTGGATTACTGGATATGTTGACGGGTGGATCACCCAAAATGATCCTGGTCGGATGGGCAGCTGACGGCTTTCCTATTTATGGACCCTGGGCCTACTCAGATCCGAATAACCAGGCAAGCCCGATCAAAGAATCAACATCCAGTTACCAACTCAAAACCGGCAACAGAAAAGGGGGCCCCAATGGAGCGCACGATGGATCGTTTGTTCAGGATTACGATTACATTCCGGAGGCGGGAGATCTGGATGAGTGTAACGGCCATATCGGTATGACTCCGGAACACCCGGAGGGCATTTACCATTACCACCTGACAGATGGTTTTCCGTTTATTCCCAGACAATGGAAAGGAACTCCCGATTCGAGTTTCCTGATACGTCGTGGACCTGCCGAACGCATTGCCCGCAACCGAAATTCTCCTCCACCGAGAAGACGTCAAAGGAATCCGGGGAATTCTGACAGCACCCATCCAATATTAAAAGCACTGGATGTCAATGACGACCAGGAACTGGATGCTGAAGAACTGGCCGGGGCAACGGATGCTCTGTTGAAATTAGACGAGAACGGCGACGGCAAACTGTCGCCGGAAGAATACCAACCTACCCGTCCTGCCGGACGGGCAGCACGACCCTGACATGATCCATTCTGAAAAATTTAAAGCCGCCCTGGCCAAGTTCAACGAGGAGAATTCAAACGATCCGAATACAGAATTAGTCGATGGAGTGCAAACGCCTCACGAATGGGTTGATGCCCATCGGCTCCATGATTGGGTATTGAAGCTTAAACCTGAAGCAGATGAAGCGCTACAGTTGGCTTCTTGCTGTCAACATATCCGCCGATGGGAGCGGCCTCGTTCCGATTACCCTCAAAACCGCCCGGGCTACCTGAAATGGCGCGCCGATTTAAAGGATTTCCATGCCGAAACCGCCGCCCGGATTCTCAGGGAAGTCGGATACCCGGATGAAATGATTGAAAGGGTCAAGAGCTTGAATCGGAAGGAGGGATTGCCACAGGACAAGGAAGCCCAAATACTGGAGGACGCCCTATGCCTCACTTTCATGGAGTTCGAGTTGGAATCCTTTGCCAAACGAAAAGATGAAGAAACCATGATCCGCATCCTCCGGAAAACCTGGAAGAAGATGTCGGAACACGCAAGAAATGCTGCCCTTCAGTTGAATTTCCCGGATTCCATTCAATTACTGATCGGTAAGGCTTTGGATTGATGCCGTGAAATTTACCTGGATATTCAAGAACCGCAGCCAACCTAAAGTTAAAGAAGATGTGAGTTATACTCTTACGCATCAAGTTTTCGGATTTAAACCTCGGAATTCTTCACAAACTTGATGCCGGGCAGAACAGG
>DUCD01000507.1:0-6608 GCA_012959985.1 Verrucomicrobiales bacterium | reverse complement strand
AATTTCAGCCCCTGGGATTTTCCGAAAACTTGATGCCGATCAGTATATCCTGTTCTGTAGCCAGAAAGAAAGAAACCCGATTTTCCTTGATCCTGCCAGTGGTTCGGGAATGATGGTAAACATTGTAAATCCAGATGCATCCTTTCTATTTGGGATGAACAAAAGCATGTCGGAAGAATATGGTATTAAAACGCCCCAGCCATCTTCCGGCCCGGAAGTAAACCGACGCGGGTTTCTCCAACAGGCCGGAGGTGGGATTGGTGCAATGGCACTGGCACAATTGTTGAGTCAGGAAAATCTGCTGAAAGCTTATTCAGCGAAATCTGTCCGGGCGAACCCTCTTTCACCAAAGCCCTCTCATTTTAAACCAAGAATAACCCGGGTCATCTATCTCTTCATGCATGGCGGTCCCAGTCATATTGACCTGTTTGATCCAAAGCCAACCTTGATCAAGTATGCCGGCCGGCCCCTACCTGAAAGTTTCGGGAAGGTGATGACCCGTCGCAAGGTGGCACAGAACCCCCTGCTTGCTCCCGTTAAACCTTTCCGTCCCCGGGGTCAGTCAGGAATCGAAATCAGTGACTTTCTTCCTCACATGTCCACTGTTGCCGACGAATTCTGCCTTTTGAGGAGCTGCCATGGCGACAGTGTGAATCATCCTCAATCGGTTTATCAGATGAATACCGGCTCGATTCTGATGGGGCGTCCCAGCCTGGGAAGTTGGATTTCCTACGGGTTGGGCTCGGAAAGCCAGGATATGCCTGCTTTCGTTGTCATGCCGGATTCCGAAGGCGGGATTAAGGGCGGTCCTCCCGCATGGGGCAACGGTTATCTTCCCGCAACTTATCAAGGAACCACAATGCGGCCCGGCAGCAATCCTATCTTGAATTTGTCCCCCCCCTCTCAAATTTCGAATCACCAACAGAAATCCACGCTGCATTTAATTCAGAAACTGAATACGAAACACTTGGAGAATCGAGGTTTTGACGATGCGCTCGAGGCAAGAGTCCGTGCCTATGAGCTGGCTTACCGGATGCAATCAGCGGCACCGCGGGTGGTCGACCTATCCGAAGAATCTGAAGCAACTAAACGGCTCTACGGCATCGATGAAGAACCGACGAATGATTTCGGTACCAGATGTCTACTGGCTCGCCGCATGATCGAAAGAGGGGTTCGTTTTGTACAGGTTTATTCCGGCGGCACTAATGGTTGGGACGCTCACAAAGACGTTCTCCAGAATCATTCCCGCTATTGCCAACGGACGGATAAACCCGTGGCCGGGTTGATCAGGGACCTAAGACAACGTGGTCTACTGGACGATACTTTGGTGATCTGGGGCGGCGAGTTCGGCAGAATGCCGATGAGTGAACAGGGCACTGGACGGGATCATAATCCCTGGGGCTACACGGTGGCATTCGCCGGAGGTGGGGTCAAGCGGGGCATCACCTACGGAGAAACCGATGACATCGGACTGCGGGCGGTAAAAAACCCAATTCATGTTCACGATCTGCACGCAACCATTCTGCATTTATTAGGTCTCGATCATGAGCAATTGACTTTTTTCCACAATGGACGCAAACAGCGACTGACCGATGTCGCAGGCAATGTAATCACCGATATATTGAGTTGATGAAAACTCCGGTAGCAACGGGTATCTGCAATAAAACCCCCAACCAGTACCGGCATGGAACCACTCGATTTCCCCATCCTCTTTCGCTCCTTTTCCTGTGCACCTCTTTAATCGTATTCACCCTAACGGGAACGATTCATTCCAAGGCAGCTAGCCGGAAAAAAACGACCGCACTAATCATTAATGAACCGGAATTCACAGACCGGGAACTGAATCATTGGGCCTTTCGGCCAATTCAACGAATTGAGCCCCCCCCGGTATTAAATGGACAACAGGTTCAAAACCCCATCGATCGGTTCATTCTCAAACGATTAGAGAAGCTCGGATTGAGTCTCATACCCTCCGCCGATCGACGGACTCTGATACGACGATTATCATTTGATCTGCGTGGACTGCCTCCGACATTGGAGGAAATCCAACGTTACCTGAAAGATGATTCACCTACGGCATGGAATAATTTGATCGAGCGTTTTCTTTCATCACCTGCCTACGGTGAACGATGGGCACAGCATTGGCTGGATGTAGCACGTTTTGCTGAGAGCGATGGATTCGAACACGACCATGTCCGACCTGAGGCATGGCGCTACCGTGACTGGGTGATCAATGCCCTGAATCGAGATCTGCCATATGATGATTTCATTCGCTTCCAATTGGCAGGCGATGAAATAGATCCGGGGAATCCAACCGCTGCCATTGCAACGGGCTTCCTGGTAGCCGGCCCGGACATGCCGGATATCAACCTTCTGGAGGAACGACGACACACGGTTCTGAATGAGATAACCGCTACGACAGGCGTCGTATTTATGGGAATGGGTCTGGGCTGCGCTCAATGTCACGATCACAAATACGATCCCGTCAGCCAAGCTGATTTTTATCGCATGAGGTCCTTCTTTTCAAACATATCCTTTCCTTCGAAAAACAAACAACTGGGCCACATATTTCCCGAATCCCGGCGGGTGGCTCCGCCAAGTTACTTAATGATCCTGGGAGATTTCCGACGAAAGGGACCTGAAATTTCCCCCGCATTTCTGCCCATTGCCAACCGGTACGATATGACGGTTTCCATCCCGATTACAGAATCGACTACTTCAGGCCGACGGAGCGCGTTGGCAGAATGGTTGACAAATCCGGATCATCCACTCACTTCAAGAGTAATAGTCAATCGACTGTGGCAACATCATTTCGGAAGACCTCTGGTGGGCACTCCGAACGATTTCGGCTTACAGGGAGAAAAGCCAAGCCACCCGGACTTGCTGGACTGGCTGGCTTCGGAATTAATGAGCATGGATTGGAGTTTGAAGGCAATGCATCGGACCATGCTCCAATCGGCAACCTATAGACAAGCCAGCCTCCCCGTCAATATTCAATGGAGGCACGCCACTCAAATCGATCCGGAAAACCGTCTATGGTCCCGCATGAAGCGCAAACGTTTGGAAGGAGAAACCCTCCGGGATGCCATGCTGGCTGTAAGTGATCAGCTAAATTTCGAGCATGGGGGACAAGGGGTCCGTCCTCCCCTTCCTGAAGAAATCACCACCACTCTCCTCAAAAAACAGTGGCAAGTCAGTACAGACATAAAGGATCATTTCCGACGCAGCATTTTTCTCTTCGTTCGCCGAAATCTGAAATACCCTATGTTCGACGTGTTCGATCGACCAGACACCAACGCAAGTTGCGGTCATCGCAGCACCTCGACCACGGCCACCCAATCCCTGACTTTACTGAACTCTGATTTTTCAATCCAGACAGCCCGCTTTCTGGCAGGCTCTGTCACTGCCCATGGCGTTGCCGATATTCCGCATTGGATAGACCAATGCTATAAAAGAGTTTTTTCACGCCCGCCCACGAACAGTGAACTTCAAGCAGGCGTCGAATTTATCCGTCAACAATCCTCCCTGCTCAGAAAGGAAAACCGTCCGATGATCAACCTCGCGACACCCCTGCCCCGGCATCCTGCGGTAGATGGATACATTGGAACGGCCCTGACCGATTTTGCCCTCGCCATGTTCAATCTCAACGAAATGATCTATCTCGATTAAACCCGAATCATCCATTGAGAATTACCTCCGTCCAAACTTTCCAACCCAAATGAAACGAGTATGGCTTTGGTTTCCTGGATGGCTGCGGATCGTCCTGCTCTCGATTGTCTCCATCGTGGTTTTGCTCATGGGAATCGCAGGCACCGGTTGGTGGTATCTACATCCAAATGTGACACGTACAGACGGTGTGGTTTATGGACAACGACATGACAAACCATTAACACTCGATGTGATTCGCCCTGCTAAACCGAATGGATTTGGCGTAGCATTGATGGTCAGTGGTGGATGGAAATCGGCGCGTGCCGGCGAATCTCCTGCATGGTTGATGTCTCCCGTACTTCGCCGAGGTTACACGGTATTTGCCATCTGCCATATCTCACAACCCGACGCAACAGTTATGGAGATCATCGAAGACATGAACCGAGGCTTGCGTTTCGTCCGATATCACGCAAAAAAGTATGGGATTGATCCGAACCAAATCGGCGTAACCGGGGGCAGCGCCGGTGGACACCTCAGTTTAATGTTGGCCACTCGGGGTGGACCGGGACCGTTGGATGCGCCCGACCCTGTAGACAGGGAAAGCAGTGAGGTGCAATCCGTGGCAATATTCTATCCGGTAACCGATTTGCTGAATCTGGGTGAATCCACCGAGAACCCCGGAGATGGAGGACCTCCGATGAGTTATGTCAAGGCCTTCGGCCCGGATTCCACCAACATGCCCATTTGGAAAGTGATCGGTCGTGAAAGCTCTCCCATCTACCACATCACGACTAACCTCCCGCCGACATTGATTTATCACGGCGATGCGGATACGCTGACCCCACTCACCCAATCCGAAAAATTCCGCGATCGTGCCGCCGAGTTTGGACATGAAGTGAATATTGTCATACACCCCAGAGGGAAGCACGGCTGGTTGACGATGATCCTGGACATCGGCAAGTTTGCCAATTGGTTTGACCGACACCTGCAATCAGAAAACCACCCTCAATGAACCCAAGGACGAAAACAATGTTTAAGACTCCAATACCCACCCATCTTCATCCAGTATGCTTTGCACTGCTGATTTCACTGATGTCCCTGAATCTGCAGGCAGCCGATCGACCCAATATTATCATTATTTTGTCCGATGACATGGGTTACTCGGATATCGGATGTTACGGAGGGGAAATCAATACTCCAACTTTGGATGGGCTTGCCAAAGGGGGGCTTCGATTCACGCAATTCTACAATACAGGCCGGTGTTGTCCAACACGGGCAAGTTTACTGACAGGACTTTATCCACACCAGACCGGCATTGGACATATGATGAATGATCGGGGAGTGGACGGTTACCGTGGAGACTTGAACGCTTCCTGTGTCACTATAGCACAAGCCCTGAAACCAGCCGGTTATTCAAACTACTGTCTGGGCAAATGGCATGTCACCAAGAACACCTTCCCAAAAAACGTAAACGAGAAATATAACTGGCCCCTGCAACGGGGATTTGATCGCTACTATGGCATCATTAATGGTGCCTCGAGCCTATGGGATCCCAACTCCCTGACCCGCGATAACAAACCCATCACCATCAGGAATGATCCGGAATACCAACCGGAAGAACCTTACCATTTCACGGACGCGATCAGTGACAATGCCGTAAATTTCATAAATCACCACTCTGCTTCAAAACCTTTCTTCATGTATGTTGCCTATACGGCGGCTCATTGGCCCATGCACGCCAGGCCAAAGGATATTGCGAATTACGAAGGGAAATATGATCGAGGTTATGGTCCCATTCGCAATGCCCGCTTCAATCGAATGAAAGCCATGGGAGTCATTACTTCCGATACCGAATTATCATCACTTGTAGGGGATTGGAATGCTGTTCCTGATAAGGAGTGGGAGGCAGCCTGCATGGAAGTTTATGCTGCCATGATCGACCAGATGGACCAAGGCATCGGACGGATCGTCAAGGCCCTCAAGGCAAAAGGGACTTTTGAAAACACACTGATCCTGTTCATGCAGGACAACGGGGGCTGTGCCGAGGCGGGGGGACGGAAGCCTCGAGGCAATCGTAACCCACGGGCAGATAAACCGGCACTGCCTCCCATTCCGGACGATTTGCTGCACTACCAGGGTTCTGTGCCTAAACAAACGCGTGACGGCTATCCAGTGCGACGGGGTCATGTCATGCCGGGGCCCGCAGATACCTACATCGGATACGGTAGAAACTGGGCCAATGTTTCCAACACCCCTTTCCGGGAATACAAACACTATGTGCATGAAGGAGGAATTTCCACTCCCCTGATTGCTCATTGGCCAAGGGGGATCAAGGCAAAGAATGAGCTGCGTTCAGAACCCTCACATCTGATCGATTTGATGGCTACCTGTGTGGATCTTTCAGGTGCAAATTATCCAACCGAATTTAAAGGGAAAACTATCAAGCCCATGGAAGGGAAAAGCCTATTGTCTGTTTTTGAAGGCAAGTCTCTGGATCGCAAAAGGATCTTTTTCGAACATGAAGGAAACCGGGCGTTGCGAATCGGCGACTGGAAAATCGTAGCCAAAGGCAGACACGGGCAGGATAATGTGGATTGGGAATTGTATCACATCACAGAAGACCGCGCCGAGCTGCACAACTTAGCAGATGACCATACTGAACGCCTCAAACGTATGAAAGCGCTCTGGGTCAAGAAAGCAGCTCTCGTGCAGGCAACTCCATGGGCGAATACAAATAGAAACAAGAAATGATTCCTGATCCTATACCGAATGGCAGTGAAGCTCACTCTCCCGCCATCATTCTCTTCGCGTCCATTCGTGTATTTCGCCGGCTAAAGTCTATTTCATTCAACACGTTTTTTTGCAGACCGATAGGTTGCCCCTAAATCAGACGGCATGGATTGATGCCATGCAAGCAATGATTGCCGAAGACGATCCACTATCGCTGGTTTAGCGGCGGC
>DUCD01000506.1:36620-53460 GCA_012959985.1 Verrucomicrobiales bacterium | reverse complement strand
TATCTTCGACTGACATCGCCCACACCATAATCATTGCCTTCAATTTGACAATCGGATTCGATATTCAGAAACCCGGAAAGTAAAAATCGATTTTGTATGGGTTGAGCCTCTTTCACCACTCAGCTATGATCCTCCCATGGAATCAAGTAAGGCCGCACTGATCAGTGATTATCTTTTGCACTACAAGACTGACTTGAAGTCACGCTGGAGTGAGGAGGCCCTCCGCTTTCAAGCGAATTTCGTCACAAGCCGACTCCCTAAAAACGGCATCTGGGACTGGTCGGCTCCGGCAATCACTCTTCAACTTCTGCAAGCTCGCCTTTTGTCTGAGAAAACAGCCCCTCCTCCCGGCACCTCCCTGATTCTGGCTGCCGGTCCCTTGATGGAACTTCTATCTCCGTCCGCCATCGTCGAGGAGGCGGCCCGATCTCTGAAGCAAAACGGACGATTGATCGCCATCATTCCCTGCCTGAGAGACAATTCCCCTGAAAACGAGTTTTTTGCTAGGCATGCGTCAGAAAACCTATGGCCTTACTACACGACTGAATATTGGCAGGAAACCATGCAGGAAGGAGGTTTCATGACCATAGACCCACCTCAATTCAAGGAAAACCGCGAATTCTCAATGGCTCAGATCGAGGGAAGAATGAACTTCAGAGGTTTTATGCCCCTGATTGAGAAACTTCAGAATGAGGGATATGATCCGATCGAGATCGCCTGGGGTGATTTACACCTCAATCTGGTGAAGTCGAACGGATGAATCCCCAGGATTTTTCAAAAATCTGAGTCGGAACCCCCAAATAGTGCTTTAACAGGACGTCCCTATCCCATGTATTCTCGGTTTGCATCAATTGACTGACTTGGCTCCATTTCAGCCGCATTGAGTGAACCACCGGATGAACCAATAAGGTATTAACCAGAGGATAATCGGAACCGTAGAGTAATCTCCCGGAAAACACCGAATTCGTAAGGACTCTTTTCAAGTAACCCGGCTTATTGACCTGTGTGAGACTTGAAATGTCAGCATAGAGATTGGGGAATTCCCGCATCATCTCGATAAGCCGTTCAATATCAGGCTGATTTTCATTTTCACCGGTTGAAGCCGCATGAGCTGCGATCACCCTCACTCCGGTTTCCAAGGGGAGACGAAGCCGCTTCGGATTCGCTAATGAGTCATCCGAGTGCGTGAAGGAACGCTCCTGCCCGGTATGGCAGATCAGCGGAAGATTGTGTTCGACGAGTTTTTCATAAAAAGGAATCAGACTCCGATCGGAAGGATCGATTCTCTGAATGGAGGGCAACCATTTCATGAGCACAGCCCCCTGCCCAACCACCTTTTCGAGCCTCTCCAGGGAATCAGTTCTATACGGATTGACGCTGGCCCCGAACAGCAATTCAGGATACTCAGCTGTTTCCCGGACGACAAAATCGTTCGGCACAAAGAATTCGGTGGCTTGCCGATCAAAATCCCCGTCAGTCACCACCCCATCGATGGCAAGAATGACGGCAGCTTCAACATATTTAGACTCACGGATTTCCTCGGCAATGCGTTTTACCAGAAGCCCATCCCCTTCCTTTTCCAATTCCTTCCGGGTAACTCCGAATGAACGCAGATAGATTCCGAATTTGTAACTCTTTTTCAATGAATCAGATACAAAACAACCACTGCTGGATTCATCCATTCCCGCTACATGGCAATGGATATCCAGTATTCCGGATTCCGGCAAGGGTTCCGGAGACAGAATCGGCCCAAAGAAAAACAGGGCGCGAAAAATAAGCAGCAATAAGACGATCACCAGAAAACCGGCCATCAATCGCCGTAGAAAAATCAGGTAATTCCTGATTCGATTTCGATTTCGATTTCGATTTCGATTTCGATTTCGATTTCGATTTCGATTTCGATTTCGATTTTCAGTGGACGCTGTCATTTCAGGCAGATTATTCAAATGTTTTTGAAGATTTTACAAGCAAAGGTCCCATTTCCACATAAACTCACTCCCTTTCCCTTATTCTATTAGGTTAAGGCCTGATCCGGTCCTCCAACAGATAGCGGCGACTTCGTAGAACTCGTCGCCGCTTTGGATCGGGAGAGATTCCCGGGAAACTCGAGCAGCCATTTCCATGGTCTGTAAATTTTCATCCTTAACCTAATGGCAGTGGGGCGAGGGGTGGGTTTACCCAACTGCCATGCCTTATTCTATAAAGTCGGTCCCATAATAATATTGTCGCCATGAAGGATTGAGGGCAATCTCACGCACCTATGTTGACAATCAATCTGGGTATCATTGGGGGAGGCACCGTCGGAGGCGGAGTCTATCAGGCGCTGAAGAAAAACGGCTCCTTAATGGCCTCGCGACTCAGCGTACGTTTTCGAATTGCAGGAATCGCGGTCCGCAATCCTCGGAAAAAGAGACTTCCCCACATCCCTCAATCTCTCCTGACAAAGGACTGGAAGTCTCTGGTTCAAAATCCAAAGGTCAATCTGGTGGTTGAATTGATGGGAGGAACCACAACAGCCCGCACAGTAGTCCTGGAAGCTCTGAAACTGGGAAAATCGGTCGTCACCGCCAATAAAGCATTAATATGTGAGCATGGAGAAGAATTGTTCTCCGCATCCGAAAAATATGGGGCAAACATTTATTATGAAGCCGCCGTGGCCGGCGGAATCCCAATCATCAAGGTTTTGAGGGAAAGTTTTTCGGGGAACAGAGTACAAAGTATTCATGGAATCTTAAATGGCACCTGCAACTATATGCTGTGCCAGATGAGGGAATCCGGCCTGGATTTCAAAACGGCCCTGCAACAGGCAACCGATCTGGGTTATGCCGAAGCGGATCCCACACTCGATGTTGACGGTTACGACGCCCTGCACAAAATCTGCATTCTGGCTTCTCTGGCACACGGCCACTGGATTGATTCGAGTAAAACTCATGTCGAGGGAATCCGAAATATCCTGCCACTTGACGTGCATTTCGCCCAATCTCTTGGATATTCCGTAAAACTTCTCGGAGTTGTTAAAACCACTTCAATTGAAAAGAAGGGCATTCGTCCAAGGATACAAGTGGCCGTTCATCCAACCCTGATTCCGCTGGATCATGTGTTGGCAAGTGTCAACGGGGTTTTCAATGCGGTTTACCTGAAGGGAGACCGAGTGGGCGATTCATTGTTGTACGGAGAAGGCGCCGGCGCAAACGCCACGGCAAGCGCCATTCTAAGCGATCTTGGCGACGCAGCTCTGGATCATGCATTTGGAAGCCACCGTCGGGTCCCACCCTTTGTTCCACACTCAGAATCCGGATCCATCTTACCCCAGTCAGAAACGGTATCTCCTTTTTACCTCAGGCTCAGTGTGGTCGACAGACCGGGGACCCTTGCAAAAATTGCCGCCATCCTGGCGGAATCAGAGATCGGTATCTCCTCTGTTATGCAACCGGAGGGTCATGAAGGAAAAAGTGTTCCCTTAATCATGATGATTCATGACGCACGGGAAGCTTCGATGAATCAAGCCCTTAAGAAAATCAGCCGCCTCAAGGTGATCAAAGCTCCGCCTGTTCTTTACCGAGTCGAAAATTTCATTGATTAAAGACTCTCTTTTCCGCACTGATATGAAACTTCACCCCGTTGATACGGGTAGTGAAACACTACGTTTAATGAATAATTCGGATCAATCGATTCTTTCCTGGAAAGGTATCATTCATCAATACAGCCGTTACTTACCGGTAAAGTCTGAAGACGCCGTCATCAGTTTGAATGAAGGAAACACCCCACTCATTCGGGCAGATAATTTTGCCAAGTCCATCGGAGGTGATTTCGAAATTTGGTTGAAATTCGAGGGCTTGAATCCAACCTGTTCCTTCAAGGATAGAGGCATGACGGTCGCCGTGTCTGCCGCCGTCCAGAAAGGAGCGGAAACCGTTGTTTGCGCCAGCACTGGAAACACCTCTGCCTCCGCCGCCGCCTATGCAGCCAGAGCAGGGATAAGTTGCACAGTAATTCTGCCTCATGGCAAAATTGCTCAGGGCAAGCTCGCCCAGGCATTGATGTATGGTGCAACTGTGATTGCTGTGGAAGGTAATTTCGACCAAGCGCTTCAAATTGTCCGCGAACTGGGGAGTATCGACAAAGTGGAAGTGGTCAACAGCATAAACCCTCTTCGAATCGAAGGGCAGAAAACAGCGGCATTCGAGATCTGCGACACCCTGCAGCGCGCACCGGACTATCATTTTCTTCCCGTAGGTAATGCGGGAAACATCACCGCTTACTGGAGAGGATTCAAAGACTACTTTTCCATTCAGAAAACCGATCGACTCCCCGCCATGTTCGGATTTCAGGCAGCCGGGGCAGCTCCCATAGTAAATGGTGAGCCGGTGGCAAACCCGGAAACGGTTGCGACCGCCATCCGCATAGGAAATCCTGCGAGTTGGCAAGGTGCCAATACGGCCCTTCAGGAATCCAAAGGATTCATCGACAAGGTCGAAGACGAGGAAATCATCCATGCCTATAAATTAGTGGCCAAAACCGAAGGGCTTTTTGTTGAACCCGCCAGTGCGGCACCTCTTGCCGGTTTGATTCGTTGCGCAAAAGAAAATCGAATCCCCTCTGGGAGCGTTATCACGGCCTCTATGACAGGTCACGGCCTGAAAGATCCGGACACAGCTATTAACAATGCTGGTTTCTCACCCATCGTCATCAAACCTGAATTGGATGAAGTCCTTAAAACCATGGGACTCTAGTCCTGCGGATTGCTTGAGCTGATGTCATTGATTGTCCAGAAATTCGGTGGATCCTCCGTGGGTAGTGCCGAACTGATTAAAAACGTCGCCCGTCGAATCGCTGAATACCGGAAAAACGGAGATCAAATCGTCGTGGTTGTTTCGGCGATGAAAGGTGTCACTGACAACTTGATTAAACTCGCGAGAGATGTCGTAGGCACTCCAGCCGAACGGGAAATGGACATGCTGTTATCCACGGGAGAACAAACAACCATCGCCTTGACCGCCATGGCTCTCCACGCTCTCGGCTGGGAAGCGGTTTCCCTAACGGGTTCCCAAGCCGGCATCTTCACGGACGGTGTCCACACCAAAGCAAAAATCAGGGATATCAGTCCCAAAAAGATCCACCATTATCTGGATCAGGACAAGGTAGTGATCGTGGCGGGATTTCAAGGTCAATCAGAGGACGGCCAGATCACCACATTGGGACGGGGAGGATCCGACCTCACTGCCATCGCCCTGGCAGCAGCACTTAATGCAGATCTCTGCCAAATCTATACGGATGTGGATGGTGTGTATACCGCCGACCCAAGGATCGTCCCCAACGCAACCAAACTATCTGAAATTTCCTATGACGAGATGCTGGAATTGGCCAGCTTGGGTGCCAAAGTAATGCAATCCCGTTCTGTGGAATTCGCAAAGAAATTCAACGTGGTATTTGAAGTTCGATCCAGCCTGACTCAAACCACGGGCACCTTAATCAAGAAAGAGAGCAGTAATATGGAGAATGTGGTTATTCGCGGCGTATCCCTGGACAAAAACCAGGCAAAAATCACCTTGGTTAACGTGCCGGATCAACCGGGAGTTGCCGCACGTATTTTTCAGACTCTGTCGGATGCAGCCATCAATGTAGACATGATTGTGCAGAATATCAGTCACGACTCATCGCCCCCGGCAACGGACCTTTCCTTCACCATTGATCAGCCAGACCTGCCCAAGGCGCTTAATCTCATCGAAGCTCACCGCGAAAAGATGGGCTTCAGGGACATCATTTCGAACGAAGAAATCGGCAAGCTTTCCATCGTAGGCGTAGGGATGCGCAGCCATTCCGGTGTCGCCGCCAGAATGTTTCAAATCCTGGCAGAACAGGAAATTAATATCGATATGATTTCTACAAGTGAAATCAAGATCTCAGTGGTGATCAACTTGGAAAAAAGCGAGGAAGCAATGAAAGCTGTCCATCGGGCCTTTCTCGAAGAATCGACACCGATCAGCTGATCACCACAGGTCTAGCCCCCTGCATTACAGGCTTCTCGACACACGTTGCCTTCTGTTCCCAACCCAACATCTCCAAGATTGTTTATGCCTGAATGCCCGGTCAAAAAAGTGGTCGTAGTCAGCGACATCCACTTGGCCGAAAAAGAGGAGCGTGAAAGGGGCATTACAGAGTACGAAGTTATCAAAAACCCCTGCCTTAGGCTCGTGGTTAAATTTTTCCGGTATTTCATCTGGAATCGGGATCCCTTTTCCCATGAGGTCCTGTTAAACGGTTTCCTGAATCAAGTTGAGGATTTCGATTACCTGGTGGCCAATGGGGATTTCTCATGCGACACCGCGTTTCTGGGGGTTTCTGATCCTCCTTCCTTTTTAAGTGCCGCCGCCGCCATAAGGCTTCTTAAAGAAAAAGCCGGACACCGTTTGTACGCGACAATGGGAGATCATGAAATTGGAAAGCAAAGCCTCTTTGGAGGCAAAGGGGGCCTGCGACTCAAGAGCTTGGAACAAACCAGGATAGGCTTGGGAATCGAACCCTTCTGGAGCAAAAGGGTGGGATCCTTTCAAATAATGGGGCTAGCCTCTCCCTTGTTGGCACTACCGGTCTACTTGCCCGAGACCCTGCCGGAGGAACGCGAAGAATGGGAACAAATACGAAAAGATCACCTCGACCAAATCTACAGCGCCTTTGATCAATTGGTGCCTGAAGACCGGGTTATTCTTTTCTGTCATGACCCAACCGCCCTGCCCTTCCTTCTGGAAATTGCCCCCTTGCAAAAGAAAGTGCACCAGATCGAAGCCACTATTATCGGACACCTTCATTCCAATCTGATTCTTCGTCTTGCCCGTCTAATGGCCGGATTTCCAACTATTCCATTCTGTGGAACTTCCATTAAACGCATCACCGGGGCCCTTAACAGGGCCAAAACCTGGAAACAGTTCAAAGTTACACTGTGCCCATCCCTGGCTGGTATTCAACTGTTGAAAGATGGAGGGTTCCTCACTTTGGGGCTACACCCTGACCCGTCTACTCCGCCCAGCATCAGGTTCCATGCCTTGAGGTAGAGGAAGGCTGCGAATCACTCCTTTTCTCCTACTCTCCCCCTTCCTCTATTCGATAAAACCGAGAGAGGCTCATTTTTTCCGGTTGCCAAGTGAGAAATATGGAATAAAGTTAGGCAAGAATTCATCTAAACCCCAAATCCGATGAAGGAAGGACCTTTATCGGCTAACTGGGAAAAATCGAACTAATTGAAAAAGAAAAAAATATGAAGAAAGCTATTACAATTATTGCATGTCTAGGTCTGGTCAGTGCACTTTTTCTGAGTGCCGGTGAGAAAGAAACCACTTCCAAGAAAGAATGCGCACAATGCGACGTCTCCAAAAAAGTTAGTAAGGACTGTGCTAGTTGTGACTCCAAGAAAGTTGCATTGAAAGATGGTGCGGCATGTGAGCTCTCCAAGAAAGTTGCCCTGAAAGATGGTGCGGCATGTGAACTCTCAAAAAAGGGAAATAGCGTGTATTACACGGTAAAAGGCCTTTCCTGTGATTCCTGCTCATCTTCTCTGACCAAGACTCTGACCAGTCTTGAAGGAGTCAGTAAGAATGCTGTCTGCCACAAATCCGGCACAGCAACCATCAACTTCGACTCCAAAAAGATATCCAAAAAGCAGATTCTGGCGGCCATCAATAATACTAAGTTCAAAGTGACCGGCGAAAAAGCCCAATTCGCAGTAAAAGGAATGACCTGTGCCGGATGTTCCTCCTCTCTGACGAAAACCTTGACCAGCCTGAAAGGTGTTCAAGCCAACGAAGTCTGCCATATCAGCGGTAAAGCCGTAGTGACCTTTGATCCAACTAAACTGGACTCCACGAAACTGCTCGCTGCAATTAACAGCACTGGTTTCAAAGCAGAAGCGACTTCTTTTGTCGAAGCTCCTGCAGCAGCTGAGGAAAAGTAATCCTCCTATTATTCTAATTCACCATTTTCAAGAGTGGATGCCGAATGGCGTCCACTCTTTTTTACCACCCTGAAGTATCTATTTGACCTGTTGGATGCGCTATCCTCAACGCATTTCATGTGCAAACAGCATCATTTTGGCTGAAACAGCCGACGCGACAGCACCTGTCTTTCCGGACATTTAAATAAGGCGGAAATCCCTGACACAGCGCCGAGGTCTGAACAGTGTAGAATATCAACCCGGTAGTAAATCGGGTTTAAGTCGACCGACCAGATAAAGAAGAAGTAGCGTGGTTGCGTTGAAGAACCCGTGGGCAAAAACCGCATCCCACATCGATTTTCTGATCAGTAGAATAATCCCAAGCGCCACACCCAGGACGGTTGTCTGGGCAACCCCACCCCAACCTTGAGAAAGGTGTCCCAATCCGAAAATCACTGCCACTCCGAGGACCGCAAGGGTCTTGCCCCCGGGGCTTTCAAACTGTTTGGGCCACAGCACCGCTATGCCTCCAAACATGGCCGCCCGCCAGAGTTCTTCGCGAAGTCCAGCCACCAGAAAACTCATATAAGTCAAATTCATCCACAAATACACCGGGTCGTTGGCAATGGCCTTGAAATCGATCAATGTTTCCGTCTTGGGACGGATCTTCTCGATAACATCAGGATCAAGGAATCCACCTTTCAAAAGCATGACCACCGCAACAAGAATTAGGAAAACCAAGGGTATAAGGATTCGCAGCATCAGAGAATACGCCAATCCGAGCAATACCGGGCTGAATACACCCCGCCACTGGAGAAATAAATGCTCTGATCTGGCACGGGAAAAAAGCCAAGCCAGGCAAAAAACTGCAGAAAAAATCACCAGTTCAAAGGATAAAGCCTGAAAAAGCTGCCAAGTACCGGGGGGCAGAAGAGCTTCAGCAGGTGCAGTCACACCCCCTTCCGACCCCGAACTGACGACTCCAAAACTCAAAAGCCCGATCACCAACGGGTAGGCACCGAGGATCACCAGATGAATCGCCCAACGGGATCTGGAAACATCCGATGAATTCGGATCTAGGCTATGTGCAGGTTCTTCCACCTTTTGAATAGGTTTAAATTGGATTGAACTGAGATCCTCTATTGTGCTCCACAAAGCGAGTGGGTAAGCCTGAATTCGATCCCAATCAAAGATCGAATTCCCAGCTATCTGGCCGATACCTCCAACATTCTCTGAATAGGCAATAAAGCTCGCTCACTGATATCAGCATCCAACACCACTTCTGGTGATAAGTTTGCCATACAATCGCGAAGCTTTTCTAAAGTATTCATCTTCATATACTTGCATTCGTTACACGGACATTTATCAGTCGGGGCCGGAATAAACTTTTTACCGGGGCACTCTTTTTCAAGACGGTGAAGCATGCCCGACTCGGTCGCAATAATGAATTCCTTTGCAGGGTGATCCCTGCAGAAACCAATCATTTTTTCAGTTGAACAGATCTCATCAGCCAGCAGCCTAACGGACTTGGTACATTCTGGATGTGCCACAATCTGAGCCTCGGGAAATTCTTCCCTGATCCGAATCATACTACGATGGGTAAACTCGACATGGGCATAACAGAAACCCTTCCAAAGCGTCATCGGTCGTTGAACTTTTTCCTGCACCCATGCGCCGAGGTTTTCATCGGGCACAAATAGAATCTCCCTATCTTTCGGAGCGGATTCCACGATCTTCACCGCATTGCCGCTAGTGCAGATCACATCGCTCAATGCTTTCACTTCAGCGCTGCAGTTGATGTAGGCGATCGTATAGCAATTCGGATGTTCCGCTTGAAATTCCGCCAATTGATTTGCCGGGCAGCTTTCTTCAAGCGAACAACCCGCATCACGGTCAGGCAGAATTACCGTCTTGCCCGGATTAAGAATCTTTGCAGTTTCCGCCATGAAGTGAACTCCGCAGAAGACGATGACATCGGCAGAGGTTCCGGCTGCCTGCTGGGATAAACCCAGTGAATCACCTACGAAATCCGCCACTTCCTGAATCTCAGGAACCTGATAGTTGTGGGCAAGAATCACCGCATTGAGTTTCTTACACAGAGAGCGGATCTGCGCGGATAGGCTTCCCGCCTCCCGGGTCTGTAAACCATCTGCCGAGCGTGTTCTTCCAGTTGTGGAAACTAGCTGTTCTGTATCTAATGCCATATGCTGATTACAGATTAGTCCCTACAGAATGTTTCGTCAATCGACACCACGTTACCATGTTGGATGTTCGATGCATTTACAGCCGATTTTAAAATCCAGGAATTCCTAATCTTCTTTAGGCGTGCTCACCTGTCGGACAGAAACTGTATCCGGTAATAATTTAACCTCCAGGGAAGAATACCTAACTCGGTATTCCAGTTTTTTCTGGATTTCCTGGAATAATCGTATTTGAGAAATATCGACAAAAATATCGATATCCTCCGCACGCAAGCCTCGAACAATTTCCTGCGGTCCTCGAATCTCAGCATCCACATTGACCGGATCGACCACCACCGGAATCACATTGTTGGCACCCATTCTTACCAGCACACGCAAGCTCTTCATTGTTCTTGTAGTGGCAATCCCGGAATCGACAGATTCAGTAGTTTCGGGGATCGGTAGGAAGAAAAAATGAATTGAGTACCAGATACCGGTCGCCAGAAGCGCCGAAACGACCTTCAGCCTGAAATTGTTCTGTATGACGCCTCTCAGATCCATTGTTTTTTACTGGTCCTTCTGGTTTTTCTCTCCCTTGGTGATGATCTGAGTCTCCGAGGTTTCGTTTAAAACTGTTCCCGGCTTGAGGCGATCAACAAACTTTTTGGGCTTTTTCTGCTTAACAAACACCGATGTCAGAAAGGATCTCAATTCTTCAGGGGAGACATTCCGAACCAAGTATCCTTTATAGGTGTAAGAAATAGCCCCTGTCTCTTCGGAAACCACCACTACCACCGAATCACTTTCCTCACTGAGACCGAGCGCCGCACGATGACGTGTTCCCACCGAGGTGTTCAGGTCCTGCCTCTGCGTGAGTGGAAAAATGCAGGCAGCATAAGCAATTCGATCTCCCTTGATCACAATTCCACCGTCATGAACCACGTTATTTGGAAAAAAAATGGTTTCGATCATTTCTGGAGTTGCCTGGCAATCGACCTCGATACCGGATTCGACAACGCCCTGTAAAGGCTGATTCTGCTCAATAGCCATCAATGCCCCGATATTAACCTCCGCCAGGTTTTCTGCCGATTGAACGATCACCTCAATATTTTCGCGTTGCTCATAAGATGAACCGGTTAGGGTCTGGTTCCCAAGCCCGGCCAGAATTCGCCGTAACTCCGGTTGAAAAATCACGCAAGCGGCAAATACCAAAGGCACACTGAATGCTGATAAAAGATGGTTCAGTACGCTGAATTCAAAATAATTAGTGGAGAGCCTCAGGAAAATGAAAATGACACCGAATCCCAGAACCACCGAGGCACCACGAGTCCCTCTGAGAAATAGCGCCAGAAAATAAATGACCGTGGAGATGAAAAGGATCTCCATGACGGGCACCCAGATATTCTGCTCAAATATCGGATGCCAAAGTATTTTCAACAGTGCCTGGAACATTCGTCAGACCGGCTCTTTTGGGAACCAATCGCTTCCAACATGCGGATTGCCTGCATTGTTTCCGCCACATCATGAGTGCGAATTATTTCAACGCCGGACTGAACGGCCCAGCAGGTGCATGCAATTCCCGCAGGAAGACGCTCGGAAACTTCGACCTTCAAGAGTTTACTCATAAAGGACTTCCGAGATACACCCAAAAGCAATGGTCGGTGGTTTTTTTTAAAGATTTCCAAGTTGGCGAGCAGTTCGAGATTGTGTTCAAGCGTTTTACCGAAGCCAATTCCAACATCCAGAACA
Source organism: Verrucomicrobiales bacterium (assembly GCA_012959985.1). Classification (GTDB taxonomy): domain Bacteria; phylum Verrucomicrobiota; class Verrucomicrobiia; order Limisphaerales; family DUCD01; genus DUCD01. The sequence goes on along the minus strand of DUCD01000506.1, from coordinate 41,604 downwards.
ATTTGATTCAGCGAGACTCCGACGTGATTTAACCGATCAAGGCAGCTTTCGAAAAACTTCTGCACCGCGTCAACCACATCATCATAAACCGGGGCTTTCTGCATCGTCCCCGGGTTCCCCTTCATGTGCATCACGATATAACCCGCCCCTTCACCAGCGACAAGTCGCCCCATTTCATCGTCCTCTCGGCAGGCTTCCACATCGTTGATGATGCTCGCTCCGCACTTTAAGGCTTGCCCTGCTACTTTCACTTTCCGGGTATCAATCGATATCGGGATTGAGATTCGCTCCTTCATCTTTTCGATGACCGGGAGGACGCGCCGCAGTTCCTCTTCAGGGTGCACCGGTTCAGCACCGGGCCGGGTGGATTCCCCTCCGACATCAATGATGTCCGCTCCGGCCTGCGCCATACAGTAAGCCCGTTCCACTGCAGACTCGGTATCCAAATAGCACCCTCCATCGGAAAAAGAATCCGGAGTCACATTCAGAATGCCCATGATGAGGGTTGGACGCGGAAACTGAAACTGGAAAGACCCGGCTCTGAATTCCATAGGCATCTTACCTTGAGTCCGGTCAGGAAGCTCTTCGTTCAATCACTTCCACTTCGTAACCTTCAGGAGCATCTACAAATGCAAATCCACCTCCTTCGGGATGGATATGAGGACCATCGGAGAAACTATATCCCAGGGTTTTGATATGAGTTTCAAATTCTTCCAGGCTGTCGACCAGAAACCCCAAATGGGTAAGATCCTCCTGGACATTCACCGACCCACTGTTGGGATAATGGCACAATTCAATCAACTCGTTGCTTTCGGGGGCCTTTAAAAAAACAAGTTCGGATCCACGTGGTGATTTCTTCCTTTTTACTTCTTCGAGCCCAATCACCTCTGTGTAGAATTTGACCGACGCTTCCATATCCGACACCCGGTACCGGGTATGATCCAGTTTTCGTACCGTTTTCATCCGGCCAGTCTAGAACCATCCAAGGATTCAAGCAATGCCAGAATGAGGGGCACTGTCCCCAGCGCCCACAAAATTGGATGAGGCAGGGCCTGCTGCATTGCCATTAGGTTAAGCCTGATCGGGAGGTGTTTTAATACCGTCATCCCTGAAGCTGGCCGCGTCGAGGCCGGAATATGGAAGAAATGAATGCCAATTTCAATGATCCGGGGTCGACGCCCCCAGCTTCAGGGGTGCCTGAATTCCTTAACCTAAAGGCAGTGGGAACAGGGGGTCCTGCCGACTCTACGGATTTCACAGTTTCTCATTGAATCCGACAACCCGGCCGACTATGTAAAGAGTGATGCAGACAAGGTCTCGAAAACGACAGTTCGCCAGCGACAATTATTCAGGAGTCTGCCCGGAGGCCTTGGAGGCAATGCAACGGGCCAATTGTGACCACGAACCAAGCTATGGAGAGGACCAATGGACAGCCCTTGCAGCCGACTCCATCCGAGAATTATTTGAAACCGATTGTGAGGTGTTTTTCGTCTTCAACGGAACGGCCGCCAACTCTCTGGCACTTTCTTCGCTGAGTCAATCCTATCACAGCATTCTCTGTCACCGATCCGCCCATGTGGAGACGGATGAATGCGGAGCTCCCGAATTTTTTTCGAATGGCACCAAAGTCCTCCTTCTGGATGGAGAAGACGGAAAAATAAATGTGAGTTCGATCCATCGAATGGTAAAACGGCGGACCGATATTCATTATCCGAAACCCCAAGTGATTTCTGTGACTCAATCCACCGAACTGGGCACCCTTTACACCTCTGAGGAAATCGGAGAAATCGGAGCCGTCGCTTCGGAATTGGGATTGAAATACCACATGGACGGCGCCCGATTTGCCAATGCGGTCACTGCGAGTGGAAAATCACCGGCGGAGTTGACATGGAAAGCCGGGGTGGATGTACTATGTTTCGGCGGCGCTAAAAACGGTATGGCGTTGGGAGATCTAGTGGTTTTCTTTAAACCTGAGCTGGCTAATGAATTTGATTATCGATGTAAACAGGCAGGACAGCTCGCCTCGAAAATGAGGTTTCTGGCAGCCCCCTGGCTTGGCATGTTAAAAGATCAAGTATGGTTGAAATACGCATCTCATGCCAACCGGATGGCAAGCCTCCTTGCAGATGGATTCAGATCAATCCCTGACTTCAAAATCCTTTTCCCCCCTCAGGCGAACGCTGTTTTTGTGGAGATTCCTTCAGCAATTCAGGAAGGTCTGAAAAGCCGTGGTTGGAAATTCTACAATTTCATCGGCGAAGGCGGCTGTCGCTTCATGGCCTCCTGGGACACGGAAGAGAGTGATGTCAATGCGCTGCTCACCGACGCAAATTCCTTAGCAGGCTCCTGAATCATGTTCTTCACCTGAAGCTCCTGTAGCGTGCGCTGTCCCCAGCGCATTTCCATTACTGCCGCCGACCCTTTCGGCTGAGGACAGTCGACGCAACAGGATTGAAGATGAATCAATCGATGAATTGCCCGATGGCTTGATAAGTGTCCACGACATGGGAGGCTTCATGAAGATCATTCCTCGAATACGTATTGGTGATCGCCACAACATCCATTCCCGCTGCTCGCGCCGCCCGAACACCGGCAACTGTGTCTTCAATGACACAAACCTGATTGGCTTGAAGCTCCATTTTTTCAAGAGTCAGTAGAAAAATATCCGGAGCCGGCTTGGAATGAGTCACATCCTGGGAACTGATGACAATCGGAAAAAAGTCGACCAATTCACCGACCGCCAGGACTTCATGGATAACAGTCCGCAGCGATCCCGAAGCCACCGCGAGTGAGTATTTCCCGGAGAACCTCTGCACTAACTCTCGGACCCCGGGAAAAATCGGCTTTTCCTCATGGAGGTATTTGATGAAGTATTGTCTCTTGGCTTCCAGAAGATGCTCAAAGCTCTGCTCCGGTTGATGCTTTTCAATGAAATCCTCCCAAAGGACCTGATCGCTTCTGCCTAAATAATTCGGAAAATGCATCCCGTGATTCTCTCCGAACCCTATGTCGTTGCAGACTTCGAGGAACGCTTTTTCATGACGAGGCTCACTGTCCACAATGACCCCGTCCATATCGAAAATCACACCCTGATATTGATTCGTCCTCATCAAGGAAATCAAAATGAAAACCCACTTAAAATCAAGACCGAATGGCACCTTCGCCACGACATCACTCGACCCGTGATTTTTAAATCAAACAGAACCGATCCTTGAGTTAATCGGCAGATGAATTATTTTGAAGCGGATGAGTCTGATTGAAAATCTTGAAAAGATTCAAATTCGAATCGAGGAAGCCTGTGGTCGAGCGGAACGTCCGGTAGAGGAAGTCACCCTGATGGCGGTTTCAAAGGGGCAAACGGCAGAGGCTGTTAGAGAGGCAATGGATGCGGGTCTGACTCTATTCGGTGAAAACCGGATTCAGGAAGCGCTGCTGAAGCGGTCTCAATGCTCTTCGTCGGCCCATTGGCACTTGATCGGTCATCTTCAGACCAACAAAGCAAAGGACGCCGTGCGGAGTTTCGAAATGATCCACAGCGTGGATTCCGTGAATCTGGCACAGAAGCTTAACTCCCAAGCTGAAAAATTGGCGAGATCTGTGCCCATTCTTCTGCAGGTTAATATTGGAGGAGAATCATCGAAATTCGGACTATCTCCTGAATTGCTGATCAGCGAACTCCCCACACTCAACCAGCTGATGAGACTGGAAATTCATGGACTCATGATCATCCCTCCCTGGTCAAAAGAACCGGAAGAAATGCGGACTTTCTTCCGGAGACTGCGGGAATTAAAAACAGAGGCCGAACAGATTCTCCAAGCTCCTCTTTCAGAATTGAGCATGGGAATGAGCAACGATTTTGAAGTGGCGATCGAAGAAGGAGCCACCACCATACGGGTAGGCACCGCTCTTTTCGGCCCTCGGAAACCAACCAAGGCACAGCAGATACATCCATCAAACCCTGAATAACCCGGCTGCACCGACAAAATTCCGATGATTTCTCAACCGACCTCAGGAAAATTTTGACATTCTCCTAGGGATTCCTAACCTGAAGGCCGTGACTATTGAAACATTTGAACCGGAAATCGCCAAAGCGCTGGACGTCTACCAAAAGTATATCGTCTGCATCGACAAGACTCCTGACCAATTCCGGAGCTCAATAGAATCTCTAATGGAGAAAGCCATCCGGGCCTATCAAGGGCGAGGGTCAGACCTGCGTCATGGAATTGCACTGGATCGCCAATTGACGATCATTCTGAGCCAGAACGAACAGCCCAAGCCCCTGTGCGGCATCTATTTCAACCTGCATACCCCCTATCAGACCCCAAAAGAACCCGGAAAAAAGGTCAAAAAAGCAAAGGGGTGAATCACTTAGGTTCGACCCAGACTTCGTCCCCTTTCCGGGGCTCCCCTGTCAAAATATCGGCAGCTATTTTACTATCTCTGAAAAATCCACTGGCTTTCACTTCAGCCACCTTATGACCATTACGGTAGACTACCAGCGATTCACCGACCACGGGCATGGCCTGCAGATTAAAGTCCAATACTACAAATCGTAATTCCGGGTAGATGGAGGCAACTTCCCCTTTGATTCGAAAGGAGGGCTCTACAATAAATGGAAGTCTTTTTCCTTTCTCGATGACGGAATCCGGGATTTCCGATAGACCACCCTCCGAAGCCCCCCCAACCAAATCCCCAGTTGCCGCCCCTTGGGTATCAACCCTACCCAGTGGGGATGAATCATCTACGTTCAGATCATTCACCCGACAGGCAACTTGGATTACCAACAGGATAATCGTGAGGTATCTTAAAATTTTCATGAACATCAGAGGCCATGGGCCTATAAGCTGAATTTACCGTACGAAATTCCATTCTGCCAGTCGGCATTGCAATTATGGAGATCCTGCATGCTATACTCTTACGCATCAAGTTTTCGAGTTTTAACCTCGGGGTTTTTCACAACCTGATGTTGGGCAGTGCACGATTC